>JAJZQS010000148.1 GCA_021806745.1 bacterium
CAAGGTGATTCTTTCCGTGAACGCCGCCACGGGCGAGACGACCATCCCCGATCCCTACGGACGGCTGAAGGCGATCGCCGCGGCCGCGGGGCTTTTCGGCCTGGTCGCGGCGATCTACGGCGCGCTGTTCTACGCCCTGGGCCACGCCCCCGCGGCGACGAACTCCGTGCAGATTCCTCCCGGCTGGCAAGGTCCCGTGCCCAACGACGTCGGCGGAATGTTCGGCGGCTTTCTGGGCGCGGCCGGAATTCTCGGCGCCGCACGCGGGCGGGGAAAATCCGCAAGGCTTCTCAGTGACGACCAGGTACGCGCCCGCGCGGCCTCGGTGATCTCCTACAAAGGTTATCCGTGGTCCCAGACCGAGTACGGCGCCGTGTACTATCCCGCGCTCGAGCGCCTGAAGACCGACGGCGCGACGGCCGAGCAGCTCGCGCTCTTCGAGCGCCTGTGCGCCCAAGCGCCCATCCGCGGCGGCCGCTTCAATCCCTGGTCCGGAGACTGACGCGCCCCGGGCGTGGTAGAATAGCCGCGTGAACGCGCACGGCGTATTCGCGGCCTGCAGCTTCTTGCTGTATGCGTCGGCAGCGCTCGCCTCGATCGCGTATCTTTTCACCAAAAGCGAACGGTCCAGCCGGACGATGTTCTTTTTCCTGAAGATCGGAGTGGCCCTTCACGCCGCCGCCTTCGCTTTGCGGCTGTCCCAATTTTGGACTTACCCCGAAAATCGGTTTTTCCTGCCGCTGACCACGTTCTACGGCGCCCTCTCCTACATGGGCCTGGCTTTGGCCGCGACATTCCTTGCCGTCGAACAAGGACGCCGGCTCGACATTCTCGGCGCTTTCGTTCTGCCCTGGGCGGCCGCGTCGCTGGGCGCGGCGGTTCTCTTGGCGCCGCCGGATGTCGCCCCGCTGGCAGAGTCGTTGCGATATTATTGGCTGAATCTTCATCCATTCCTCCTGATGACCGCCTACGCCGCGCTCGCCAACGCCACCGGAGTCGCCGCGGCGTTCCTCGTACAGGAACGGCAAATCAAGTCGCGCAAGCCCGGCGCGCTGTGCTACCGCCTGCCGTCTTTGGACGAGCTCGACTACCTGCACGCCCGCATCATCGCCTGGGCCTATCCCGTCTTGCTGGCGGGGCTGGCCATGGGCATGGTCTGGGCCTATCGCGACGGTTGGCGCTGGGGGGGAGACCCCAAGCTGACCATGGCCGTGGTCACCGCCGCGATCTACGGCGTTTTCCTCTGGCGCCACTTCATCGGCGGCCGCCGGGGTCGGCGGCCCGTCTATCTCTCGCTTCTGGGCTTTGCCTCGGTGTTGGCCACCTTCCTGGGCGCGGAGTTCTACAGCGGACGCCACTCTTATTTAGGAGGGCTGCGGTGAAGCTGCGCCTGCTGGCTTGGGGACATCGCGCGGCGGACACCGCCTCGCGGGAGGCGCTGGCGGCCGTGCCGGTGGAGGAAATTCTCTCGCGGCTGCGCGCGCGAGGCGTCGAGGAGGCGGCGGCCGTGTCGACCTGCAACCGCTTCGAGCTTTATGTCGCCTCCTCGCCCGAGCGCGAATGCCCGAGGGAGCTTCTCCTGGCCGCGCTCAGCGAGGCGGCCGGCGCGGACCTCGCCTGCGGACTGGAGACGCGCGAGGACGCCGCCGCCGCCGCGCATCTGTTCTCGGTCGCCTCCGGGACGGATTCGCTCGTCGTCGGCGAGACCGAGATCCTGGGACAAGTGAAGTCCGCCTACGAGACCGCCCGCCGCGCCGGGATGACCGGAAAGCGCCTGAACGTGCTCTTCCAGCGCGCGCTCTACGTGGGCAAGAGGGTCCGCTCGGAGACGGGAATCGCCAACGGGGCCTCCTCGGTGCCCTCGGTCGCCGTGCAGATGGCCGAGAGCATCTTCGGCCGACTGGAGGGCAAGGCCGCGCTCATCGTCGGCGCCGGCGCGATGGCGGAACTGGCGGTCAAGCATTTGGCCGCGCGCGGAGCCAAGCGGCTGACCGTGGTCAATCGGACCTGGGAACGCGCCTACGCGCTGGCCGCGCGCTTCCATGGAGAGGCGGCGCGCTGGGAAGATCTGCCCGCCGCGCTGGCCGAGGCGGACGTCGTCGTGTCCTCGACCGGAGCGCCGTCGGCCGTCATCACCCGCGCGATGATCGAAGACGCGCTGCGCCGCCGCGCGGGGCGCATGCTTTTCCTCATCGACATCGCGATGCCCCGGGACGTCGAGGAGTCCGCGCACGCGCTCGACGGCGTCTATCTCTACCGCCTCGAGGACCTTCAGTCCATCGTCGCGCGCAACATGTCCCAGCGCGCCGAACAGATCGCCGCGGCCCGCGCGATCATCGACGCCAAGGCCGCCGAGTTCGACGCCTGGGCCCGCTCGCTGGCCAGCGGCCGAGAGCTCAGCCTCAAGCACTCCGACCGGCCGCGCCGCCCCGGCCGAGCCTAGAAACCCGCGCGCGCGCGCTCCGCGCACTTGTTGCAGCCGCCGCAGGCGCGCAGACCCCGCGGACTCAAGCACGAGAAGGTGAGCTCCCAGGGCGTCTCGGGCACGCGCGCGCGCACCTGCGCCTTGCCCAGCCGCGCGTAGGGCGCGGCGATGCCGACGCGGCGGTCCAACGCCAAGCCGATCGCCGCCGCCGCGGCGCGAAGCGCCCGCGGCCGCGCGTCCGGAAACGGGTTGCCCTTGAGGATCGCCGTCGCGATCCAACTCGCTCGGCGCGCGCCGCACAGAAGTCCCGCCGTCGCGGCGAGCGTGAGATTTCGCGCCGGAAGGCCGACGCTGCGGTCGGGACTATCCCAGTCCGGCACGGCGCCCGACACGCTCCAATGCCGCCGCGGCAGGACCGGGAGAATCGGCGCGTCCATGACGGTCAGCGGCCGCAGACGCGGGCCGGCCAGCCGGGTCAGCAGGCGCTTCAGCCAGTGGAGCTCCGCCGCCTCCCAGCGCAGGCCGCTGCGGACATAGAGCGGATGCGTCTCGAATCCTCGCCGCAGAAGCTCGACGAGCAGCGCCGCGCTGTCGGCGCCGGCACCCGCCAGCAAGACCACGCGGCGGGGACGGCGGCGGGCCATGCGCGCAAAGACCGCGTCGGCGGAGGTCTCTGTCACGGCGTCAGCTCCAGCGGCGGGCGCGCGAAAGCGTAGCCGGGGCCGTAGTCCAGCAGCAACTGCTCGCCCGCGGCGATCGCTCTTGAGGCGATCAGAAGCGGCCGCGGCAGGCCGTCATGAAAGACGAAATCGCGGTCGAGGTTGGCCGCGCGGGAGGAATGGTTGACGAAACGCAGTTCGTTGCCCGCGGGCCCCGCGTCCACGGCCCAGCGAAACGGAAACGGAAAGCGCAGCAGATACGGCCGGAAGCGGCCGCCGCGCCAGCCCTCGACCAGAACGCCGGAATACTCGCCCAGCGCCTCTCCTTGCCGCAGCGCTCGGCGCGCGAACAACCCCCAGCCCGCGCCGCCCGCCCGGGCGACGCGGCCGGGCACGGCCCCGCCGCCGCCCAGAGCCGCGAACAGAGCCCGCGTCGCCACCCGGCCGCGCGCCGCGTCGCGTCGGCGGCACCAAGCCCGCGCGCGAGCCAACGCGAGCGCCGAGATCGGCGCGGACGCCGCCGTCGCGCGCAGATAGCGCGCGCCAAAACGCACCCGCCATGCGTCCAATCCCGCGTGAAGCGCCGCGAACTCGCCGCCCATGCGCCCGTATTATAACCGTGATTGACTGGCCCGATCGGTAAAGTTAAAATCAACTTGTCGCACACGCTCTCAGAGGAGACCTTCATGAAACGCTCGATGACGCTCGCCGCGCTGACCGTCGCGCTCGGCCTCTGCGCCGCGCCCTCCGCGCTCGCCAAGGGCTCGGCCGGCGACCCCTACCCCGCCGATCTCGGCCCCGCGACTTTGCCGGATTCCGTCGTGAAGTCCTATCCCGAGAAAATCCAGGCCGGCTACAAGCTGCTGCTCAGCCGCTGCTCGCAGTGCCACACGGCCTCGCGGCCGCTCAACAGCCGATTCGTGGAGCCGCCGGTGGGCGCCGACGAGGCCAAGCAGAAGGCCGCGCTGGCCGAGCTCAAGAAGACCGATCCGGAAGTGTTCAGCAACCCGGCCATCTGGGAGCCCGGCGTCAAGATCTGGATGCGCTACATCAAGCGCATGATGAACAAGCCCGGCTGCGACATCGCGCACAGCGAAGGCGCCCACATCTGGGAGTTTCTGACCTACGACAGCGTCCACCGCAAGACCGGCGCCAACGCGAAGGCCTGGCAGGACGCGCGCCAGAAGCTGCTCGACCAGTTCAAGGCCCAGAATCCCAAGCGCTACGAGACGCTGAAGGCCGCCGCGGACCTGTAGGTCAGCGGGCGCACAACTGGACCCGGTCGCGCGCGCGGGCGTCGAACGCCTTGACGCGCGCGACCTCGTCCGGGCTCAGCGGGGGGATCACGTCGGCGGCGATCCAAGAGGCCAGCGCCGCCTCGTAGCGGCCGCGCGAGTCGTCGTCGCCGAGAGTGGCGAGCGCGTTTTTTTGCGCGGCCGAGGACGGCTCCCCCAGCCGCAGTCGCAAGGCCCAATAACGCGCCTTCAGCTCCAACGCGTCGTCGGAGGGCTTGACGTCCTCTTGCACGCGAGCGCAGGCCTCGTCCGCGGCGGCGGGACTGCCGTCCGGCGGCGTGGCGCTCTCGTCGGCCGCCTGCGGTGCGATCACGCCCGTGCCCGCGGCAACGATGACTCCGTCCTGGACCGCGATCACGCGCGCGTAGACGCGCACGCCGTCCGGGCCGGCCTCGTAGCGCCCGACGACCAATCCGTCCACCGGCGAGATCGCCGCCTCCCGCTGGGAGGCGCCGGCCACCGCGCCCGTGCGGTCCAGGCGAATTTCCTCGGAAAGCTTGCCGATCAGGGCCCTCTCGACGGTCTGCACGCGCCCCGCGCGCACCAGCGCCAGCGTCAGGCGCTCGGTCTCCTCGT
>JAJZQS010000030.1 GCA_021806745.1 bacterium
CGCCGTCGCCGCTCTCGCGGCGCGTTTGGGCGCGAATTTCCGTCGTCGCCCCCTGCTCGAAAACGAGGAGCCCGCCGCTTCCTGAGCCGCCGATTTGGCCGCTTCGTTGCCTGACAACCCCTCATGCAAGCCCTTCACGCTCCCGCCGCCGCGCCGAAACCGTTCAATTTCGCCGTCGCGCCCCTGCTCGTCATCTGGGAGAGCACGCGCTCCTGCGCGCTCGCCTGCGCCCACTGCCGGGCCGACGCGGACATGACGCGCGACCCGCGCGAACTGAACACCCGTGAGGGCCTGTCGCTGATCGACCAGGTGGCCGACATGGGCACGCCGATCCTGATCCTGTCCGGCGGAGATCCTCTGGTGCGCGAGGACCTGGAGACGCTCGTCGCGCACGGCAAGCGCCGCGGTCTGCGCGTGGGCACCATTCCCGCGGCCACCGAGCGCCTGACGCGAGAGCGCCTGGCTTCGCTCAAGGACGCGGGCCTTGATCAAGTGGCCTTCAGCCTGGACGGCGACGACGCCGCGCTGCACGACGGCTTCCGCCGCACGCCGGGCGCCTACGCGCGCGTGATGCAGGCCGTCGAGTGGAGCCGTGAGTTGGGCCTGCCGATGCAGATCAACACCTGTCTCGGCGCCTGGAACATCGGCGCGTTCGAGCGCATCGTCGAGCGCGTCTCGTCTTTGCCCATCGCATTCTGGGAGGTGTTCTTCCTGATCCCGGTGGGGCGCGGCGCTTCGCTGGGCGGGCTGACTCCGGGCCAGTTCGAGCGCGTGTTCGCGCGCCTGCGCCGCTTGTCGCTGGAAAAGGACTTCGTCGTCAAGCTCACCGAGGCCCAGCACTTCCGACGCTTCGTCAAGGCGCACGAGGCCTCGCGGGGCGCCGGCGCCGACGCGCGCGTCGAGCGCGCGGTCGCGCGGCCGGCGAGCCTGCGCGCGGGCCTGCGCCTGCCCGAGCGCGCCGTCAACGCGGGCGACGGCTTCATGTTCGTCGACCATCTGGGCGGCGTGTGCCCGTCTGGCTTCCTGCCTCAGGTCTGCGGCAGCGTGCGCGACGGCGCGCTGGCCCGGATCTACCGGGAGCATCCGCTCTTCGCCGGCCTGCGCGACCACTCGCGCCTGGGCGGCAAATGCGGGGTCTGCGAATACCGCGAGGCCTGCGGCGGCTCGCGCGCCAGGGCGTGGGCGACCAGCGGCGACGCGTGGGCCGAGGATCCCTCCTGCGCCTACGTGCCCGCCGCGGCGCGCTGACGCGCCGAAACCGTCAGACGCCGGCGAAGTGCCGGCTCTCCTCGATGTAGGGGTCCTTCGCGGGCTCCGGCGCCGCCGACGCGAAGGCACGGTCGAAGGCCAGCAGGAAGATCGCCGCTCCCGCCAGCAGCGCCGCGATCTCGGCAAGTCCAAGGCTCGGCCGCGCGCTGATCGTCGGCTCCACCAGGATCACCAAGTCCAGCACCCGCGCGCACAGGATGAACAACGCCCCGCCCAGCAGCGTGGACTCCGCCGCCTTGCGCTTGACCGGCAGGAAGAACAGGAACGGAATCGCGAAGCTGGCGATCGGGTTCATCCAGAACACATACCGCCACGCCCCTTCGGAGCGGCCGAGGAAATGGACGACCTCGTCGGGAATGTCCGAATACCAGATCAGCAGATACTGGCTGAACCACAGATAGGCCCAGAAGCAGGTGAACGCGAACAGGTACTTGCCCAGGTTGTGGCGGTGGTGGTCGTTGAGCTCGGGGAAAAAACCGCGCCGATGCAGCAGGATCGTCAAGACGGTCATCGCCGCCAGCGCGGCCTCGAAAAGGCCCGCGAAGACATACCATGGATACAGCGTGCTGGTCCACTTCGGCTCCAGCGACATCAGCCAGTCCACCGAGCAGAAGGTGAAAGTCAGCGCGAAAACCACCAAGAACGCCGCCGACACCAGCTTCGCGCGGCGCGTGACCGAGGCGTCGCCGCTGGCGTCTTGCGCGCGCGACATGCCCACGAGCTTGCGGGCGAAGATGATCCACGCCGTCCAGCCCACGGCCGAGACGGCGGCGAAAGCGCCCAGGCTTAGATACCACGCGCGGTCGCCCAGCCACGCCGACGCGCCCGGAGCCGCCCACGGATAGAGCTTGCCCGCGAACAAGACCAGCACGGCCGTGGCCGCGGCACCCACGGGCAAAAACCCCGTCATCGCCTCGGGTACGCGCCGAAACAGCGTCGGCCAGCCCGCGGCCGCGACGCTCTGCGCGGCCATGAACACCATCGCGCCGAGGGAAAGCTCGGAGAAAAACACCCCGGCGATCAGCACGCCGGCGCCGCCGTGTACCGGAGAGCGGTAGGCGGCCAGCGCAAAGACGACCGCGGCGATCGCCGCGACCGCCTTCAACGCGGAAGATTCAGAAGCCGTCATCAGACCCGGATCGCGGCGCATAAATGACTCCTTTCTTGCCCAAAGATCGGATGTAGGCGACGACTTCCTGGATGTCCATCGTGCTCAGGTGGCCCACCTCGCCGCGCATGCCGGGTCCGAACGGCGGCATCGGAGTGCCGGGGCGGCCCATCGCGATCGTCGCCTGCAGGAAGCCGTCGGTGACGGCCTTGAGAAACTCGGGATCATTGAGAGCGGGCGCCACCACGTCGGACTTGCCCGCCCGGCCGCCCGCGCCCCCCTCGCCGTGGCAGCGCACGCAGTTCTTTTGGAAGGTCGCGTATCCGTCCGAGATGCGGTCGCTCGAGGACTCCACCAGCCTGCGCGCCGTCGTCGGGTGAGTCTGGAACTGGCGCACGTAGGCCGTGACGTTGTCGAGGTCGTCGTTGGTCAGCGTCACGCCCGCGGAGCCGTCGTAGTAGGACTGCATCGCCGTGCCGTCGCGGCCGATCGCGGCCATGCCCTCGATGTAGCCGTCGCTGGCCGCGGCCAAAAAGCCCGGCCCGCCGATCGTGGGTCCAATGCCGCCCTCGCCGCCCGCGCCGTGGCAACGCGCGCAGTTGGCCTTGGTCTCGTAGACCTTCTTGCCTTCGCCGGCGTCGGCCCAGACGTCGTAGCGCCACAGGCCCTTGAACGGCGGATGGGACTGCAGGCGCCGGACATAGGCGATCACGTCGTCGATCTGTTCGGAGGTCAGCGGGTTGCGGGCGCGCTTCAGGAAGCCCTGCATCTGCGTGCCGGTCTTGCCGTAGGCCACCGTGCGCCAGAGGAAGTCGTCGGGATCTTGCGTCAGCAAGGCGGGGTTTCCGATCTGAGTGCCCATGCCTCCCTGGCCCTGCGCGCCGTGACACTTCACGCACTCGGCCGTAAAGATCTTCTTGCCGCGCGACGCGTCGCCGTGGTGCTTGTTCCAAGTCAAAGTCACCTTGGGCCCCTTGCCCCAGGACTGCACGAACGCGATCACGTTGGCCAAGTCCTGAGCGCCGAGCTGCGACCACGACGGCATGCCGGTGCCGGGGCGGCCGCGAGTGATCACGGTGTAGAGGAACTTGTCGTCGATCATCGACTGGAACGACTGCGCCGAAAGCGACGACGCCAGCGCTCCGGAACCGTCCGCGGCGTGACAGCCGGCGCACTTGGCCGCGAAGAGCTTTCCGCCGTCGGCGACCGACGCCTTGGACTTGAGCGCGGCGACCGCGTCGTAAGCGGGCGCGGCTTTCTTCCAGGTGCGGATGAAGCTGACGAGGGCGTCCACGTCCTTGCCGCTGAGGTCGTAGGACGCCGGCATCGCGGTCCACGCGCGACCGTGCGCGATGGTCAGGCGCAGGAAATCATCCGAGGCCAGCGCCTGGAAGTTCGGGGTGTTGAGCGAGATGCCGATGCCGCCGCTGCCGTCGGGCGCGTGGCAACCGACGCAATGCTGCTGGAACAGCTCCTGGCCGCGGCGCGGATTGGAAGCGACCGGGGAATAGGCCTGGAACTCGGGTGCCTTCCAGGCCCACGAGCGGATGTAGAGGACCAGGCTCTGGATCTGGGACGGGCTGAGCGTGCCCTCCCAGGAAGGCATGCCCGCGCTCGGGCGGCCCTTGCGGATCGTCGCCGCGTAGTAGTCGTCGTCGGCGATGGCCAAAACCGGGGGCAGGTGCAGCGTCGGAATGCCGGGCTTGGGATGCAGGCCGTCCTCGCCGTGGCAGGCGGCGCAGTTCTGCGCGAAGAGCCGACGGCCGTAGGAGGCCGACGCGGGACCGGAGCGGCGCGGGTCCTGGGCGAGAGCGGCCACGTCCTCGTTCTGCAGACGGCGCAGGTAGTCGACGACCTTCCAGCGGTCATCGGCGGGGATCATGGCCCCGTGCGCGGGCATCAGGTTGTGGCCGAAGGTGATCACATGGAAAATCTCGCCGTCGGGCATCGTGCGCGCGGCCGCGGCCGCGGGAAACGCGAAGCCGGGATAGTCCTGCGCCACGGCGCCGTCGCCCAGGCCCTGCGCGCCGTGGCAGTGCTGGCAGTAGTTCTCGTAGACCGCGCGGCCGCGGGCGACGTTGCCGTCGGTGGGCGGGAACGGGTTCTTGAGCTCGCGGCCGGCGCGGGCGCGCTCCTTGTCGCCCGGGCCGTAGAGCAGCGGCGTCTGGCCGCGCGCGACCGTGCCGGCCGGGGGCACGCGCAGTTCGCGTCCGTCCGCGAACATGGGCGTGGTCATCTCGGTGTGCGGCGCCGGGCTGTACATCATGTCGTGGAACAGCCGCGGATTCGGATAGCGGAAATCGCGCCGGGTGGCCAGGATCGCGCCGCCGATCAAGACGGCCAGGACGGCCGCGGGGACGAGGCTTTTGCGGTTCATCGCGCGGAGACCTCCTGAACTTTATCCGCGCCCAGCGACGACAAATCGCGCGAAAGCTGGGAGGCCTCTCCCGGCTTGGCACGCAGCACGAGCACGAATCGGTCGTTCAGGCTTCCAAACTCGGAGAAGTCGACGGTCTTCATCGGAGAGAGGCCGCGCAGCGCGAACAAGGTCGCGACGCTGCCCAGCGCCGCGAACAGGACCGTCAGCTCAAAACCGATCGGGATCAGCGCGGGAACGGCGGAAAAGGACTTGCCGCCGATGTTCATCGGCCAGTAGACGACCGTCGACCACAACTGGAAGCCCAACGCGGTCGCCAAACCCGACAGCCCGAACGCGAAGCAGAAATACGGCAGAATCGACCGCTGCAATCCCATCGCCTCATCGAGCCCGTGGACGGGAAAGGGCGTGTAGGCGTCGTGGATCGCTCGCCCTTGGGCGCGCAGCTTCCCCGCGGCCGCGACGATCGCGGACTCGGACTTGAACGCGCCGACGACGAACTCAGGCGCCATGGACGGCCTCCCCGGTGCGGCGCGCGTAGCCCAGCACCCCTTTGACCTCGCTGATCGCGATCATCGGCAGAAAGCGGCAGAACAAAAGAAACGCCGTGAAGAACAGTCCGAAGCTGCCGCACAGCGTGCCGATCTCGATGTAGGTCGGATGATACGAGACCCAACTGGAGGGCAGGAAATCGCGGTGCAGCGAGATCGCGATGATGTTGAAGCGCTCCAGCCACATCCCCACGTTGATCAGGATCGAGACGATGAACACGAGCCAGGGAGTGGCGCGCACGCGCTTGAACCACAGCACCTGAGGCGCGACCACGTTGCAAAACAGCATCGTGTAGTAGCACCACCGCATCGGCCCGAACAGGCGGTTCATGAACACGAAGCGCTCGTAGGGGTTGGCGCCGTACCAGGCCAGGAACATCTCGGTCGCGTAGGCGAGTTCGAGGATCAGCCCGGTGGCCAAAGTGATCTTGCACATGGCGTCGATGTGGCGCAGAGTGATGTAGTCTTCGAAATTCATCACCTTGCGCGCGATGATCATCAGCGTCAGGACCATCGCGAACCCCGAGAAAATCGCGCCGTCGACGAAATACGGCGGGAACAGCGTCGTGTGCCAGCCGGGCAGAATCGAGGTCGCGAAGTCGAAGCTGACGATCGTGTGCACCGACAACACCAGGGGCGTGGCCAGCGCGGCCAGAAGCAAGTAGAGCACCTCGTAATGGTTCCAGGTCCGCATCGAGCCGTCCCAGCCCATGCTCAGCGCTCGGAACAGCTTGCGGCGCAGGCCGCGCGCGCGCTCGGCCACGAGGGCCAAGTCGGGGAGCAATCCCATGTACCAGAAGGTCGCCGACACCGTGAAGTAGGTGCTGATCGCGAACACGTCCCAAAGCAGCGGCGAACGGAAGTTCGGCCACAGCGGGCCCATATTGTTCGGATACGGAAACACCCAGTAGGCCAGCCACGGGCGGCCCATGTGGATGAGCGGGAACACTCCCGCGCACATCACCGCGAACAGCGTCATCGCCTCGGCCGAGCGGTTGACCGCGGTGCGCCAGCGCTGTCGGAACAGGAACAAGATCGCGGAGATCAAGGTTCCGGCGTGGCCGATACCGACCCAGAACACGAAGTTGGTGATGTCGAAGGCCCAGCCGACGCTCTTGTTCAGGCCCCAGGTGCCGATGCCGGTCCAAATTTGGTCCGACACCAGGAAAAAGCCGATCGCCAGAACCGTCGAGGAGAGCGCGAAAGCCGCATACCACATCCAAGTCGGTCCATGCTCGATGGGCGAGCAGACATCTTCCGACACGCGCGCCAAGTCCTTGCCGCCGTCGACAAGCGGCACGCGCAGGGGCGAAACCGCGGAATGACTCATGCCTTCTCCTCCGAGACGTTGCGCACCTTCACGCCGTAGCGCACCGCGGGGCCGGTGCCGATCTCCTCGAGCACGCGGTAGGACTTGTTCTCGCGGATGGCGCGAGAGACCCGGCTGTCGGGATCGTTGGTGTCGCCGAAGACGATCGCGTCCGCCGGACAACTCTGCGCGCACGCGGGCGCGATCTCGCCGTCCTTGAGCGGCCGGCCTTCGGAGTCGGCGGTGAACTTGGCGGCGTAGATGCGCTGGCTGCAGAAGGTGCACTTCTCCATGATTCCGCGCTGGCGCACGGTCACGTCCGGGTTCAGCGCCAAATTCTGGAGCAAGTCGTCGTGCGCGTAGTCGAACCAGTTGAAGCGCCGGACCTTATACGGACAATTGTTGGCGCAGTAGCGCGTGCCGACGCAGCGGTTGTAGACCTGCATGTTCAGGCCCTCGCTGGAGTGCGAGGTCGCCAGCACCGGGCAGACGGTCTCGCACGGCGCGTCGTCGCACTGCTGGCAGAGCATCGGCTGGAACCCGACGGTGGGGTTGCTCTCGGCGTCGTCGCCGCCGTAGTAGCGGTCGATGCGTATCCAGTGCATCTCGCGACTCTTGCGCACCTCGGCTTTGCCCACGACGGGAACGTTGTTCTCGGCCTGGCACGCCACCACGCACGCGGCGCAGCCGGTGCACGAGGTCAGGTTGACCGCCATGCCCCACTTGTGGCCCGGATACTCGTGCTTCGGCCACAGCGTCGCGCCGGGCTCTTCCTTGACTTCGTAGTCGTTGAATTTCGAGAGCGTCGTCTCCAGGATCAACGGACGCTCCTGTCCGGTGAAGGGCACGGTCTGGGAATCGTATTGCTGGGTGCGCGCCAGCGGGCTTGTCGCCGCCAGAACCGCCACGGCGACCGCGGACTCGCGCGAGAGAGGGTAGACGTCGGCACCGCCCGGCGGGTCGAAGTCGATGGGCAGGAGCTTGCGCGTGGGCAGGTTCGCGGCGATGGGGCCCGCGGACGGGCGTCCGTAGCCGAACGCGGCGGCCACCGTTCCGGCGGCTTGGCCGGGCTGAACGCACGCCGGCAAATCGACGGCGTCGTCGCCGGAACCCAGGCGCACCATGCGCCCGTTCTCAAGGCCCAGGCTCTTGGCGTCCTCGGGGCTGAAAAGCGCGACGTTGCCCCAGGTGACCTTCGTCACCGGGTCGGGAAGTTCCTGGAGCCACGGGTTGTTGGCCTGGCGGCCGTCGAACATCGACACGCTGTCGTAGGCGTCGAACTCGAAGCGCCCGTCGGAGGCGGGCTTGCGCGCCGGCCTGAGGCGGGCGAGCGCGGACGCGTTGAAGGCGCCGGACGGCCCCTCGACGGGCGCGACCTCGACCGCGCCTTTGGACAGGATCTCGTTCCAAAACTCGTCGAAGTTGCGCGCGCCCTTGGCGCGCGGGTGAACCTTCGCGCGCCAGAGCTCGCGCACGAAGTCGTGCGCGCTCGTCTTGCGCCCGGACCACGCCAGAAGGGACTCGATCTCGCTGCGAGAGTCGAACAACGGCGCGATCAGCGGCTGGACGAGGCTGTAGGTCCCCTCGACCGGCGCCGCGTCGCCCCAGCTCTCGAGCGCGTGCGGAGCCGTCGCCGTGTAGTGCGCGAGCTGCGCGGTCTCGTCTCGGCGCTGGGACAAGACGACGACCGCGCCGACTTTTTTCAGCGCCGCTCGCACGCGCGCCGACTCGGGGTGGTCGTAGGCCGGGTTGGCGCCGAAGACCACCAGCGCGCCCACCTCGCCGCGTTCCATCTCCGCGATCAGCCCGGACATCGCGTCCGGAAGGCCCTGGCGTTGGCGCGACGGATGGCGGATGTCCAAGGTCTTGCCGTAGGCGCCGAGCAGTTCATTGACGCCGTTGACCGCGGCCTGGACGGACGGATCGGGACTTCCGCTGACGACCAGCGCCTCGCCGCGAGCGGCGGCCAGCCGCCCGGCGGCGGACTCCAGCGCCCGGCTCACGGGCTCAGGCAGGCTTCCCGCCGAAGGCGCGAACTCGCCGCGTCCCAGGCGCTTGGCGACCAGGCGGCCGAGCTCGACGACCGCGGCCAGCTCCTGCGACGGGCGCAGCGGCGCGCGCAAATCCGCGTTGGCCCCGGTCACCGACATGCGGGACTCGAACTGGGCCAGCCACGCCATGCCCTGGCCCTTCTCGGGGCGGCGGCGCGACGACCAAGCCTTGGTGAACTCGACCGGCGAAATCCAGGCTCCCAGGAAATCGGCGCAGAAAGAGACGACCGCCTTGGCCTGATCGAAGCGGTAGCGGGGCAAGACGGCGTGCCCGTGGGTGAGGCGGTGCGCGTCCAGGATCGCCGCGGCCGACGCGGAATCGTAGATCACGCGACGCGCGCCGTGGCGCGCGCAGAACTCGGCCGCGGCGGCGTCAAGAGAGGGGCTGGGGATGGTCTGGGAGAGCACGCGCACGGATTTGCCGCGGCGGCGCGCCTCGTCGAGCGCCTTCACCACGGCGGCGTCGAGCTGTTCCCAAGTCGTCGCCGATTCGCCCGAAAGCGGTCCCTTCAGCCGGGAGGAATCGTAGAGATCGAGCACCGAAGCCTGGCCGCGCGCGCACAGGCCGCCGCGCGACAGCGGGTGATCGGGATTGCCCTCCATCTTGATGGGGCGGCCGTCGCGGCTCTTGACCAGCACGCCGCACGCCGCGGCGCAGGAGCCGCAGGTGGACGCATACCAGCGCGCCAGGCCCGGAGTGACGTCGGTCTTGTCGGCGTAGGGGACGATCTTCTCGCGCGGGGCGCTCAGGCCGCAGCCCGACGCCGCCAAGGCGGCGAAGCTGCCGCCGAGGATTTGCAGGAAGTCGCGGCGTCTGAGGCCGTCGACCTTGTCCTGCTCCTCGTATTGCCGGCGCTCGTCTTCGGTCATGGGCTCCCCTAGTAGTGGCAGGCCGCGCAGTCGAGCGGCCCGCCGACCTTCTTCCAATGCTTCGGCGCGGTCTCGGGCGTGAGGCGGTGGCAGTTGATGCACCAGCCCATCGACAGCGACGAGTACTGCCGCACCCGCGTCATCGTCTGCACCGGCCCATGGCACTCCTGGCAGCTGATGTTGTTGTTGACGTGGACGCGGTGGCTGAAATGGACGTAGTCGGGCAGATGGTGGACTCGGATCCAGGGGATTTGCGCCGGCGCGGAACTGGCATGGGTCTCGTAGACCTTCAGCAGTTTGGCGATTTCCGGGGAGGGCGCATTCGAGCCCGCGACCGAATGGACGGCCACATGGCAGTTCATGCAGATTCCCGGAGAGGGGACGTCCGAGAAATCGCTGCGCGCGGCTCCGCCGTGGCAATACAGGCACGAGATTTGCAATTTCCCCGCGTGCAGCGCGTGGGAGAACGCGATCGGCTGGACAGGCGCGTAGCCCTGCTCGTCGCCGGAAACCTTGTGATAGCGCCAGCCGCCGAAGCCCCAATAGGCCGCCGTCGCCGCGACCACCGCGGCCAGCCCCGCGTCGCGCAAATCCCCGGCGCCCGCGGCGGCCAGCGCCGCCAACGCCAGGACGGCGGCGACTCCGAGCGCGGGCTTGGACCAGCCGCGATCGGAGTCGGACGGCGCCGCCGCCGGGGACTGCGGCGCCGAAACCGGGGGCAACGCGGTCACCGCGGGAGCGGCGGCGGGGGCGGACGAAGAGTCATCCGTGTTTTTCTTGCGCGCCGCGGCCAAGGTCAGCAAGCACGCCGCCGCCAAGCCGATGCGCCACGCCGCCGACCGCCGCACGCTCACGCCGCGTTGCCCCGGCATCCGTCAGTTCTTGGTCCCGGCGCCGCTGCTGGAAGACGTCGACGCGGCGGTCGTCGCGGGAGCCGCGGCGGAAGCGGCCGAAGAAGGCGCCGGGGACGCCGGAGCCGCGGAAGCGGAACCCGCGGCCTTCTCCTTTTGCGCCAAGAGGCTCTTCTTGCGCACGGACGAATCGTAGATGAGGAAGTTCTCGATCGTCTTGGCCGTGTCTTCGCTGATGCCCGCGTGCGGCTTGTGGCGCATCGTGTTGACGGTCTTGTCCCACTCGGCCGGCGTCGCGTAGTCGATGTTGATGGGCCGCGCGAGCGTGTGGCACGTCGAGCACTTCTGGGCGAACAATTTATAGGCCTCCTGCTGATCCTTCGGGTACTTCGAGACGTCGATGGAGTCCGGCCCGTTGTCGGCAGAGAAAGTCTGATCTTGCGCGCGGGCGGGGCGGGCCGACAGCGCGGCGGCGAGGGCCGCCGTAAGGACGATGAGTTTCATGATGAAGTCTCCTGAACGGCGGTGTCTCATGACTTGCGCGAACGCCGACGAGACGCCGGCATGGGTTCAAACACCGTGTCGATCGTGCCCGCGCTGCGGCGAACGCGAACAGCGGGTTCCGGGGCCACCGCCGCGGCGGCCTTCAGGCCGCCCAGCAAGGCTCCGGCCGCGCCGAGAGACTTCAACAAGAACTCTCGTCGTGACGATGTCCGCGTCTTTGTCGCCTTAGTCATGGTCACCTCGACCATCGCAACGAAAAATCCTTCCCGCGGCTCTTCCAAATCCGACACGCGCCGCATCGCGCGCTCCGCAGAATGATTTAGAATATCTTTGTGCTCCGATTTCTGTCAAATTCTCTGACGGCGGCGCTTTTGGCGACCGCATTCGCGTTTTCACCGCCGCCCGCCGCCGCGTCCGACGCGCCCGCCCTCGCGCGCGTACGCGTGGGCTTGAAAAACCTGCCCGCCGCCGCGGACTGGTTTTCGCGCGTCCTCCATTGGACGCCGGACTACCGCGGCGCGGGTCGCGTGGAATTTTCCAGCGCCACCGCGGCTCTGGAGCTTGTCGCCGCCGACGCGGACTGCGCGGCGACGCTCGTTTTGGCCAGCGCCGACGTGGACGCGGATCACCGCCTGCTGCTGTCGCGCGGCGCGCGCGAACTCTCCGCGCCCGACGACAAACCCGACGGCCGCCGCGAGTCCTCCGTTCGCGGGCCGGGCGCGCTGACCGTGGCGCTGGAAGGCCCGCTCGCCCGGCCTCCGGGATTTTCGGTGACGCCGATTCGCGAGGGCTCGGGGCTCTCGCCAAGACCGACAGACACCGTCAAGGTCCATTATGTAGGAAAGCTGGCCGACGGCTCGATCTTCGACGATTCCCACCGCTCGGGCATTCCGGCGATGATTCCTCTGGAGTCGGCCGTCCGCTGCTGGCCGCAAGCGCTGACGCGCATGCGCGTGGGCGAAAGCGCCCGCGTCGTCTGCCCGCCCGAGACCGCCTACGGCCATGCCGGCCGCCCCCCGCGCATCCCTCCGGACGCGACGCTGGTCTTCGACATCGACCTGCTTGGAATTATCCGCTGAAAAATAAACAATAATTCCCGCTCTCGCCGCGCGGCGCATGGCGTGGCATTACCGTTGCTGGGATCATGGGTGAGAGATTCCCATGATCATCAACCTCCTCAGACTCGTCGCCCCCGCCGCACTCGCCGCCGCGTCCGCGTCCGTGTCCCTGTCGCCCAAAGGGACTTTGACCGTCGACGGCGATTCGACCCTTCATCGCTGGAGCGAGACCTGCGCCGCCGTCCAAATCGATGTCCAGCCGCCCGCCGGAGGCGACCTGGCCGCGACCGCGCGCTCCGGCTCGCTGTCGGGACTGACCGTCCGCGTTCCGCTGTCCGAGCTCAAGTCCCACGAGTCCGGCATGGACAAGAACATGCGCGCGGCGATGAAGGCCGGGAAGTTCCCGGAGGTGGTCTTCAAGGTCTCGCATTACACGCTGGGCCCGGCCGCCGACGGCAAGACGCCGGTCGCCGCCGACGGCGACCTGACGATTTCCGGCACGACCAAACCGGCCGCGATCAAGGGGACGCTGCGTTTCTCCGCCGACGGAATGCGCCTGAGCGGCTCCTATCCCCTGAAGATGTCCGACTTCGGCGTCACGCCCCCGACTTTAATGTTCGGAACCATCAAGGTGCGCGACGAGGTGACCGTCCGCTTCGACCTCGTCTTGCCCTCCGCCTTGACGCAAACGTCGTCCCTTCACTAAGGAGACTCACCCATGAAAAAAATAGGACTGCTCGCGGCGCCGCTGCTCGCGGCGTTGGCCACGGGCGCCCTGGGCCAAAGCGTGGACCCCGGCGTGCCGCTCGTGCAAAACGGAAATACGACGGTGAACGTCTTCGGTCGCGGCCAGATGCTGGGCGTGCTCGAAAACGTGGCCGACCCGGTGCGCGACAACAACCGCGTCTATCTGTTCATGAAGGAATCGCGCCTGGGGACCAAAGGCGACTACGACGGCCTGTTCAAATACGACGTGCAGATGGCCTACGGCGGCGAGGACGCCAACGGTTCCAACACCGACATGTCCTTGCTCGACTTCTCGGCCGACGTGCCCCTAAAGCCGCTGGGCGACAACACAATCCTCAAGATCGGCCAGTTCCGCGTGCCGTTCAGCCGCGAGGGCCTGACCGACACCGGCTACATGGACTTCCACGACCGCTCGATCGCCAACATGGCCAGCTACCAAGGCCGCGACTACGGCCTGGCGCTGATGGGCACCAAGAACAATTGGACCGGCACCATCGGCACCTTCTCCGGCGGCGGCCCCAACGTGCCCCAGCGCTACCTGCCCGAGAACCTGGGAATACCGGAAGTGGTCGCCCGCTTCGGCTACAACGACGGCGTCGACCAGGACATCTACCACGTGGTCCAGCAGGACCTGAACCTGACCCGCACCACGAAGGCGGCCTACGTCAGCGCCCTCTTCACCCGGGACACGGCCATCGGCCACAGCACGCCGCTGCTCGTCCACACCAACGGCGCGCCCAACCTGCTCATCAACCCCGACTACAACCCCTACATCAACAACGCGGGCAACAACACGGTCGGCAGCGCCAACAGCCTGATGCTCGGCGACCTGTACATGCTCGAGGCCGACGCGGTGCTCCGCCATCCGCTGGGCAACGGGCAGTCGGTGGAGGGCGAAGTGGAAGGAAGCTGGGGCGGCTACCAGAACACCACCGGCGTCATCCACATCGCCTCGGCGCGCGCGCAGGGCGACTACCAGATCGGACCCTACGGCGTGGCCCTGCGCTACGCGCTGCTGTCGATGGACGACAACGCCGGCTACATCGGCACCGCCGCCGGCGCCAAGGGCCCGACGAACTACCACGGCGCCAGCATGGGCGAGCCCATCCAGGAGATCACCCCGTCGCTCACCTGGCACGTCAAGGGCGACAACCTGAAGATCGTGGCGGACTTCTCGGTGTATCCGAACTGCCCGACCTTCCTGGACCCGACCTTGGGCATGTACGCCTTCCCGGACCCGACGGCGACCAACGAAGACACGGTCGCCGGGGGCACGCACCGGAGCACCGTCTCCGAGGCGCGCATGATGTTCCAGTTCATGTTCTGAACCGGAGAAGCTGAAATGAACGCGCCGGCTCGAAACCTGATCCGAGCCGGCGCGTTGCTTCTGGCGCTGGCGCTTCCCGCGTTCTGCGCTCCAAGAGCCCCGAAGTCCGAAGTGACGGTCCGGCGCCTGAGCGGCGGCCTCTATTCCGTCTCGGGCACGCTCAGCGTGCCCGCCTCCACCGCCGCGGCATGGTCGGTCATCACCGACTACGACGGCATCCCGCGCTTCGTGTCGTCGATGAAAGCCAGCAGCGTGGTGGAACGCGAGCGCGACGGAAGCCTGCTGGTCGAGCAGACCGCGGTCGGGCAGATGTTCTTGCTGTCCAAGACCCTGCGCGTGCTCCTGCAGGTGCGGCGCGACGCCGGCGACCTCGCCTTCGACGACGTGCGCCGACGGGATTTCCGCGTCTACAGCGGGCGATGGATCGTCGCCCCCTCGCGCGGCGGCTGCACGGTGCGCTACCTTCTCCTGGCCGAGCCCGATTTCCCGGCGCCGGGATTCCTGATGAACGGCGCGATGCGCCGCGGCGCGCGCAATCTTCTAGACCAAGTCGGCGCCGAGATCCTGCGCCGCGCCCGGTCGCAGGCCGCGCTCAGAAGTCGCGCGTCGGGCGGTCCAAGTAGAAAGTTTTGACGAAGCGCATCCAGATGGGCGCGGCCACCGCGCCGCCCGCCTTGCCCGCGCCCATGGGCGAGCCGTCGTCGCGGCCCACCCAGACCGCCGCCGCCAAGTCCGGCGTCACGCCCGAAAACCACGCGTCGCGGTAGCCGTTGGTGGTTCCGGTCTTGCCCGCGGCGGGCACGCGAAATCCCTCCCGCGCGGCCGCGCCGTAGGCGGAGCCGCCGGGAGCAAGCACTCCCTTCATCGTCTCGACGAGCGTCCGGCAGGTCGTCGTCGAGAACACCACCGGGCCCTCGGTCGTCGGCGGCCCGCCCGGGATGAGCACGCGCCCGTCGCGGCCGTCCACTTCCCTCAGCCACCAGGCCCGCACGCCTCGCCCGCCGCCGATCAGCGGCGCGTAGGCCTGCGCCATCTCCACCGGCGTGACGTCGGCGGTGCCCAGCGCCAAGGTCAGGTTGCGCGGCCAGTGCGATGGGGCCAGCCCCGTGGCCGCCGACAGCGCGGCCACGACGCGCTCGAGGCTCACCTGCTGGAGCAGACGGATCGCCACCGAGTTCAGCGACTTGTGCAAAGCCTCGGCCAAGGTCACCCGCCCGAAATATTTCCCGCCGTAGTTGCGGGGCTCCCACTCGCGTCCGTCGTAGCCGGGCAGGGAGATCGGCGCATCGTCGATGACGCTGTCGGGCGTCCAGCGGCCGCTCTCGAAGGCCGCGCCGTAGATGAACGGCTTGACCGCCGAACCCATCAATCGCCGCGCGCCGTCGGCGCGGTCGAGTTGGTTCTGGAAGGTGAAGCCCGAGCCGCCCACCAGGGCCAGCATCGCGCCGTCGGCCGGACTCAGCGCCGCCAGCGCGCCCTCGACCGTCCCGGTGGAACGCCCCGCGTTTTCGCGCGCCAGCCCCTCGGCCAGCGCCTGCTGCGCGGCGCCCTGCGCGTCCAAGTCGAAAGTCGTGCGGATGACCAGTCCGCCCTTGAGCAGGCGCTCCTTGGTCACACTCTTGAGCATGCGGCGGCGCACGAACTCCACGACGTAGGGCGCCCGATTGACGCGCGTGCGCCAAAACGAGACCTCGGCCGCCGCCGGCCGTCCGCGAAAGGACGCCCAGAAGTCCGCCTCCACGCGCGCGGCCTCGCCCTCGGTCAAATAGCCCCGGCGCACCATGCGGCGCAAGACGGTGCGCAGGCGGGCGTGGGCCAGCGCGGGCGCGTCCAACGGCGAGTACTTGTTGGGATTGGGGATCATGCCCACGAGCATCGCGGCTTCGCCCACGCCCAGCGCCGCGGCGGGCTTGCCGAAATAGAAGCGCGAGGCCGACTCCACGCCGAAGCACGCGTGGCCGAAATAGGCGAAGTTCAGATACATCAGCAGGATCTGGTCCTTGGTGAACTTCTCCTCCAGCTTGCGCGCGCAGAAAAGTTCGAAAATCTTGCGCGACAGCGTTTTTTTTCGCGTCGTGAACATCTGCTTGGCCAACTGCTGGGTCAGGGTGCTGCCGCCCTGCACGCGGCGCAGGCGCGTCAGCGTAAAAAACGCCGCGCGCGCCGTCGCCGGCCAGTCGACGCCCCGGTGCTCGTAGAAATGCGCGTCCTCGCTGGCCACCAGCGCCTTCTTCAGATATCCGGGGATGTCTTCAGGCGAGCGCACATACTGGCCGCCCTCGACGGCGAACTCCGCGATCAGCCGGTCGCGGGCGTCGAGAATGCGCGTGGGCTCGGCGGCCGCCGACAACGACGAGGCCATGTAGGGAACCTGGAAGACCTCGTCGTCGGACAGCATGTAGCTCTCGCGCCCGGGCTCGGTCAAGTCCTGGTAGTACTGGTCCATCTTCTCGACGATGGACGGCTCCAGGGCCCGGTAGCGCCGCCAACCCGACAAAAACAGCCCGGCGGCCGCGACCGCGGCCAGCGCGGCGGCCGTCAGCCCCGCCAGCGCGAGCCGTCGAATGATTCGCATCATCACCCCGCGATGATATCAAAGCCCCGGGACGGAACTTTCCCGCCCCCCGCCGCGTAGGTACGGCATGGGATTTTGGACCGAAGCCGTCTGGCATCTCGCGCTTCCGCGCGCGTGCGCGCACTGCCGCGTCGATCTGGCGTTTCGCGCCGACGAGCCGCTGTGCCCGGCCTGCGCGGCGCGCCTGCCCGCGGCGCCGGACCCCGCGTGCCTGCGTTGCGGCGGGGCGCTCGGCGCGCGGCGGGATTTTTGCGCCGCGTGCACGGGACGGCTGTTTTGCTGCCGCCTCATCCGCGCCGCCTGCGCTCACCGCGGACCCGCGGCCTCTCTCGTGCACGCCTTCAAGTTCCGCGGCCAGCGCGACGCCGCGCGGCTGGCCGGACGAGTGCTGGCCGCGCAGGTGCGGCGGCGGCCGGAACTGCGCGGCTTCGACGCGGTCGTCGCGGTTCCCGCCTCGCCGCGGCGCGAACGCGAGCGCGGCTACAACCAGGCGGAAATCATCGCGCGGGAGGTGGCCGCCGCGGCGGGAGTTGCGCTTCTCGACGCGCTGGAACGCCGGCGTGCCGCCGCGCCGATGTGGCGGCTGGGCCGGGAAGACCGCCGCGCGCGGCTGGCGGGCGCCTTCGCTCCCCGGCCCCAGGCCCGCGTCGCGGGTCTTAAAATACTCCTCGTCGACGATGTCTGCGCGACGGCCACGACCCTGGAGGAATGCGCGCGGGCGCTGCGCGCGGCGGGAGCCGCGGACGCGCGCGCGGCGGTCTTCGCGCGCGCCGGCGCCTTTATTTCTTCTTGAAGAATCCGAACAGGGACTTCCACCACGGCGCGCCGACCGGCGCCGCTTTCGCGCGCGGCTGCACGTCGGGCGCGCCCGCCGTGTAGACGGGCAAAGTGAAGTAGAACTTCGCGCCCTTGCCCGCGTCGCTGTCGATCCACATCCGTCCCTTCTGAAGGTGTACCAGGGCCTTGGCGATCGACAGCCCCAGGCCCGTGCCGCCGACGTGCGTCTCGCCCGAGGCGATCTGCACGAATTTCTCGAAGATGCGCGCGTGCTCGGACTTGGGGATGCCGGGCCCCGTGTCGGCCACGCACAGCTCGACGAAGTTCTGGCCGTTTTCCGAGCGGGGGGCCAGGCTGACGTCGATGCGCCCGCCCGCCGGAGTGAACTTCAAGGCGTTGGAGAGCAAGTTGACGAGTACCTGGACGGTTCGCGGCGCGTCGGCGGCGACGGCGGGCAGGGCTCCGGTCGGAGCCAGGCTCAGCGAGACCTTCTTCTTGAGCGCCCAGGGCTGGAGGCTGTCGACGGCCTCCCGAGCGATCTGCGCGGCGTCGCTCTCGCGCGGGTGAACAGTCATCTGGCCGGATTCGAGCTTGGAAAAATCCAAGATGCTGTTGACCATGTCGGCCAGGCGCTCGGAGTTCTTGATCGCGGCGCCCAGCATCTTGGACTCCTCGACGTCCATTTTGGGCCGATAGTCGGTGTCGAGGATCTCCAACGCCGCGCGAATCGAGGACAGCGGCGCACGCAGTTCGTGGGTCACGTGCGCGATGAAGTCTCGCTGGGCCTTTTGCAGTTCCTTGTGCTTGGTCGCGTCGGGCAGGGCCGTGACCATGCCGACGACCTTGCCCTCCTCGGTCTTGACGAGCGCGCTTGAGGCGCGCAAGGTCCGCTTGGTGTCGTCGGCTCCCTGGGTCTGGACCTCCTTGGAGATTTCGCGGTCCGAGGGCGTTTCCATTTCGGAGGCCAGCGTCACGACGAACTCCTCGCTGGCCTTGCCGGTGATGGCCTTGCCGGCGGCCTGGGCCAGCGTCTCGCCGTAGATCTGCTCGGCGGCGGGGTTCATCATCAAGATCTTGCCCTTGTCGTCGACGACCACCACGCCCTCGACCATGTGCGAGATGACCGTGGCCGTGCGCGCGGCGTCGTTTTCGACGATCTTCTTCTCGCGCTGAAGCGGCTGGACCACCTCGTCGACGCGGCGCGCGATGTCTTGCTCCAGGAGCTTCATCACGCGCGCGATGACCTTCGCGCGCAAGACGGGATCGGGAACGGCTTTCTCGACGAGCAGGGTGAGCGTGCGCTCCAGAGAGCCGCTGGAGATCGCGTCGGCGATGTCGGAGATCGCCTCCGCCCCGGCGCCGGCGCCGGGCTCGGCGGCGGTGGGCGGGGCCTTTTTCTCTCCGGACTTCGTGTAGACGGCCTCGTTGAGGGCCACCCGCACCGCGCCGCGGGAGGCCAGAAATCCCTTAGGATCGGACACAATCGGGGAATCCGACCGCGCGGCCGCGAGTTCGCACAGGGCGGCCACCTCGTCGTGCGTCAGGCCCGAACGAAAAGTCAGCGAACTCAGCTTGAAGCGGTTGAACAAATTGAGCACGGAGTTGGGGACCTGCAGCGTCGCGCCCACGACCCGCCCGTTGGCGATGAGCTTCTCGCCGTCCACGCCGACGATCAGTTCGCCCTTGGCCGTCAGCGAAATGGCGTCGTTGAGATTGTGGAGCGCGCCGTCGATGGTCGCGGCGACGGCGGGGTGTCCCACCTTGTAGAGCGCCATCTGGCCCAGCGCCTTGCCGATGGCCTTGAGCGCCTCCAAGCATTGCTTCTCAAGCCCGGCGCCGGGCGCGCCCGCCGGCGGCGCGGCGGCGGGCGGAGGAGGCGCCGGCGGCGGCGTCATGGGCGGGGGCGGCGGAAGCGGTTCGTCGGGCATGGTCGTCTAGCGCAGTTTATCGCCTTTGGCCGCAAGCCGCAAGGCCCGCTTCGTCACAGCCCGATGTCTTCGTTCCACAAATCCGGCCTCTCGCGCGTAAAGCGCTCCATCAGCGCCGCGCAGTCGGGGTCCTGAAGCACGCGCACCGCCACGCCGCGCGCGGCCAGCAAATCCTCGGCGCCCAGGAAGTTCTTGTTTTCGCCCACGATCACGCGGGGAATGCGGTAGAGAAGCGCCGTCCCGCTGCACATCACGCACGGGCTCAGCGTGCTGACCAAAGTCAACTCGGTCCAGTCCCGGCGGCGCCCGGCGGCGCGCACGCAGACCACCTCCGCATGGGCGGTGGGGTCTGCGGTCTGCACGCGCAGGTTGCGCCCGCGCGCGACCACGCGCCCGGCCGCGTCGGCCAGAACGGCGCCGATGGGGAGGCCGCCTTCGTGGTAACCGGCCAGGGCCTGCTCGTAAGCCTCGCGCAGAAGGGCCCTCTCGTCCATGCCGCAATCATCGCACATCGCGGCCCCGGGCGACAAAGGGGCCCCCGGCTCTCGCCGAGGGCCCCGATCTCTCGTGTGGGCTGGGCTCCGTTCAGGAGCGGCGCAGCTTGGAGATCATCTGGCGCTTGGACTTGATGTCTTCGCGCACGAACGCGGCCTGGGAGCGGCTTTTCCGTCTTCCGTCCTGAAGCAGGGCCGCGTACTTGGCTTTCAGCGCGCGTCGCGCCTGCGTCTTTTCGGTCCTTTTGCCGGGCGCGGTCTTGAGCTTGGCCAGTTCCGCGCGCTCGGCCTCGCCCAGCGTCTTGCGGCTCGCGCGCTCGGCGCGGGAACGGGCGGAGAGATCGGCGCGCTCGCGCTTGACTTCGGCGCGCAGGACCTTGATTTGTCCCTCGGCCGAAGGGGACAGGGCATGCTTGCGGCTCTTCGCGTGCGTTCGGGCGTGCGTCTTGACGGCGGCGGGAACATTCGTCTGCGTCTGGGAATGGGCCGCTGGGGCGACGAGCGCAAGCGCCAGGGCCAGCATCGACATCTTCATCTTTCACTTCCTCCTGCCCCATCGGGGCATGGAGCATACGAAGACCCCCCCAAAAAAGTTCCATCCCCGGACGGGGGCCCGGCGGCTAGAGCGCGCGCGCCAGGGGAGTGACGCCCGCGTAGACCTTTTGGCGCTCGCGCACCAGGGGCTCCCAGCGCCCGGGAAGCTCCAAGATCACCGTACTGCCGAGCCGAATGCGCCCCAGCCGTCTTCCCGCGGCGACCTCGGTCCCGGCTTCCAAATAAGTCTCCAGGCGCCGGGTGATCAAAGTGGTGATCTGGCGCACGCGGTAGACGCCCAGGCGCGATTCGACGGCCGTGATCGCCTGAACGCCCGTCAAGTAGTGCGGATCGTCGGGATAGAAATGGCCGCGCCCCGCGCGCTCCACGCCGACCACGCGCCCGGCCAGCGGGACGCGCTGGACATGGACGTCGGTCAGGCGCAGGTGCACCACGAACTCCGGCGTCCTGCCCTCGGGGCGGCGCAACTCCACCAGGCCGTCGGCGGGCGAAAGCACCAGGGACGGGTCGTCTGGCGATGCGCGCTCGGGGTCGCGGTCGAACCAAGCCGAAAATCCCTCCGGCGGCGCGCCGCGCTCAAGGCCCTCCAGCACGCGGCGCATGTCCCAGCCCGAGCCCGGCGGCAGGTCGGACTCGTCGTAGATGTAGTCCTGCGGGAACGGCTCGCTCATGCGGGGATTGTATGTCTTTGTCGACGGGCGCTCGGACGCCGCTGTTTCTCCAGCACCCACGCGAAGGAAATTTGCCGCGCGTGCTCGGTTTCTTTGTAGGCCTTCTCGGCGTGCGACAACTCCTCGATCTCATTCAACCTGTCTTTGAACCGATCCCAAGTGTGCGCGATCGATCCGATCTCATCTTTCGAAAAAACGGTCGGGTCAAAAGGCATGCGCGCGATCAGGGTTTCCGCGTCCGCGTATCGCAGGACTTTCTGCGCGTCCAAGTATCTGTACAACTGGACATAATCGTCGGGAACCGGGCCGTGATCGATGCGCGCGTATCTCAAGCCGGTGAGAGACTCCCCGTAGAGTCGGACGTGGCGGCAATCGGCATACCAAAGCAGCTTGTTCAAGACCAGGGGCTGATGCTCCGGCTTCTTCTTGAGCTTGGCGATCTCTCCGAGAAAATACGCGACCAGGTGCGTGACGCGCTTCAAATCCAGCGGGCGCCATCCCGAGTACTGGTCGGCTTCCCCGCTTTGGCTGAGGACTTGGAAGTGGTTGCGGGCGGAATATTCCGCCTGAGTCTTGAGCCGGATGAGCTCGTCCATGGCCCGCTCTTGGACTTTCCCGAGTTCCCAGCGCTTCACGCTGGCCTCCCCGACGCCCAGATAGTCGGCGAACTCGCGCTGGGATTTCTTCATTTTCAGGCGCAGAGCGACCAACTCCTTCGAGGTGAGCCTCCCCTCCGAAGCTCGGTAGGCATCGGCGACGGCTCTATAGTATTCGTCCAAGTTTTGAGCGTCGACCGTCTTATAGCCGCAATTCGGACACACCATCGCCGTGGTCCGCACCGTGAACGTCTTGTCGTCGTGGACGCCTTCCACGGCGGCGACCTTCTTGTTCATCCGCGCGCCGCATTTCATGCATTCCATGTCAGTCCCTCTCCCGCGACTCATGAAAGGACACCACATACAGCGCGTCCTTCGTCACGCAGAACTTCATGTACATCGTGCATCCGAACTTTCTCGACGGCCAGCAAAACGCGAACAAATCCAAGCCGTAAACTCGCTTCTCGTAAGCTTTCTCCGGAGGCTGCCGGCCGATGTAGCGCCCTGGCTCGATCTCCTCCAACGCCGCAAGAAGCGCGCTCGACTGTTCTTCCTCCGTGTACAAATCGAATCGACGGAAGTCCGGAGCCAGCTTGACCGGCTCCGCCGGAGCCCACTGGGACTTGGCGATGAAATCTTTGGCGGCACTGAGCTTGTTGTTCAGCTCACGGTAGGAAGGCCGCTCGGCCACATTCGAATGGTATCATATGATACCAACTTTGTCAATGGCTGTAGCTCCCTCCCTTGGCCGGAATCAAGGCCCGCCGCGAGCCCCTCGGGATCGCGCTTCGCGCCGACTTCCCCTCAGCCGCGCAGCGCCGGATCGGTCTGCAGCGCGGTCACGCAGGCCATGTTGACGATGTCGTCGACCGACGCGCCGCGCGACAGGTCGTTGACCGGCTTGTTGAAGCCCTGCAGGATCGGGCCCAGCGCCTCGGCGCCGGTCAGGCGCTGGACGAGCTTGTAGCCGATGTTGCCGGACTGCAGGTCGGGAAACACCAGCACGTTCGCGCGTCCGGCGACCTTGGAGCCGGGGAACTTGCGCTGCCCAATCTCCGGCACCAGCGCCGCGTCGGCCTGCATCTCGCCGTCGATGGCCATGTCCGGCGCCTTCTCCTTGGCGACGCGCACGGCTTCCTTGACGGCGTCGGCCAGTTCGTGCTGCGTGGAGCCGTTGGTGGAAAAGGACAGGAACGCGATGCGCGGATCGATCCCGCAAAGCACCTTGGCCATGCGCGCCGAGGAGATGCCGATGGAGGCGAGCTTGACCGGCGTCGGGTCGATGTTGATCGCGCAGTCGCCCATGATCAACACCCCGTTGTCGCCCTGGGACTTGCTTGGGAAGATCATGATGAAGAAGCTCGAGATCGCGCGCACGCCGGGCGCGGGCTTGATGATTTGGAGCGCCGGGCGCACCGTGTCGGCCGTCGCGTGGTCGGCGCCGGACAAAAAGCCGTCCACGCGGTCGTTGTGAAGCATCATGACGCCAAAGACCATGGGGTCGGCCACGGACTCTTTGGCCTGCGCCTCGTCGATGCCTTTGTGCTTGCGCAGCTCGAAATACTGCGCGCAGTAGTCGGCGTACTTCGAATCCTTGGCCGGGTCCACGATCTCGATTCCGGAGATGTCGGCGCCGTTGGCGGCCGCGGCCTGGCGCGACTTGTCGGGATCGCCCAGCAGGATGGGCACGCAGAGACCGTCTTTCTTCAAGATCGCGGCGGCCTTGAGCGTGCGCTTCTCCTCCCCCTCGGGCAGGACGATTTTTTTCTTGAGCGCGGCGGCCTTGCGGCGGATGTCGGCGACGATCGGCGAGAGGGAGGCGGTGGCGGGGCTCATGCGCCGAGCTTAGCGCATCGCCGCCGCGCCGGGCAAGAGGAATCGGGCCTTCATGCCCATCCGACAAACGGTCCCGGAAGACGCGAATTTCAAGGGGCGGTCGAAGGTCCCGCGTGCCACAGCCCCCGGTCGGGTCCCAGCGGCACGAACGCCGGCCGGTCTTGCGGCGAGGCTTGACGCGCCTCCAGGTAGGACAGCGGCCGCGCGCGCGCGTCGGCCGCCAAGTCCTCCTCATCGACGAAGCGCCCGCCGGTCTGGGTCAGCGAGAAGACCTTCAGCGCGCGCCGGGTCAATTCCTCGCTCAAAGTCCCCCACGCGCCCGGCGCGTGAAGAAGCCGGCCCGGGATCATGTCGAGCCCGTCGACGTGCGCCTGCCCCACCAGCGCCACCGCCTTGCCGCCGCCGCCCACCGTCCGCGCCAGGATTTCGGCCATCGAGCGGTTGCGCCGCGAAAGATAGACCTCGGCCACCGCCTCGTTGTAGCCGGGCTCGTAGTCGGCCTGCGCGCGCTGGAACTGCGCCGCCGCCGTCGCGGGAAAATCGCTCTCCGGGCGGCCCGTGTTGGCCGCGGCCAGCCGCGCGGTCTCCTTGGCCCAGTAGTCCAGCGGCAGGCCCAGTCCCACCACGCGCACGCCCTGTTCGCGCGCCGCGTTGAGCAAAGCGACCAGCGCCGAACGGCGGCGCGGCGAGAACTCCAGCGCCTCCAGCGGCACGCGCGACGACCGGCCCGACACATAGGCGTCCACCGCCGCCTGGTGCGGACGCTTGAGGCCCTCCAGTCCCACCGCGGTCACGCCCGCGCTCGCCAGGCGCGGCATCGAGCGCGCCAGCGTCTCCACGGACTCCAGCGAGCCGTGGTTTTCCCCCCACAACAGGACATCGCGCCCGGACAGCAGGCTTTCCAGCGGCGCGCCCCAAGCCCGCGCCGCGACGGCCACGCGCGCGGTCGCGCCTTCCGGCGTGCGCGCCGAGGGCAGTGCCGCCGGCGCCGCGGGCCGCGCGGGCGCGATCATCGCGGCCTCGGCAAACGGAGCCGACGGAGGAACGTCCGCGAGCGCCGCGACCGCGAGGACCGGGACCGCCGGAACGGAGATCGCCGGGGCGGCGTCCACGCGCGCGGCCTCCAAGGGCGCGCCGAAAGACGGCGCCGCGGCCAGCGCGGCCAGAAGCACGGCAAGCGGGCGACGGCTCATCTCCGCCATGATGCGCGAAACGGCGGGCGGCGTCGAAGGGCTGGAGACCCACCGCGGCTTGGGCCCGCCGGTCCGCGCGCGCAGCGCGGCGGGCCGAAAGCGCGGATTAAAAATGCAGGGTGAAGCCGCCCACCAGGCCCGCCCCGGACTGAGCCGTGACGCGGCGGCCTTGGCCGCCGTAAAATTCGCCGACGCTCACGGCCAGCCACCTCGAGACCTCGCCCGGCATCATGCCCGGATGATCGGCCGAGCCCAGGCCCACACTGAGACCGCGCTGATGATGCCGACGCTTGTCGGAGTTGTCCAACCCCAACTCCAGGCGCGTTTCCCCCACGGTCGCGGTCGCCTGAAGATGCGCGGAGCGAGGGTTCTTGTAGGACCCGCTGACCGCACCGTCCGACGCGCCCGGCTGAAACGCGGCCGCGGTCTTCCTGATGGACCAGTTCGGCTCCTGAACCGCGCCCGGCAACGGTTTAGATGCAAGATCGCTCGCGCGCGGCGCGGGGGAAGTCACGGGCACGGTCCCCGCCGACGCCGTCAGAGCTTTCGTCCATCGGCCCGCCAGATCGGAGGCGAACCCGGGACCCGTCGCAATGTTCTGCGCGACCGCGCGAGAGATCGACTTCAAAAGCCCCGGAGCAACGGGGGCAAGCGTTTTGGCGGCGAACGGCGCCGGCGCCACGGGCGGCGGCACCGCGGCGCCATCGAGGTGCGCCGAGCCGCCGGACAAAAAACTGTGCGCGACGCCGGCGCCCGCCGGCGGTGCCACGCGCCCACCAAAATCCACGGGCGCCGCAGGCAGACCGCCCGACATCATCTGCTCGGGAGCGATAAGCGCGCCGAACGGGTTGGCCGGAAGGGCCGCGACGCGCGCTTGCGCCTGAAAAACTCCCGCGCTCTCCTGGGCCGCCGCGGCGGCCGCCGGCGCCGGCGCGGGCTTCCATGACGCGGCCGCGAAACCCGCCGCCACGCGCTCGTTGGCCGTCCCGCCGCACGGCGCGTCGCCGCCGCCGGACGCGTCGCCGCACGGAGAATCATCCGCGGACCGCGACGACGACGCCGGGGTTTGTCCGGAATCGGCCGGGGCGGCGGGCTGAGCGGACGCGCGCGCCAGGCACGACGCGCACAACACGGCGAAGGCGAGGGGACGGGCCTTCATGCCTTCCATGTATAACCCCGAAGCCCCCGGAAATCAAGGCTCCCCTCGACGAGAAACCCCCGGAAGTCGGGGCGCTACGCCGCTTGCCGCGCGGCGAAGGCCACGTGCTCGATCTCGTCGGCGGCGATGCGTTCGAAAATCGCCGCCGTGACCGGGTCGATGCCGGCCAGGCTGCGCGCGAAGCTTTCCTCGGCGGCGCGGCCGCGCTCCTCGGCGGTCTTCATCCAGGCGCTGAAGTCCCGCGCCGCGCGGCACGCGCTCAACGAGCGCCACAGCCGGTCGGAGACCGCGCGTTCCTCGGGGCGCACGCCCAGGGCGGCCATGCGCTCAAGCAGGAGGCGCAGGTGTCGGTCCTCATCGGCGGCGAAGCGCCGCCACGCGGCGCGCAGCTCCGGCGCGGCGTCGCTCAGCGCGTCGGCGGCCCATAAGAACGCCTCGCGCGCCTGCAGTTCCGCGAACGCGGCCGTGCGCAGGCGGTCGCCCAGCCCTTCGGGCGTGCGCAGGCCGCGCGGGGACGGCGCGCGCTCCTCCGGGCCGCAGACGAGAAACGGTGACCAGTCCATGCCGCGGCATTATATCCGATCGCTTCGCGCAGAAAGGCTAAAATCGAAGCGTGAAACGCGCGCTTCTTGTTCTGCTGGCCGCCGCGGCCTGCGCGCGCAAGCCCGCGCCCGCCGCGCCGCCGGCCGAAAAAACGGGCGGCCCCGTGGCCTTGTTCGTGGGCGACTCGCTGACCGCGGGCTACGGCGTCGACGCCGAGGACGCGTGGCCGTCCGTGCTGGACGCGCAGTGGCGCCGGCGCGGCCTGCCTTGGCGCGCGCGCAACGCCGCCATTAGCGGCGCCACCTCCGCGGGCATCCGCCAAGAGGTGAACTGGGCGCTGACGCCGGACGTGAAGCTGGTGTTCGTCTGCGTGGGCGGCAACGACGGCCTGCGCGGCGTGCCGCCCGAGACGACGCGGCGCAACCTCGACGATCTGATCGGTTTTCTGCTGGCCAAGGGCGTGCGCGTGGCGCTGGCGGGCATGAAGATCCCGCCCAACTACGGCGCGGCCCGCGCCGCGCAATTCGCCGCCGTCTTTCCCGCGGTCGCGCGCAAGCGCGGCGTGGCGTTCATGCCGTTTCTGCTGGAGGGCGTGGCGGGCGACCCCGCGCTCAATCAGGAAGACGGAATCCACCCGAACGCGGCCGGCCACAAGCGCGTGGCGGCCGCCGTGTCCGCGTTCCTGGACAAGACGGGACTGCTGAAATGAGCGCGCCCCTGCTGGAATTGAGCGGCGTCTCCAAGGAGTTTTCCTCTCAAGGCGCGGCCCTGCGCGTGCTGGCGGACCTGGATTTTTCCGTGTCGGCGGGCGAGACCGTGGCGGTGACCGGGCCCAGCGGCTCGGGAAAATCGACCTTGCTCTCCTTGCTGGCGGGATTGGACCGTCCCACCTCCGGGCGCGTGCGCCGCGACGGCGAGGACGCCACGGACTGGGACGAGGAGCGCCTGGCGCGCTGGCGGCGCGCGCG
>JAJZQS010000149.1 GCA_021806745.1 bacterium
TTGATGCTGCCGGTGGCCGTGGAGCTGCCGGCCTCGGCGGCCAAACTCGTGCTCGACAAGGCCGAACGCCTGCGGCGCCTGGGCTTCGAGATCGAGCCGCGCGGGCGCACCGGAGTGCAGGCCACGGCCATCCCCGCGGTCTTCGACGCGGCCGAGGACGTCAAGCGCCTGCTGCACCGCGTGATCGACGCGCTGTCGGACCCCGTAGACGAGGCGGCGGCCCTGCGCCACGACGCGCTGGCCACCGTGGCCTGCAAAGCCGCGGTGAAAGCCCACGACCGGCTGGGCGAAGCCGAGGCCTACGCCTTGCTCGACAAGCTCAAAGACTGCCGCGACGGCACGCGCTGTCCGCACGGGAGACGCGCGATGCTGTCCTTGGACCGAGAAGAACTCGCCCGGCGCTTCCAGCGCCCCGGCGCCGTGCCGCTCTAGTCCGCGCGCGTTACGGGCACTGCGCCTGACCCGCGGAGGTCAGCGCGTCGACGGGAATGAGCATGACGCCGCCGATGGCGCGCGTGGTCTGCGAGGCGTCGTCGAAGATCTGGACGTCGTCGGCGCCGACCCCCTGATAGAACGCGCGGCGATACGGATAGGTCGCCAGCGTCACGCGGCCGGCCCCAACCCCGGCGGCATTGTCGAGCTGCAAGGTCACGGTCACGCCCATGTCCTGCGTGGGGCTGTAGGTGAAAAACGCCGCGAAGCGGCCGTCGGAGCTCACGAAAGTCCGGGTCTCCATCCCGCCGGAAGCGGCGCAGGAAGCCTGGAGCAGGCGGGCGGCGCAGGGTGCCGCGTCGGGATTGGCTCCGGCGCCGATCCAAAGCGCATAGGCCTTGGCGTCCAGGTCGGGATTGGCGACGCAAGCGGTCTGTTGGGCGCGCGCGCCGACGGCGGCCAGCAACATCGCGCACAGCGAAAGAATCTTCATGATGACACCTCGCGCGGCCCACGCCGACCGCGAGCTTCATCATACCATGAAATTTATTTTTTCACGCAAGACCCAAATCGCCCTGGGCCTTGACTGTACGCGCGCCGGGGCTATACTCCTAGCGCACCCGCTCGCGGCCCGCACGGCGCGGCGCAAGGACGCAGAAGGACGCCGGGACGAGGCTGAGGCCGCAACCGGCGGGCCGGTCGCCGCAGACGCGAACACGACGCGAAGCACAGGCCGTTCGTGGCGCCGCCCCGCGCGCGACTCACGGCGCGGAGGCGGGTCGGGGCGGGTGCCTGGATTGAGGCGCCGAGGCGGCCCTTTAGGGGCGCCGGTCTCGGCGCCTCCTGCCGTGTCTAGAGAGCCAGCGCCCCTCGAAACGCGACCGCCGCCCAGGCGGCAAGAAGCGCCCACCACCCCGTTCGCGGCGCGTCGGAAAAAGAATCCAGCCCGTCGCACAGAGCCAGCGCCGCCAGCGGCGCCAGCCCCAGCAGGTAGCTGGCTTTGACCGTCGAGTAGATCGCGACGGTCAAAAAAAGCCTCAGGGCCGCGGCCAGGCCCGCGAACAGCCCCAGCAGAGCCGCGCCCGAGTACGCGTCGCGACGCCTCAGGCCCGCCCACAATCCCCGCGCGATCAGCGCCGAGGGAACAAGCCCCCACCACGCCCCCGCCGCCTGCCAAAGAAGCGGCCTGGGCGCAAGCCAAAACAACGACGGCACTCCCGACTGCCAGCCGTCGTTCCACAAAGTCGAGTACAGAGCGTCCCAGAAGCCGTTGAGTCCCGCGTAAAATGGACGGCGCAACGCCGCGCCGAAACGCAGAAAGTCCCCCGCCGAGCGATATCCGGGGTCCTGCCACCAGCGAATGCCCCGCGCGGGGTTCCAGCCGCCGACGAGCGGCGCGCCGTAGAGCATCCAGGTCCGCGCATAGAACCAGCCTCCCGCCGCGAACGCCGCCAGCGCCAGCGCTGCGGCCGCGCGCGCGCGCCCGCGCTTGGGCGCCGCGGGCAAAAGGAGAATCGCCGCCGGCGCCAGCGCCAGCGCCGCCGTGGCCTTGGTTAAAAGCGCCGCGCCAAAGACGGCCCCAAGCCCCGCCGCGCGCCGGGTCGTCAGGCCGCCGGGACGCACGCGCGCGCACTCGGCCAGAAACAGAGCCGCGAGAGCCGCCGCCAGCGGCTCGTTGCTGGGCGTCTGGGCGATGTAGAGATTCGCGGGCAGAAACCAGCCCAAGAGTCCCGCCGCCGCGGCCAGGTCCGGCCGGCCCGGTCGAGCCGCCGCAACGAAGCGTCGGCACGCCCAGCCGAGGATGAATCCGGACAAGAGGCTGGGCAGACGCATGAACACCGTCGGCTCTCGCCCCAGCGCCGTCGCCCACGACCACAGCGGAGCGCAGAGGGCGTAATAGAGCGGCGCCTGGAAGGTCTGCCACGCGTCGCCGGGCGCGGGCAGCCGCCAAGTCCGCGCCAGGCGGCCCGCGTAGTCCGCGTGCCAATACGCGTCGTAGCCGAGGCCAGGCCTCAGGAAGGCCAGCGCCGCGGCTGCCAAGACCAGCCACGCCGCGGCCGCCGCGGCGAAGACCAGGCGATCCGCCTGCCGCCCGCGCCGAGACATCCACGCGCCCAGCGCCAACCACGCGATCAGCCATGGCAGAGTCGCCAAAAAACCCGAAGAGGCGCCGGGCAGCGCGGCGAAATCCGGAGCCTCCAACGGACGCGCGGCGTCGCGCGCCGGGCCCCAGGTTTTGCCGTCGTCGGAACTGGCCTCCCAGGAACGGCCGGAATACACCCCGAGTTCGGGCGCGGCCGCCCAAATCACCGGCGGGCCAAAATCGCCCCGCGCGATGATCGTCAACTCATGCACGCCCGGCGCGGCCGCGAGCCAAACGCGGCGATCGCCGCGCGTCACCGGCGCCGCCAGTCGATGGTCGAGTACGACCTCGGTCCAGCCCGGAGCGCGCAGGGAGAGAGCGAACGGGGACCCCGTGCCCGGCGCCACGAAGCGGACGCGGTAGCGGGCGAACGGGTCCGCGCCGCGACGCGCGACCAGCACCGCCGCGTCCTCGGCGCGCAGCCAAAGCGCGGGAGCCTCGTCGCGCAGAAACGACGGGCTGCGCGCGCCGCCCCAAGCCAGCCACGCCGCCAAAGCGACCGCGCCCGCCAGCGCGAGCGCGGCCCGGCGCGTCAGCGCACGCCCCACAAGTGCTGCCACTGCGGAATCACCGACACCTCGCGCAAAACGCGGCGCGCTCGCGCCTCAAGCCGCAGACAGCGCGCGGGCGCAATCGGCTCGGCGCCGAAACCCGCGGTGACGGGCTGGAGCACGAGCGCAACCCGCCGCGGCGCCGCGCGCAGAATCGACAGGACGCGCCGCCATTCCGCGTCGGTCGTTCGGGCGGTGAGCACGACCTTGACGAAAGTCCCGCGCGGCGCGACGGCCAGAAAGCGCTCGTGCGCCGACCAGAAATCCCTGCCGGTCGACGAGGGCAGCTTGAAATCCATCGACACCGTGTCGCACAGGCCGGCCACCGACGCCAGCGCCGCCGGCAAGGTACCGTTGGTCTCCAGGTAGTTCTTAAGCCCCCGTCCGCGCGCCCAAGCCATCATCCCGCGCAGAAAAAGCGGATGGAGCAGCGGTTCTCCGCCGGTCCACGAGATCGAGCGATGGCGCCGTCGCGCGCTCAGCCGCGCGATCGCGCCGCGCAGCCGCTCGGCGGTCCAAACCGTTCCCGAGGGGATGGCGATCGTGTCGGGCTCGTCGCAGTAGTCGCAGCGCAGGTTGCAGCCGCCCAGGCGCACGAAAATCTGCCGCTCGCCCACGCGCGGCCCCTCGCCCTGCAGCGACGAGAAGACCTCGACGACGCGCGCGCGCGCCGCGTCCGACAGCGCCGGAGCCGCGTTCACGACGCGGGGTCCCGCGTCCCGGCCTCGCGAAAGCCCTTGGCGCGCAGGCGGCAGGAGTCGCAGGCGCCGCACGGCCGCGCGCCGCCCGCGTAGCACGACCAAGTCAGCTCCAGCGGAGCGCCCACGCGCAACGCCAGCCTCACGATGCCTCGCTTGTCCAAGCGCAGCAGCGGCGCCAGCACGAGCGGGCCGCCGCCTCGCGCGCCGATGCGCGTGCCCAGCCTCGCCACGCGCGCGAACGCGCTTAAAAACGGCGGCCGGCAGTCCGGATAGCCGGAATAGTCCAGCGCGTTGGCGCCGATGACGATCGCGCCCGCTCCGATCGCGTCGGCCAGCGACGCCGCCAGCGCCAGGAAAATCGTGTTGCGCCCGGGGACATAGGTCGACGGGATGCCGCCGCGACCGATGCGCGACAGCGGGATGTCGGGCAGCTTCAGCGCCTTGTTGGTCAGCGACGAGCCTCCCAGCCACGGAAGGCGGAAGTCGACTTCGTGCAGCGGCGCGCCCGCGCGGCGCGCGACCGCGCGCGCGGCCGCGAGCTCGCGCGCGTGGCGCTGACCGTATGCCACGGCCAGGGCGACCGGCGACCACCCGCGGGCCATGGCCCAATACAGCGCCGTCGTCGAGTCCAGTCCGCCCGACAGCAGAACGACCGCCTTTTTTCTCGTGTTCATTTTTTCGTCGGGAACTTGCCCGCCAACGCGTCGCGGCACAATTGGACCACCGCGGGGCTGAAGTTTCCCTTCTCGGTCATCCAGCGCAGGTAGCCCCCATCCGAGGCCGTGACCTCGCGCAAGGTTTTGCCCTTGTGCTTGTTGCCGAAGGCGAACACCGCCTCGCCGTTGCGCCAGACGAACTTGCCCTCGGGGTCCACGCGCGACGCGTCGACTTGCGCGCAGAACGCGTGCAGGCCGGCCATGTCCTTGGGCAAATCCGCGTAGCGCTCGGTCTGCGCGAACAGGACCTCGGCGGCGGCGCGCACGTCGGCCTCGGCGCGGTGCGCGCCGGAAAGCTCCTTGCCGCAGTAGAACTTGTAGGCCGCCGACAGGTCGCGGCGCTCCTTGCGCGCGAAGATCGTGAACGAATCGGCCAAGCGGCGGCC
>JAJZQS010000150.1 GCA_021806745.1 bacterium
GCGACTCTCATTGTACGATCCTGCGGAGGTCTTATTAATTTGATTAAAATATGATCGGCATAGTTAATTCCGATGATTTCACTGAATTACCACCATCTCTACTACTTCTACGCCGTTTCCAAAGAGGGCGGGATCGGACGAGCCGCGCGCGCGCTGAACCTGGCCCAGCCCACGCTCAGCGCGCAGATCTCGGAGCTTGAGCGCCGCTGCGGCCGCCCCCTGCTCCTGCGCTCGCGCAACGGCGCGCGCCTCACGCCGGAAGGCGAGGCCGTGCTGCGGCACTGCCGCCGGATTTTCGAGGCCGGCCGCCAGTTGGAAAGCGACATCGACGCGGGGCTGGAATCGGCCCTGCGCACCCTGCGCGTGGGCGTGCACTCCGCCGCGCCGCGAGCCGCGGCCATGCGCGTGCTCGACTTCACGCGCTCATGCGACCCCGAATTGCGCGTGGTCGTCTCCGGCGGGTCGCCCGAGGGCCTGCTCCAACGCCTGGAGTCGCGCGCGCTGGACATGGCCGTGGCGACGCTCGACTTGTCGATGAAGCTGGGCCCGAACTTCCGCGGCCGGGCGATCGGCTCGATTCCTCTCGTCTTCGTCGCGGCTCCGTCGCTCGTGCGCCGCGGCGCGGCGTTTCCGCGAAATCTCTCCGGACGCCCCCTGCTTCTGCGCGGGGCGGACAACCCGGTGATGAAGCAAGTCGAACTGTTTTTGCGCTCGCGCGGCGTCGACGCCCGCGTCGAAGCCGAAGTCGATGACTCCGAACTGCTGCGCGCGCTGGCGCGCGCCGGACGAGGCATCGCCGCGCTCGAACTGCCGACGGTGCGCGATGATCTGGCCTCCGGGCGCCTGGTGCGACTGCACGACGGGCCCAGCGGTCTGCGCGAGACCGTGTGGCTGATCGCGCCCAAGGAAGAGGAATTCCGGCCCGGCGCCGAGAAGGCGCTACGCGGCCTGTTGGGGCGCTTCGCGCTCGGGCGCGAGTTGACCGCCGACTCCCGCTGACGCGGCCTCGCCGCGCGAGGCCGCCCACATTCCCGCGGCGACGAGAACTCCTCCGGCCGCGGTCCAGCCGGTGATGCGTTCGCCGAGAAGACCCGCGCCGAGCGCCGCGCCGACCAGCGGCTGGAGAAATATGTAGTTGGCCGAGCGCGACGGCTCGACGCGGCTCAACACGGCGTTCCAAATCCATGCGCCGAAAAAGCTCCCACCCGCCGCCAAGTAAACGAGCGCGGCCCAGGGTCCTAGCCCCGCGCCGCGCCATGCCGACGCCGAAAGTCCCGGCGCGGCCCACGCGGCGGTCGCGGCAAAGGCGATCAAAGTGGTGACGGCCGTCATGTCCATGGGCTCCACGCGCTCGAGCGCCGGCTTGCCGAGCACCGTGTACAGCGACCAGAACGCGCCTTGCGCCGCGAGCAGGAGGTCCCCGACCAGACGCCCGGAAGGCGCGCCGAAAATGGGCGACAGGCCCTGGAACGCGATGAGCGCCGCGCCGCAAAAGCCCGCCGCGAGCGCCGCGCCCTTGAGCGCGGTCATCCTCTCACCCAGAAACAGGCATGACAGCGCGACGATGGAGACGGGCTCGACACCGATGAGCAAAGACGCCGAGGTCGCGCTGGACAGACTCTGGCCGTAAAGTCCGAGCCCCAGCGGCAGCGCGTAGCCGAGAACGCCGACGCCGAGCATCAGCGCCCAGTCGCGCTCGCGAAGTCTCGAAAGGCGCCGCCGCGCCCGCCAGACAAACGGCGAAAACAGCACGCTGGCCAAGGCCAAGCGCAAGAACAAGGCGTCTTTTTGCGAGAAGCCCCGCAAGACGACCCCCGCCGCGGGGTAAGTGCTGCCGCCGATCGCGTTCGTCAAGACGAGAAGGAACGCGGTCATCGCGGCGGCTCAGCGCGCGCGCACGGTGGCGACCGCGTGGCAGGAAATCGCTTCGCCTCGGCCGATTGAATCCAGGCCCTCGTGAGTCTTGGCCTTCAGGCTGACGCGCGCCGTCGGCAAGCGGAAAATTTCCGCCACGGAATTCTTGAGCGCCTCGTAGTGCGGCTTGAGCTTGGGCTCCTCGGCGATGAGAGTGACGTCGAGGTGGACGATCTCGCCGCCGGCGCGCTGGGCCGTCTCAATCACATGCGCGACGATCTCGCGGCTGGCCAGGCCCTTGAACTTCGGGTCCGAGGGCGGAAACGCCATGCCGATCTCGCCCAAGCCCAGCGCGCCCAGCACCGCGTCGCAGGCCGCGTGCAAGACGGCGTCGCCGTCCGAGTGACCGAGCAAACCCTTGTCATGGGGGATTTTAACGCCGCCCAGCCACAATTCGCGGCCCGCGACGAGCCGGTGGATGTCGAAGCCGAATCCCACCTTCGTCTCGCGCGCGCCCGCGCGCGCGGCCAGGATCGCCTCGGCCATGACCATGTCCTCCGGAGTGGTGATCTTGAAGTTCTCGTAGCTGGAGGCCACCAGCGCCACCGAGCGGCCGCAGCGCTCGACGAGTTGGCTTTCGTCGGTGGCGTCGGCGTCGTCGCGAAAGCGCTCCAGAGCCTCTTTCAATACCTCATAACGGTAGCACTGCGGCGTCTGCGCGGCCCAGAACTGCGCCCGGTCCGGAGTCTCCGAGACGGTCATCGCGCCTCGCGGCGCGCGCTTGAGTGTGTCTTTGACCGGCACGGCCGCCACCGCGGCGCCTGACCTCGTCGCCTCGGCCAACACGGCGCGAGCGATCTCCGGGGTGATCATCGAACGCGCGCCGTCGTGAACCGCGACCGCGTCGAGGTCCGAGGGCAACGCCGCGAACGCGTTGCGCACCGAGCCCATGCGCGTGGCACCCGCGGCCACGACGCGGACCTTTCCCGCGCGCAGGCGCCCACCGTGCGCGGCGAGGGCCTCGGGACCAAGGGCGAGCGAGACCGCGCCGATTTCCGGCATCCCGATAAAGCAGCGCAGCGACCACTCCACGACCGTCGAGCCCGCCAGAGGCAGGAACTGCTTCGGCCGGCCCATCCGGGTTCCGGACCCGCCGGCGACGATGATCGCGCCCGCGCGCATCAGGCGGCCTGGGCGGTCTTTTCCGGGCGAGCCTTCGCGAACACCATCCTCCCGTTCGAGGTCTGGTGGATGGAGGTCACCACCGCCTCCACGCGGCGGCCGATGGCGCGGCGGCCGTCGTCGACGACGACCATCGTGCCGTCGTCCAGGTAGCCGATGCCCTGCTCGCGCTCCTTGCCTTCCTTCATCACGAACACCGACATCCCCTCGCCGGGCAGCACGACCTGGCGCAAGGCGGCCGACAAGTCGTTGACGTTCAGGCAGACCACGGCGTCGAGCGCCGCCATTTTATTGACGTTGAAGTCCACCGTGACGATCTGAGCGCCCATGTCGCGGGCCAGGCGCACGATCTTGCCGTCGGCCTCGCGGATCTCGGGCACGTCCTTGTCCAGGATCTTGACCGGCGTCGAGCCGTTCTCCTGAAGGCGCGCGACGATGTCCAGGCCGCGGCGGCCGCGCGCGCGCTTGGCCGCGTCGTCGGACTCCGCCATCCGATTGAGTTCCGACAGCACGAAGCGCGGCACGACGACGGTGCCCGACAAGAAGCGCGTCTCCACGATCTCCGCGACGCGGCCGTCGATGATCGCGCCGGCGTCCAGTATCTTGATTTGCGCGCCGCGGCGCTTGCCCATCTTGAGCAGATCCTTGTCCAGATCGTCGAGTTCGGGGAACTTGCGCACCGAGATCGCCAGGCCCAAAGCGCCGAAGGCGAAATAGCGCAGCAGCGCGAAGCGGTCCCAGGTCGCGTAGAGGCTCTCGTTGCCGATCTGCAAGACCATGTAGTCGACCAGGCGCGCGACGATGATGCCCACGGCCGTGCCGAGCACGCCGAAGACGATCGTCATCAAGTTCAACTCGGCCACCAGGTACTCGACGAGCACGATCAGCCCGCCCACGCCCAGGCCTATGCCCAAGCCTCGCGCGTCGGGAGAAATTCGGCCGAAGTAGACGATCGCCGGACAAGCCAGCAGGATGCCGGCGCGAAACAGCCAATTGGACATGACGCTCACCTCGGAGACCGGATTATAAATGATGGAATAACGGAGGATATTCTACGACATCCGCGGGCGCTCGCGGCGCATCGCTCACTGCGTGCCGAAGGCCGCGGCGGCGGCCCGGCGCAGGTCCGCCGCGCCGACCACGGCCAAGCCGGCGATCTTGGGCAAGTCTTTGAGCGCGCGCTCCGGAACCAGCGCCCGGCGAAAGCCCGCCTTCACCGCCTCTTTCAAGCGCGGCTCCAACTGCGGCACGCGGCCGACCTCGCCGAGCAGCCCGACTTCGCCCAGCACCACCATGTCCGCCGGCACGGCCTTGTCGCGCGCCGAGCCGAGCACGGCCAGGCACGCCGCCAAATCCAGCGCGGGATCCTTGACGCGCAGCCCTCCGGCCAGGCTCACGAAGCAGTCGCGATCCTCCAGCCGCAGTCCCGCGTGGCGCTCCATCGCCGCGATGAGCACGAGAACTCGGTTGAGGTCGAGTCCGGTGGCCATGCGCCTCGGCAGCGGATAGCGCGTGGGCGCGGCCAGCGCCTGCACCTCCACGAGCACGGGCCGCGAGCCCTCCAGGGCCGCCGACACCGCGCGCCCGGGCTGGGGCTCTCGGCCCAGATCGGCCAAGAAAAACGCCGCGGCGTCGCCGACCTCGCGCAGGCCGCGCTCGCCCATCTCGAAAAGCCCTACCTCGTCGGTGGGGCCGAAACGGTTCTTGTGCGCGCGCAGCACGCGCAGAAGGTCGTGTCGCTCGGTGTCGAAATACAAGACGGTGTCGACGAGATGCTCGAGCACCTTGGGGCCGGCGAGCGCGCCGTCCTTGGTCACATGGCCGAGAAGGAACACGATGGTGTCGCGCGCCTTGGCCGCGCGCACGAG
>JAJZQS010000151.1 GCA_021806745.1 bacterium
CTACCTGGACATCGGCCGCGTCTTCTTGGAGCCCGACGGCAGCCTGTCTGCGAGCGTCATGCCCGATTTCCTGCACCCGTCATTGGAGGGCTATCGCCGTTGGGCCGACGCGATGGACCCGCTGCTGCGCCGAATGCTGGGCGCGGCCGCATCGCGCTGACGGGCCTCGTCGCGCGGGCGGTCGGATCGGATACAATGCCTACGATGATGATCGTCTCCGCGATCGGGCTCGTTGTTGGCGGCGTTCTCTTCGCGTATGCGCCCGACGGCGTGAACGCTCTGTCGGTCGGCGGGATGGCCGCGATCGTCGCCTCCATCGTCGGATACTTCGTGGGCATGTCCCGAAGCGACCGCGAGAGCCTGAAGCCGTTCGCCGAGGAACTGGGTCTGAACCTGGAGGAAGTCGTGGACCTGGGGGATTCCCGACGCGCGCAATTGCGCGGCGATTTTTGCGGCCGGCCGGTGGCGATGCGTCTGCAAACGATCTGGAGCGCCGGGCCCGGACGATTCGCCTCGGGCAGGGCGATCCATCATGTCTCCATCTCGGTGCCGTGCGCGAATGCGCGCGGGACGCACTTGCGCATCGTGTCGGTGTTGCCGGACGGCGACCGGCTTCTCGAACGCCTGCCGCCCAAACTCGACGCGGCTCCGGCATGGGGCGTCGGATTCGAAATCCGCGGCGAGCCCGCCGAGGACGCAGCCGCCCTCATCGCGCGGGTGGACGCCGGGCGCTGGCGGATTTTGGAGCCCAACGGTCGCTCCGGAGACTTCGTGAAGCTTCTCGGCAACGAGTGTTCTTTTGAGGCAAGCTCGGGCGAGAGCCCGTCAAGCGCGCTGATCCGCGCCCGTCTCGAGCTGTGCGTGGCCATCGCCGCCGCGGCCGAATAGCGCAACGGTTCCCGGGCCTCTGGAACATGGACGAGTTGATGGGCGACAGGCCAAAACTGCCGCTGCGTCCGCCTGTGTCCTGGCGCGCGCCGCGCGCTTCAGTTATGCTGTTTCATGCCGCCGTACCGCCGTGGTCAAGTTTCCGTCGAGTACCTTCTGCTTCTCTGCTCGATGGTGACCGTTGCCTGCGTGGTGGGTTTCTTCCTGCGCGATTACGTGGGCGTCCTGGTCGACAAGGTCGGCGGGAAAATAATCGACGCGGTTCTCACCCTGGCGCTGAGATGAAAAGGGCTTCATCAGCGACCGCCCCGCCCGCTCTCCGGGCGGGGCGTCGGCCGGCGCTCGGCGAATCTCTCGCGCCACGGCGCGACCTTTCTAAAATCCTGCCTCCAACGGGAATCGAACCCGTCTTTCAGCCTTGAAAGGGCCGCGTCCTAGCCGATAGACGATGGAGGCGTCGATGCGAAAGCGTGAGCCCGGTGGGATTCGAACCCACGACCCCCCGCTTAAAAGGCGGATGCTCTACCCCTGAGCTACGAGCTCGTCGCGGCATTGTAGCAAGATCGCGGCCCAAGCGTCTCGCCGCGCCGATCATCGCGCCCAGCGCACCAGCGTCGCGTCGGGGCCGGACGAAGGGAGCAGTCGCGGGGTTTGCGTCAGGTTCTGGCGCGCGGCGGCGGGTGGAACCGAAGACGACAGGTAGTGGAACAAGGCATCCAGCGTCACGCCGCCGCGCTTGTCTTGGGCCGCGCCTTGCAGGCCGCGCAGGAGATAGTAGGTGAAAAGCCCGTGGCCCTCGGAGGGTAGGACGGCCGCGATTTGGTTCGCGGAGGCCGCGGCCAGCACCCGCGCGCGCCCCAGCGGCTCGCCGAGGGAGGCCTCCGTCACCAACGGGCGGCCCGGGGGTGCCACCGAGCGCGCGCCGCGCCCCGAGAAGCATGCGTCCAGCGCCGCCACCACCGTGCGCGAGCGCAGTTTGGCCAGGTCGGCGTAGAGTCGGTCCAGCGGATAGGCCGTGGCGTCCAGGAACTCGGAGTTGCCGTCCCAGGGGACCAAGTAGGAGCGGCGCTTCACGGGGTCCGTCGCGCCGTGGCCGGAAAAATAAAGGAAGAACTCGGAGTCGGGGCCGAGATTGCGCGGCAGCCATTCCTCCAGGTAGCCCTGCAAGACGGCGCGCGTCGCGTTGGGGCCCGAGAGAGCGACGATGTTGGCCCGCGGATAGCCCATCGCGACCAGGTAGTCCTTGATCGTCTGCGCGTCGCGCGCCGCGTAGGACGCCTCGGGCAGGCGCAGATAATTCTCCACGCCCACCACCAGCGCGAACTTGCGCGCGTCGGCGGGCAGCGCCGGCGGAGGCGCGTCGGCATCGGAGTATTGCGCCGCGGCGGGCGCCGCGGGCTGGGGAAGGGGCAGGCTTCGCGGACGAGTCGTCTCGGGGGCGAACGGCCGCCCGGCCGCCGCGCTGAGCTCTCGGGCGATCTCGTCTTGGCCCGCCGTTTGCGCCGCCGCGATCAGAGAGCGCGACACCTTCGCGCGCGGCAGAAGGGTCCGGACCATCCCCTGGAAGCCGTGCTCGGCGGCGAAGCTCAGGGCCGAGGAGCCCCACGGGTCGCGCGCGTTCGGGTCGCCGCCGGCGGCCATCAGCAGCTTGGCCACGGGCACCTGGTCGTAGATGGCCGCATACATCAGCGCGTCGCGTCCGAAGCGGTCGACATCGCCCACTCGCGCGCCCGCGCGCAGAAGGCGCTCGGTCATCGCCGCGTCGCCGTGCTGCGCCGCGACGAGCAGCGCGGTCTGCCGGAAGCTGTCGCGCGCGTCCACGCGCGCGTCGTGCTTGAGAAGCAGGTCGGCTGCGCGCTGGTCTCCGGTCATCGCCGCGTAGATCAGCGGCGTGTCACCGAAGGTGTCGGAAGCTTCCACGGGCGCGCCGCGCTCAAGCAGGCGCCGCACGGCGTCGTCGTCGCCTGCGCGTACGGCCTCGATCAGGGCGCTTTTGTCGGCGAACATCCCGGCGACGGTGTCGCCGGACTTTTGAGGGGCGGCGCAACCGACCAGCAGCAGCGCCGCGGCCCAGGCCGGACGCCGGCTCACTGCGGGCTGTCGCCGGGCAGGAGGTTTTGAGGCGCGTCGACGAAATTCACGACTTGGTCGCCCTGGAAGGTCAATATCCAGGTTCGGTCGAAGGCGTTTCCGGGCCAGGAGCGCGGCGCGGCGGTCCAGCCGAAGGCTTGGGCGATGTCGGGAATCACGCTGTGCTCCCAGCAGATCAGCACCATTTTGCCGTCGTAGGCGGGGTTGGACATGATGTCGGAGACCAGCGGCTGGATCTGCTTGCGCGTGTAGTCGGTGTTCACGCTCAGCCCCAGCGCCTGCGCCAGCGGCTGGACCGTCTCGATGGCCCGCATCGAGCCGCCCTCGCGCTTGGGGTCCATCGCGTAGATCGCCGCGGGAGGGCCGAACTGCGTCACCGCCGGGTTGTTCTGGAAGTAGCCGACCAGGGCCTGCGCGCGCTGATAGCCGCGCTCGTCGAGGTCGGGGCCGGAGTCGGGCTTCTCGCCGTGGCGGATGATGATCACCTGGGCGGGCGCGGCCCACGCGCGGGGCGCGGCGGCGCAGACGGACAAGAGGGCGGCGGCCAGAAGAGTTCTCATGCCCGGATTATACAACGCGCCGCGCCCGGCGGCGCGTTATTTTCCGCGCAAATCCAGGAACGGCGTGGCGCCGCTGGTCACCTGCGGCAAGACGCCGTTCCACTTGTCGACCGCGCGGTAGTTGACCAGAGTCGGCGTCAGCGACTGCTGGATGAGGCGGTTGGCCTCGGCCTCGGCCTTCGCGCGCACGAGAGCGGACTGCGCCTCTCCGGTGGCCTGCGCGACCGCGGCCTTGGCCAGCGTCTCCTGCTTTTGCAGTTCGTAGTCCGCTTGCTGCGCCTGCTGCTGCGCGGCCATCTTCTGCTGCATCTGCGCCTCGATGGCCGGCGGCAGGTGGCTGGCGCCCAGGTTGACCTTGTCCAGGCCAAAGCCCATCTTCGCGAATTCGGCCGAAAGTTCCTGGGTGATGGCGGCCTGCAGGTCGCCGCGTTTAGAGGAGATGATCTCGGTCAAAGACATCTGGCCGGCGGCGTTCTGCGCGACGGTGATGATCGTGCGGCGGATGAAGGTGGACTCGATTTCCGACATCGGCGCGCCGCGAAAGTCGCGAAACACGTCGGCGGCGCGGTCCTCGGTGGTGTTGTAGGTCACCGAGATGTCTTGGCGGATGTGCTGGCCCTCGCGCGTGGGCAAGTCGATGGAGTCGTCGCCTTCCGAAGAGCCCTCGCCGCTGCGCTGGACCATCGTGTAGGTGCGCAGGGCCGTGGGGTAGCTCTGCACGCGCGTGACGAAGGGCACGCGCAGCGCCAGGCCCTGGCCGACCGTGTGCAGGTTGCCGGTGATCATGTTGAAGATCACGCCGGTGTAGCCGGGAGAGATCACCGTGTAGGAACTCAGCGCGAACGCGAGGATCGCGGCCGCGGCGGCCAGCCGCGCGAGACGGCCTCCCGCTTGCGCGAACGAGTCGGCGGACGGCGGGGGAAGGTCGATTCTGCTCATCGGGGTTCCTCGCGGTTCTTGCGGCGTTCGCGCACGACTTGAGCGTCGATGATGTCGGCGCTTCCCGGCGACAGCAACCGACGCAACGCTCTTTCGGCGCCGCGTCCCAGGGGCTCAAGCAGCCGGTAGAGTCCCCACAGCAAGACGGCGAGGACCGCCGCTTCGGCCGGCGTCGTCGGAATCATGCGCGCGCGCACGATAGCACATTTTTTTCGGCGGTCGCGTCGGATTCAGTCCTGTCCCAGCCCCAGCAGGGCGCGCAGGCGCGCGGCGGCGCGGGATAAGACGGAGTCGGGGCGAGAAGGCTCGGGCG
>JAJZQS010000152.1:0-2751 GCA_021806745.1 bacterium
TCCTGCTGGTGATGGCCATCGGGGGCGCCGACATGCCCACGGTGATCGCGATCCTGAACTCCTACGCCGGCATCTCGGCGGCGGGGCTTGGCTTCGTGCTCAACAGCAAGCTGCTGGTGGTGGCCGGCACGCTCGACGGCTCCTCGGGACTGATCCTGGCGCTGATCATGTCCAAGGCCATGAACCGCTCGTTCCTGAACGTGATGTTCGGCGGCGTCGGCGCGGCCCCGACCGCCGGCGCCGGCGGCAAGAAGGAGACGCGCTCGGTCAAGGCCTACCTGCCCGACGATGTGGCGGCGGTGCTCGACGGCGCGCGGCTGGTGGTGGTCGTGCCCGGTTACGGCATGGCCGTGGCACAGGCCCAGCACGCGGTCAAGGAGTTCGCCGACCTCGTCGAGGGCAAGGGCGGCAAGGTCGTCTACGCGATCCATCCGGTGGCCGGCCGCATGCCCGGGCACATGAACGTGCTGCTGGCCGAGGCGCAGGTGCCCTACGACCGTCTGCTCGAGATGGAGGAGGCCAACCCGCTCTTTCCTGAGGCCGACATGGCCATCGTGGTGGGCGCCAACGACGTGGTCAACCCGGCCGCGCGCACGCAAGTCGACTCGCCGCTCTACGGGATGCCCATCCTCGACGTGGACAAGGCGCGCTCGGCCGTGTTCATCAAACGCTCGATGAACCCGGGATTTGCCGGCGTCGACAACGAACTGTTCTACCTGCCCAACACGATGATGGTGTTCGGCGACGCGAAGAAGGTTCTCACCGAGGTCGCCGCGGCCCTGAAGAAGAGTTGACGCGCCCGCGCGCGGGGGCCGCCGGCCCCCGCGCGCGGCGGACTTTCAGAACTTCGCGAAGCCCGGCACGCGCGGGCACAGCGACACGTCGCGGATGTTCTCGAGTCCCGTCGCATACATCAACAGCCGCTCGAACCCGAGCCCGAAGCCCGCGTGCGGCGCCGTGCCGAAGCGGCGCAAGTCCGCATACCACGAATAGGCGCGCTCGTCGATGCCGGTCTCCTTCATGCGCGAAAGCAGGGGTTCCAGCCGGTGCTCGCGCTGCGAGCCGCCGATGAGTTCGCCCACGCGCGGCACGAGAAGGTCCATGCACGCCACGGTCTTGCCGTCGTCGTTGCAATACATGTAGAAGGGCTTGAGCGAGCGCGGGTAGTTGACCACGAACAGAGGACGCTTGGCGTATTCCTCGGTCAGGTAGCGCTCGTGCTCGGTCTGCAGGTCTACGCCCCAGCTCACGGGATAGTTCCACGCCCGCCCGGCCTTCTCCAGGACACGAATCGCTTCCGTATATTCGATGACGCCGAACTCAGCCTTGGCCACCGCCTCGAGCTTGGCGCGCAGGCCCTTCTCCACGCGCTCATCGAAAAAGCGCAGGTCGCGCTCGCAGTGCTTGAACGCGTGCTCCAGCAGGCTCTTGACGAAGTCCTCGGCCAAGGCGCGGTCGTCGGCGAGGTCGGCGAAGGCGAACTCGGGCTCGATCATCCAGAACTCGGCGGCGTGGCGCGGCGTCGTGGACGGCTCGGCGCGGAAGGTGGGCCCGAAGGTGTAGACCTTCGACAGCGACATCGCCAGTATCTCGGCCTCGAGTTGTCCCGAGACGGTCAGGCTCGCCTTCTCGCCGAAGAAGTCCTTAGACCAGTCCACGCGTCCGTCGGCGCCGCGCGGGAGCTTCTCGGCGTCGAGCGTGGTGACCTGGAACATGGCCCCCGCGCCCTCGCAGTCCGAGGTCGTCAGGATCGGCGAGTGGCACAACACAAATCCCTTTTGGCGGAAGAATTGATGGACGGCGAACGACAGCTCCGAGCGCATACGAAATACAGCCCCAAATGTATTCGTGCGCGGACGCATGTGCGCGACGCCGCGCAAGAATTCGTACGAGGTCCCCGCCTTCTGCACCGGAGACGACGCGTCGCATTCGCCGATCACCGTCATGGACGCCGGCTCCAAGTCCAGCGCCTGCCCCTTGCCCGGCGAGGCGACAAGCCGCCCTTCCACGCGCAAGGACGCCCCGGTGATCTGTTTGAGCACCGCCTCGCGCCCCGGGAAATTCTCGGGCACGACGACCTGGATCGAGTCGAAAGTCGAACCGTCGTTGAGGTGCACGAAGCCCACGCTCTTGGACTCGCGCACCGACTTGATCCAGCCCGCCACCGTCACCGCGTCGCCGGCCTTGCCGCGCGCCAAAACGTCCTTGATCTCGTCGCGTTTCATTTTCGATGTTCGGGCGCCGTCGGTCTAAGCAGACTCCGGCGCCCCGATCCTCCCCGTCCCTTGGGCGTGAGATGGTAGCGCTGCTTGCTGCTGCAGGGCTTGTCGGGCTTGGTCATTTCGATTAGGCCCGGTGCCAAGCCCCCGATAGGGCAAAATGTGCGTGGCGTGCTCGGTCTGGCTCGCGTGCTCCCCGTAAATGGCCGCGCCGTCGGCTGAAACCTTCCAGTCACAATTCCTGTTCCCATTGCCGCGGTTAGATACAAGGAGCCTCGCCGCCATGGGCGTTCCCACCAACGGCCAGAGGGGTGACCTCGCCGGAGTTTTTTTCGCTCACGGCGTTCTCTCCTCCAGTCGCCGAACGCCCGCGTCTGAGAGCAGGAGATTCATCTGCTGGATGGCGGTCTGGTTCAGCACTTTGAGGCGCTCGGCCTGCGCCAGTCCTTGACGGATGAAATGGGCGTTGAGCGTCTCCAGGTTGGCCAGGCAGACCAACTGCGACGCGTTGGCCTGGTCTCGAATGTTGCCC
>JAJZQS010000152.1:2851-4737 GCA_021806745.1 bacterium
CCGGTTTTGGCGACCAGTCCGATGGCGTTGGTTTGAGCCGCCCACTCCTTGACGCTGAGCTTGTAGTTGTTGAGCCCGGCCTGACTTTTAATTGCGGCGAATCCGCCATAATTAAACTTCGGGTTATGGACCTGCTCCCAGATTCCGAGAAACTCCACAGTATTGCGATTGCGTAGCCAATCGGAAATGAAAAAATCTCCGTCTTTGGCCTTGATCATGTCCGTCAGGGAAATAAAATCCATCTCGTTATCGGCATAGACCTTAATGGGCGTCCCTTGGACGGTAATCTTAGCCATGACTATGCGCCCTCCAAGCTGCCGCGTTGGCGATGCGCCAGATGGTTTTATGGAGCTCGGCCCGCTCGGTCTCCTTGCCCTCACTCATGGCCGCGATTATGCCAAATCCCGGCGCCGCGCCGGGACCGCCGATGTCGTAGAATGTCCCCGTGAGCGAACGCGTCGTCTACTCGACCGACCCGGACTGGGGCGCGCCCGGCACCCCCCGCCAATCCGAGCCCATCCTGCTGCGCTTCCAGCGCGGCGCCAAGGGCTCCGGCGTCACGCGCGTGGAGCGCGTGGTCATGCACCCCACGCTCAAAGAGAAGCTCCTGGCCAAGCTCAAAAAGCAGCTCGGCTGCGGCGGCACGCTCAAGGACGGCGCCTTCGAGTTCCAGGGCGACCACCGAGACAAGCTCGAGCGCCTGCTGACCGCCGAGGGCTGCCGCGTCAAGCGAGCCGGAGGCTGATGGCCCGCGTCGACCCGCACTCGTATTTCGACGACGCCCAACCCCGGACGCGCGCCTGGCGCCTGCGCCTGGCCGTGGACTTCGAACGCAAGGTCCTGAGCGGGACCGCCGCCCTGGAACTGGGCGAACCCGGCGCGGGCCCGCTCGACTTCGACACGCGCGGCCTGACCGTGAAGGCCGCGCGAGCCGACGGACGCGCGATCGCGTTTCACCTCGGCGCCGAAGAACCCATCCTCGGGCGGCGCCTGCGCGTCGAGCTTCCGGTCGGAACGCGCGCCGTCGAGTTCGACTACGAGACGAGCCCCTCGGCCTCGGGCCTGCAGTGGCTTGAGCCACGCCAGACCGCCGACGGCCGCAACCCGTTTCTGTTCAGCCAATGCCAGGCCATCCACGCGCGCTCGGTTTTGCCCTGCCAAGACAGCGCCGCGGCGCGCGTGACCTACGAGGCCGAGTTGACCGTGCCCGAGGGCCTGACCGCGGTGATGGGCGCGGCCCCCGAAGGCGACGCGCCCGCGGGAAACGGCCTGCGGGCGTTCCGCTTCCGCATGCCCCAGCCAATTCCCAGCTACCTGCTGGCGCTGGCCGTCGGAGAGCTGCAATCTCGCGAGCTGTCGCCGCGCTCGCGCGTGTGGGCGGAGCCCTCGGTGGTCGACGAGGCCGCTCGCGAGTTCGCCGGGGTCGCGGAGATGATCGCGGCGGCCGAATCCCTGTTCGGGCCCTACGACTGGGACCGCTTCGACATGCTCGTCTTGCCCCCCTCGTTTCCCTACGGCGGCATGGAAAACCCGCGCATGACCTTCCTGACGCCCACCTTGCTTGCCGGCGACCGCAGCCAGGTGGATGTCGTCGCGCACGAGCTCGCGCACAGCTGGACCGGCAATCTCGTCACCAACGCCACCGCCGAGCATTTCTGGCTCAACGAGGGCTTCACGGTCTGGGCCGAGCGCCGCATCCTGAAGGCGCTGCGAGGCGAGGCCGCCGCGGCGCTGGCCTGGGCCGTGGGCGAGCGCGAACTCGCCGAGGCGCTGGAGCGCTTCCACGATCGCCCGGAACTCACGCGCCTGCGCACTCATTTGTCAGGAATAGACCCCGACGACGCCTTCAGCGTGGTTCCCTACGAGAAGGGCGCGCGCTTCGTCGC
>JAJZQS010000031.1 GCA_021806745.1 bacterium
ATTCCGGCGGCGTTGGCCTCGTCGGTGTCCACGTGGAACTCGAGGCTGTACTTGTCCGACACGCGCACGACCACGTCTTCGAAAACGACGGAGCGGCCCGCGCCGGTTCCGGCGCGCACGCGCACGACCTCTCCCGAGGCGATGTCCAGCGCCTTCGCCTCTTGCGGAGAGAAATGCAGGTGGCGCTGGGCGATGATCACGCCCTCTTTGATCTCCACTTGGCCGGCCGGCCCCACCAGGACGGCCGCGGCCGAACCCTTCACGTCGCCGGACTCGCGCACCGGGGGCTTCAGGCCGACGGCCAGCGCGTCGGTGACGGCCAGTTCGATTTGCGTGTGGGCGCGATAGGGGGCGACCAGGCGGATTTTCTTCAGCGCCCCCTTGGGGCCGCGAACCTCGATGGATTCCTCGGCGGCGTAAAAACCCGGCTGCTTGATGTTCTTGACTTTCTTGGGCTCGGCGCCGCGGCCGAATAGGATTTTGAAATGCTCCTCGGTCAAATGGCAATGCCGGTTCGACACCCCCACGGGAATGTCCAACTTCGATCGCCGCAGGCGCTTGGCGAGTTCATCGGCCAGGCCCTGGATCTGGGCGGGGTTCACGCGCGCTGGAACCTCATGATCCGAAGGAAGGACTCCGCCTTCAGGCTGGCCCCTCCCACGAGCGCGCCGTCCACGTCGGGCTGGGCCATCAGCGAGTCCGCGTTGTCGGCCGTGACCGAGCCGCCGTAGAGAATGCGCATGCCCTGCGCCAAGCCCTCTCCGTAGAGCTTCTTGAGCTGCCCGCGCACGAACAGATGCGCCTCCTGGGCTTGGGCCGGAGAGGCCGTCTTTCCGGTTCCGATGGCCCAAACCGGCTCGTAGGCGATCACCGCGCGCGAAAGGTCGGCGGGCGCAAAGCCCTTCAAGCCTCCGGCGATCTGCGTCTCCAGCACCCGCCAGGTCTTCTGCGACTCGCGCTCGTCGAGCGTCTCGCCGATGCAGACGATGGGCGTCAGGCCCGCCTTCAGCGCCGCGGCCGTTTTTTTGTTGACCCACTCGTCGCCTTCGCCGAAGAGCTTGCGCCGCTCGGAGTGTCCGACGACGACCATCGCGCAGCCCGCGTCGACGAGCATCGGCGCGGAGACCTCGCCGGTGTAGGCGCCGGACGCCTCCCAGTATAGGTCCTGGGCGCCGAGCCGGACGCTGGAGCCTTTGAGCGCGGCGCCGACCGCCGCGATCGCGGTGAAGGGCACGCACAGCGCGACTTCGCCCGAGGCCGATCCCGCCGCCTCGGCCACGGTCCGGGCCAAGTCCACGGACTGGGACAAGGTCAAATTCATCTTCCAGTTTCCGGCCAGCAACGGACGCCGCAAGGACGAAGTCATGTTCAACCTCTCATCGCCGCAGTCTTGTGTGTGGACAAAACATCAACATCCGGCCGCCGGCGCGCGTCGGGAGTATTGTAATCCGCCGGCGGGCGCGGAGTCAATCACGCGTGCGCCCTAGGCCGCGAAGTTCGACAGCGGCAAGACGACCTCGCCCAAGGAGCCGGGGTGGTAATCCTCGGCCGCCGCGCGGCGCGAGAGCTTCACTCGGACGGGATAAACGCCGGCCTTGCGCGCTTGACGGATGTCGTCGTCGCTGGCGCCGAAAAACAGCACGTAGCGCCCATCCTGAAGATGAAGGTGGAGGCTGTCGGGCTCCGGGCTGAAGACGAAGCGGCGCGGAGCCAGATAGCGCCATTCTTTTTTGAGCGCCTCGCCGCCGGTCGGCTCGCGGTCGGCCAGTATCGTCACGCGAAAGCCCAGGCCCCGAAACATCCACGCCAGCGCCCAGGGCAGGATCTTGGGACTTTCCAGGTCGTAGGCGTTGTTGAGCGTCGTCCAATATTGCGGCCCCGTCGCGGCCTGGGCCACGCGCGCGGCCTTGGCGTGGGAGGCCGCGGAATCCACGAGCGCGCCGTCGTAGCCGTAGGCCACCCCCAGGCGCGCCGTCGTGACCACGAGGTAGATCAGGCTCCACGCGCTGAGCGCGGCCAGGATTTTCTTGGTGGTGGTCCAGCCCTGCTCCACCTTCGCGCGAACGTCCTTGAGCACCATGTCAGCGTCCTCCCGCGGCGGCCAATCGTCCGGGCGTCGGGGCCGCCATCAGCCCCTGCTTGGCGGCGCACTCGCGCAGAGCGTCGCGCGCCGAGATTCCGGTCGCCTCGCGCGAGGCCGCCTGCGCGAATTCCCGATAGCCGTCGCCGCCGTTGACGAGAAAATCGAGCGTGGCCACCGTGTAGGCGCGCGCGTCGTCGATCGCCGCCCCCGCGACGGTCGCGGAGACGAGCCCGCGTTCGTCGCGCGGGCCGGGATGGAAGGTCAGCGCCGCGCCCGAAATCTGCGCCAGCCCGGGCGAAGACACCGCGCGCTCGAGCACGCGGCGCAGCAACGCGCCGCTCATCGTGACTTTCACCAGTTCGTTGTCGAAGGGCATCACGTTGAAAATCCGCCGCAGGGTCACGGGACCCGCCGGAACGTCGGAACGAATTCCCCCGGCGTTTTGCAGCCCCAGGTCGGCTCCCAGGCGCGCGCGGTAGCAGTCCGCCATCCACGAGCCGAGAGCGGACTCCTGGTCCGGGCCCGCGCGGTTCAGAGCGACGGGCGCCGTGGCCACGACCGCGTCGAAGGCGCGGCCCACGGACAGCGCCGCGCGGTCGACGACGGCCTTCACCGCGGGATCTTCGCCCAAGCGGTCCGGACGCAAATCCACCAGACGATCTTCGGAGGAGATCACGCGGCGCGTTTTCGGGTCGATCTTGAGCGTGATGACGCCCGCGCGCAGCAAGTAGCACCCGGTCTGCACGACCAAGGTTCCATGGACCGGGTCGCGGTAGGGCACGCGCAAGGTCGTGTGCGAATGCCCGCCCACGATCACGTCGATGCCCGCGACCTCGCGAGCGATGGTCTGATCGCCCTCGAACTTCGCCCGATCGGGCTCCTCGAAGCCCACATGCGTGACCGCCACGATCACCTGAGCGCCCCGACGCTTGAGCGCCTTGACATCGTCGCGCGCCTCGTCGACCTCGCGCCGGAAGGTCAGTCCCGCGATGTTCTTGGGAAATTCCAAATCGGGCATGTGCGTCGTCAGCAGTCCGAACACGCCGATCTTGACGCCGTCCACCGTCTCGACGATCCAAGGCTTGGTCCACGGCACGCGCCGACCGTCGGGCCCGTAGACGTTGGCCGCCAGCACCGGCATCTTGAGCTTGGCGATGAGCGATTTCAGGTTGCCCACGCCCGCGTCGAACTCGTGGTTGCCGATCTCGGCGGCGTCGTAGCCGACCGCATTGAACACGTCCGCGACCTGCGCGCCCTTGGTCAGCGACCCTTCCGGCGTTCCCTGCCACCAATCGCCGGCGTCGAGCACGAGCTTGGGCCCGGAGTCGCGGTCGACCAGGGCCTTGAAGGCGGCCGCGCCGCCGATGGGCCGCCCGCCTTCGATCGGATCCGGCCGCGGCATGATCCAGCCGTGGATGTCGTTGGTGTGGTAAATGTGGATGACGAGCGGCGGCGCGTCATCCGCTCGAACCGGAACGCTCGCCGCCCCTAACGAGAAAATGAACGCCGTCGCCGCGAGCACCCCGCGCTTCAAACCGAAAATCATGGACGGCAGTTTATCAACTTCCCCGCTCCGCGCGCGAGAGGTTTCGCGCGTCCGAAAAAGCCGCCCGATGGCTCAACGCCACGACGGCGGGCCGGCCCGCGGCGGCGCGACGGATCGTGGACAATTCTTCCACACTTAACGGCGCGATCCGCCCCGCCCCCACGCGGAAATAGAGCCGCCCGCGCTCCGGCGGGGGCTCGCGCAAGGGGTCGACGGCCCGGACCAGCCCGAGTTCCGCGCACACTCGTCGCGCCAAATCCGCCGGCCACTCTCCCCGCGGCTGCCAGACGAACTCCACGCCGACCGGGCGTGCGACGGCGCGCAAGCTGCGATACATGTCCCTCAGGCGGTCTGGACCGGGACGAAAGCTCGCCGGAGTCTCAAGCACCATCCAACTCGCGCGCAGAGCCCGCACCGCGGCCAAAGTCGCGCCCCACGCTTCATGGACTTCCAAGCTGTCGCGAAATCCACCGCACATCGGACGGCGCGCGGCCGAAAGGACCCGCCCCGCCGCAGGAAACCCCCGATCCTCGGGACCGTGCGTGATCAGTCGCGAAGCCTGGACGGCGAACTCGGCGCCTTCGGGCGCGCCCTCGCGCCATTGAGCCAAAGTCCGCTCGCGCGGCATCCGGCCCCCCGTATCGGCCTCCACGAAACTCAGTTCGCGCCAATACCTCTCTCGCGCGACCGGAAACCCCGCGCAGCCGACCCTCAGCATGGGATCAGTCGAACAGCGAGAACTCGGGCCGCCGACGCTCCCGCACGACGGTCTCGGGCAGGCGCCGCGACCAGCGCAGGCAATACCACGCCAGCCCCAGACAGGCCGCTCCGTAGAGAAACTCGAAGCCCGCCCAACGCAACCACTGCGCCTCGGTCACGAACGCCCACTTGACCGGGGAATAACGATTGGCCTCGGGCTCTCCGAAAGCGAGGTCGTAAAGCCCCTTGACCGCGCACAGACCGCCCCAAAGAGCGAACAGCGCCGCCGCCAGGCGGCCGAGGCCGCGCACCTTGATCGTCTCCCGGGCGCGCGGCGCGCTCATGCGGCGCCGAATCAGCGCTTCGAGTACTGGAAGCGCTTGCGGGCTTTGGGCTGGCCGGACTTTTTGCGCTCGACCATGCGCGGGTCGCGCGTGAGGTAGCCGGCGGCCTTCAGGGTCTTCTTGTTCTTCTCGTCGGCCTTGACCAGCGCGCGCGCGATCGCGTGGCGCGCCGCGCCGGCTTGGCCCGAGACGCCGCCGCCGACGATCTTGATCACGTAGTCATGGCCCTTGGCGCCCTCGATGAGCTCCAGAGGAGAGCGCACATCGCGCAGTTGATGGGGCAGGCCCCGGAAGTACTCGTCGGCCGGCTTGCGGTTGACGGTGATCTTGCCCTCGCCCTTGGGGAGGATGCGCACCTGCGCGACGGCGTTCTTGCGCCGGCCGGTGGCCCAAATCGTTTCGTTCTTGCCCATGATCAATTCGCCTTGGCTTGCGGGATGGAGTGCGGATGCTTGTCGGCGGCGTAGACTTTCAGCCGCACCAACTGCTTGCGCGCCAGGCGGTTCTTGGGGAGCATGCGGCGCACCGCGAGCATGACGACCTTGCGGGGATCGCGCTCCATCTGTCGCTTGACGGGCGTCGTCTTCGCGCCGCCGGCGTAGCCGGAGTGCGAGAAGTAGAACTTCTGCTCGAGCTTGGCGCCGGTGAGCTTCACGTGCTTGGCGTTGGTCACGACCACGAAGTCGCCGCAGTCGACGAAATCAGTGTAGGTCGGCTTGAGCTTGCCGCGCAGGAGCACGGCGGCCTTCGTCGCGAGGCGGCCGAGCACCTGGCCTTTCGCGTCGAGATGATGCCAGCGGCGCTCGGCGGCCGCCCGGCGGGGGTCATGGATATAGGTCTTCTGAGGCATGGTCACTGACTCTAGCAAATCGCCGACGACGGCTCAAGGGTTTTTTGACGCGACTCAAGCGCGTCCAAACCCCAAGCTACGGGGGCGGACGCCGCGTGCCGTAGACCTCGCCGCCCGGGCCGCGCCAGAACGCCGGCAGCTTCAGGCGGGCGCGCTCGTAAAGACGGATGCCGTCGTCGGTGAGCCCTCCGGCGGAATCGAACAGCGCGGCGCCGTCCCAGCCCTTGAGCGCGAACACGTCGCGAGCCTCGGCGCCTTTGGACTCGAAGTAGGCGATGGCGTCTTGCGTGATCAGGAAGCGGTAGCGCTCATCGCCCTCCTTGGTGAGCAGCCGCGGAGCGGCGCCCTTGGCGCGGGACACCCACGGCCGCACGCCGCCGAACTTGCGCCCCAGATACGCGAGCGCGTCGGGCTCGTCGCGCCGGATGCGCGCGAGCAACTGCATGTCGCTTGGGCTCCACTGCTCCTGATCCGGCGGCAGTATCCGGCGGCGCCACATCTCCGCAAGCGTCGCTCGGCGCGCGTCGGCGTCGTCGGCCGCGGGGCTTGCGGCGGCCGCCGGGGCCGCGTGACCGCCCAGGCCGTCGGCGCGCACGGGCAGCGACAGCGCCGCGGCCAACAAAAAGGCGCTCACTTCGCGGCGAGGATGCGCGGCAAGACCACGCCGACTTGCCCCATGTACTTGCCCGCTCGATCCGAATACGAGGTCTCGCAGACTTGGTCTCCGCCGAAAAACAGCAGTTGCGCGATGCCCTCGTTGGAATAGATCTTGGCCGGCAGCGGCGTCGTGTTCGATATCTCGATGGTCAGGTAGCCTTCCCAACCGGGCTCGAGCGGAGTCACGTTGATGATGATGCCGCAGCGCGCGTAGGTGGACTTGCCCAGGCACACCGCCAGGACCTCGCGCGGGATCTTGAAGCGCTCCAGCGAACGCGCCAGCGCGAAGGAGTTGGGCGGCACCACGCACTCGGAGGCCTTGATGTCGACGAAGGCCTTCTCGTCGAAACGCTTGGGATCGACGAGCGCGCCGTGGACGTTGGTGAACACCTTGTATTCATCGGCCACGCGCATGTCGTAGCCGTAGGACGAAAGCCCGAACGAGATCTTCCCCTTGCCGTCTTGCCGCTCGACGAACGGCTCGATCATGCCGTGCTTGGTCGACATTTCCCGAATCCACTTGTCGGACTTGATCATGGGCTCCCCCGCTCCGACGGGGATTATAGCTGTTTCTCAGGCCCCGTTCGGCGGCGCTTCAGCGCGGCGAAAGCCCGGAGCGTCACATTATGCGCAGAGAGAGGTCCCCGCGCATGGAAACGAGAGAAAAGCCGCTGATCCTGATCGCCGACGACGACGAAGACATCCGCCAGCTCCTCGTCCACATTTTGCGCGAAGACTATGATCTCCTTTGCGTCGGCGACACGATCGGCGCATTGGAAGCCGTCAAGAGCCGCCGCCCGGACCTGGTTTTGCTCGACATGACCATGCCGGGCGGAGGAGGACTTGAGGTGCTGCGCGCCGGTCCGGAACTGCGCGCCGTGATGCTGACCGGCGACGACCGCGCGGACTCCATCGAGCAGGCTTTCGCCCTGGGCGCGCGCGGCTACATCTCCAAGCCGTTCGCCATCGATGAGTTGAAGGGAGTCGTCGAGCACGCGCTCTCGGCGATCTTGCCGCGCGGCGTCGAGCTTCGTCCCTGGCGGCTGGCCGAATCGGCGCCGGCGGCCGGCGCCTAGCCGCGCAGGATTTTTTCGGCGGCGGCAAACCCCGACGCGCAGGCGCTCTCGATGGTGGCGGGCAGCCCCGTGCGCGTCCAATCCCCGGCGAAGAGAAAACCCGGCATCCCCGAGCCCGGCTCGGGCCTGCGAGCCTCGTCGCCCGGCGCCGGCGACAGCGTGGCGCGGGGCTCCTTGACCACTTTCGCGGCCAGGACTTTCGCGTCCGCGAACGCGGGCAGACACGCGGAAAGGTCGCGGCGCATCACGGCCAAAATGTCGTTCGGGGATCGAGCGACGGCCCCGTGCGCGGCCGAGATCACCGCGGCCACGGTCTGCCCGGACTCTTCCAATCCGTGAATGCGGGTCTTATTGAACACCCAGTGCGTCTCGGTGCCGATGAGTCCCACGAAGCGCTCGGCCATGACCGGCCGGTCCAAGCGCCAAGTCACGCCGACGATCGGCGCCGGGCGCAGGTCTTCCCAACTCCCGCGCAGGGGCGCGGGCAAGTCCAGGCGCTTCAAGTCCCACGGCGGAAGGGTCGACACGACGAACCAGGCCTCATGGCGAGCGCCCGCCTCGTCCAGGACCCCCCGCACGCGGCCGCCTTCCTCAATGAGCCCGGCCGCCTTGACGCCGAACGCGACGCGTCCGCCGCGCGCCTCGACGAACTCCCGCGCGGCCTGCGCGTAGAGCTCCGACAGCCCGGTGCGCGCCAGCGCGAAGCGCGAGGCGTCGCGGCCGGAAAAGAACATCTCGCGCAGCGCCTGCACGAAGCCCGCCGCCGAGGCGGTCTCCGGGGACTCGTTGAGGATGCCCACGGCCGCCGGATCGAAGAAGCGCGTCTGGAAGTTGCGCGAAAGACCCAGGCCGGTCAGCCACTCGCGCACGGTCAGCCGCTCGACGCCCTCGGGCACGGGCCCGCGGCGCAAAGCCTTGAGCGCCTGGTCGAAACCCAGCAGGGCGGCTTTCTCGCGCAGGCCCACGCCGCCAAGGCCCAGAAGGCCCGCGGCCAGGTGCAGCGGCGCCGGCAGCCAGCCCGGGCAAGCGAGGCGGTCGCGCCGGCCGCCCGGCTCGGCGTAGTCGACGACGACTTCGGGGATGATCTCCAAGCGGTCGGCCGTGCCGATCATCTCCAGGAAGCGACGCGTGGCGCGGTAGCAGCCCATGAACAGGTGCTGGCCGTTGTCGACGTCGAGCCCGGCGCCCGGCTCGCGCCAGGACCGCGCCCGGCCCCCCGCGCGCGGCGCCTTCTCCAGCACGAGCACCCGCCGCCCGGCCCGCGCCAGCTCCGCCGCGCAGGCCAGCCCCGCGAAGCCCGCGCCCAGGACCAGGACGTCGGCGCGCTCAGTGCCCGAGGCCATGGCAGTAAGCCCACGCGCGCAGGGCCAGCATCAGCTTGCGCCGCGGGCTCAGCGCCGTCTTCTCGTAAAGCACGCGGTAGCCCCGCGCCTTGATCTCGTCGAGCAGGCCCTCATAAACATGGGCCATGACCTCGGCCGGCAGCATCGCCGGACGGTCCCGGAAGTCCAGGAAGTTGCGCGCGCGCGCGTAGTAGCCCTTCGCGCGGCGGTATTGGCCCTCCATCAGACGGTCGAAAGCCGGGCCGTGGTCGCGCAGGACCAGGCGCTCGACCGAGTAGCCGCTGTCGCGGATCTCGGCCAGCGGCAGGTAGACGCGGCCGAGCTCCAGGTCCGCGCCGACGTCGCGGATGATGTTGGTGAGCTGGAACGCGTAGCCGAAAGTCCGCGCGAAGTCCATCATCCGTTCCTGCGGCGTGCGCGTCCAACCGAACACGCGCACGCACATCTCGCCCACCGAGGAGGCCACGCCGCGCATGTAGCTCTCCAGATCGTCGATGGTCTCGTAACGCGTCCCCTCCAGGTCCATGGCGCAGCCCCGGATCATCTCTTCGAAAGGCCCGCGCGTCAGGCCGTAGCGCGCGATCGGGGCGAGCAGGGCCTGCGCGATCGAGTGCGTCGGCCGGCCCGCGAAAAGGCGCTCGACTTCGTCGCGCCAGAAGTCGAGCATCCGGCGCGCCTCGTCCTTGGACAAGGCTCCCGAGTCGACGATGTCGTCGATGAGCCGGCAGTACGCGTAGATCGCGGAGAGCGCCTCGCGCTTTGGCGCGGGCAGGAGCAAAAAGCCCAGGAAAAAGCTCGACCGCCTCTCGGCGCCGCTCATGCCCCGGCGAGGGCGCGCGCGAGCAGCGGGATCCAGTCGCGCTTGCGCAGCGCCGGCCGAGAGCGCAGGACGTCGAAGTCCTGGCGATGGATCATCTTGAGGATTTGCCGACCACCGAGCCAGGTCAGGCGGATTTCCAGCGACAGCGGCCAGGCCAGCGTCTGGGCCAGCGGGCGGCCCTGCTCGAACAGCGCGCGCGCGCGGCCGACCTCGAACTTCATCAGGCTCTTGAAGCGCTCGTTGTAGACGCCCATGCGCAAGTCCGCCTCGGAGTAGCCGTGCGCCTGGAAGTCCTCTTCCGGGATGTAGACGCGGTCCTTCTTGAGGTCGACGGAGACGTCCTGCCAGAAGTTGGCCAGCTGCAGCGCGGTGCAGATCGCGTCCGAGTAGCGCAGCCGCGTCTCGTCGCGGTAGCCGTGGATCATCAGCACGAGCCGCCCGACGGGATTGGCCGAGCGGCGGCAGTAGTCCAGGACCTCGTCGAAGGTCGAGTAGCGCGACTTCTCCGTGTCCTGCAGGAACGCCGACAGCAGGTCGTCGAAAAGGGACTTGGGCAAATCGAGCTCGGCAATGGTCGCGCCCAGCGCCAAAAACACCGGGTGCGACGGCGGCACGCGGCCGACCTCGTCGAGCTGCCGGCGCCAGTCGAGCAGGCGCTCGCGGCGCACGCCGGCGTATTCGGGCTCGTCGGAGAAGTCGTCGGCGATGCGCGCGAACGCGTAGAGCGCGGCCACGTGGCGGCGCAGGCGCGCCGGCATCAGGCGCGAGGCGACGGGGAAGTTCTCGTAGTGGCGGGCCGCCAAGTCCCGGCAGAAGCGGTATGAGCCGTCGACGTCCTTGGGGTCGAGCAGACGCGCCTCATACTCCCTGAGGGTGCCGCTCATTTCTTGCCCACGCCGATGCGCGTGCGCTTGTCGCGGTTCTTGACGGGCAAGGGCCGCGCCGGCGCGTCCGACCACTCGAACTCGAAATTCCCGCAGCGCACGAGGTCGCCGGAGCGGATGCCGGCTTTCTTGAGCGCGCGGTCCACGCCGATGCGCTTGAGCGCGTTCTGGTAGCGCTGGACCGCCTCGGGCAGGCTCGCGTCGAGCATGGCGCTGGCGCGCTCGACGAAGCGCCCGCGCAGCGCGAAGACGCCCCCGCCCATGTTCTCCACCGAAAACCCCTGCTCGACCTTGTGGAGGGTCTCGTCCGCGATCCGGTCCTCGTAGTGCTCGGGCCCATCGTGGCGCGAGAGCTCCTCGATCACGCGGTCGAGCACCGCGCCCACGCCCTCGCCGGTGGCCGCCGACGCGGCCAGCACGCGGCCGCGATATTTTTTCTTGAGCGCCGCCAGGACTTGCTGAGCGCCGGGCAGGTCCATCTTGTTGACGACCAGAATCCGCGGCTTGGCGGCCAGGCGCGGGTTGAAGCTCTTGAGCTCGGCCTCGATGGTCTTGACGCCGGAGACGGGGTCCTCCCCCATGTAGCCGGCGGGGTCGATCAGGTGCACGAGCACGCGCGTGCGCTCGACGTGGCGCAGGAACTGCGCGCCCAGGCCCTTGCCCTCGGCCGCGCCCTCGATGAGGCCGGGGATGTCGGCGACGACGAAGCTGACGTTCTTGTACAGCGCGACGCCGAGGTTGGGCGAGAGCGTGGTGAACGGGTAGTCGGCCACCTTGGGGCGGGCGCGCGACACGCGCGCCAGCAGGCTGGACTTTCCGGCGTTCGGAAAACCGACCAGTCCCACGTCGGCCAGGAGCTTGAGCTCGAGGTCGAGAGTCGACTTCTCGCCCGGAGCGCCTTTCTCGGCCAGGCGCGGCGCGGTATTGGATTGGGTCTTGAACGAATGGTTGCCGCGTCCGCCGCGTCCGCCCTGCGCCGCGCGCCAGCGCTGGCCGTCCTTGTGCAGGTCGGCCGCCAGCGCCCCGTCGCGGTAGACGACGGTGCCCACCGGAACCTTGATCACCGCGTCGGCGCCGTCGTCGCCGGTCTTGTTGGAGCCCTTGCCGTGGCCGCCGCGGCCCGCCTCCACGTGCGGATGGAAGTGCAGGTCCATGAGCGTCGTCAGGCGCGAGGTCGCCTCCAGCCAAACGTCGCCGCCGCGGCCGCCGTCGCCGCCGTTGGGACCGCCGAACTCCAGGAACTTCAGGCGCCTGAACGACAGCGATCCGTCGCCGCCGTCGCCGGCGGCCGCGAAGACGCGGACCTTGTCGATGAAGTTCATAAAGAGGCGGCGGCCGGGCGCGCAAGCCCCGGCCGCCGCACGCCGCGCTCTCGGCGCGAGCCCGCCCCGGCTACTTGGCCGCGGCGAGGACGGAGACGTTCTTCTTGTCTTTCTTCGCCCAGCCGAAGGTCACGACGCCGTCGATCTTGGCGAACAAGGTGTCGTCCTTGCCGCGCCCGACGTTGAGGCCGGGCATGATCTTGGTGCCGCGCTGGCGGACGATGACCATGCCCGCCTTGACGACCTCGCCGCCGTAGCGCTTGACGCCCAGGCGCTGGCCGTGGGAGTCGCGGCCGTTGGAAGTGGAGCCTTGTGCTTTGGTGTGTGCCATGTCAGTTCAGGGAGATGTTCTCGATTTTGAGGGCCGTCAGCCACTGCCGGTGGCCGCGCATCTTCTTGTAGGCCTTCTTGGTGCGCTTCTTGAAGACGAGGACCTTCGGCGCGCGGCCCTGGCGCACGACCGTGGCCGTCACCTTCGCGCTGCGGCTGTAGGACGGCTCCTGGCCGTCCTTGGCGTCGCCGACCGCCCACAGCGCCTTAAACTCCAGCGTCTTGCCCGGCTCGGCGTCGATCTTCTCGACCTTGACCGTTTCCCCGGGCACGACCCACACCTGCTTTCCGCCCGTCTCGATGATCGCGTACATGAACAAGGACTCCTTGAGGAATTGAAGATCGATGATAGCAAACCGCCGGAGCGAAATCAACCATCATCGGCCCTGGTTCTCGATCAAAAGCGGCGCAAGGCCGTCCCACCTTCAACTTGTCCGCGCAGACCCGGAAAAGATACCGTTGATCGCCATTCGCATGGATACGACGCCCGCGAGGGATGCCCAGCCTCTTTCCAGGAAATTTCGCGCCGCCTGGACGGCCGCGGTCCTGGCCGCCACCACCGCCCCCTACATCGCGAATTACCTGCGCACTCCCGCCGGGCAATCCTACACCTGGATCATCCCGCCTTATCCCAACGACGCCTACGGCTACCGCGCCTGGGCCCAGCAGGCCTACGACGGACGCTGGCTGTTCTCGCTGAAATTCACCGCGCTGCCCAACCCGGCGAACATCTTCCTTCCGTTCTTCCTGATCGCCGGGAAGCTCGCGCGCCTGACCGGCCTCGACATCGGCCTGGTCTTCCTGCTCTTGAAGGCGACGGGGACGGCGCTGTTTGCCGCCGCGTTCTTCGACTTCCTTCGCGTCTGGCGTCTGAACCGCGACGCGGCCGCCGCCGCCTCCGCATTCGCCGCGTGCGCCGCGGGCGCGGGCGTATTCATGCCCTGGATATCGCCGGGCGGAGTGCCGCATCAGTGGATGCCCGTCGACGCCTGGCTCGTCGACGCGAACACTTTTTGGTCTCTGCTGTGGAACCCGCTGTTCCCGTTTTCGTTGGCATTGATCCTGCTGGCGGTGTCTCGCGCCGAACTCGCCACCCGCGACGGCGACGCAGACGCCGCCTGGACATGCGGCGCTGCGCTGGCCTTGTCGGCGCTCCTGCACCCGTATTCCCTGGCCGTGACGCTGCCGCTGATCGCGGCCATGTGCGCCGCGCGCGGACCGGGACGAAAAGTCCGCGCCTGGGGGCCGATCGCGGCCCTGGCGCTGCCCACGCTGGCCGTGGTCCTCTACACCGTCTGGCGCAATCCGCTGCTGCGCGTGCACAACGACATCGGCACGGGCCCCAACGTGTCGATGTTCGCCCTTCTGGCCGGCTTCGGATTTCTGCCCTTGATTGCCGCCGCGGGCGCGGTCGCGGGCGGCGAGAAGTTCCTGCGCCGCCATTGGCCGCTGGCGGCGTGGATCGCGCTGTCGATGGGGCTCAGCCAGAGCCCTCTCTGGCTCCATGATAAGTACGTGTTCGGATCCCACCTGGCGCTGTGCATCCTGGCCGCGGCGGCGCTGGGCCCCCTGCTTGCGCGCTATGCGTGGTCGCCCTCGCCCGCGGCCCGAGTCGCGCTCGTTCTCGCGGCGGCGCTTCCGTTGACTAACGCCGTCCACCTGCGCGAGGCCGTCGCCGAGGTCGACCGCAACCCCGACCGGGATTACCGGATCGGCTCCGGACTTTCCCAAGCCCTCGAGTTCCTGCGCGAGAACACGCGCCGCGAGGATGTCGTGTTTTCGGACGTATCGACCAGCGCCAAGATCTGCGCGCTTACCGGCGACACCGTCGTCTGGGGCCACTGGGCGCAGAGCGTGGACGCGCTGGATCGCCAGCAGTGGATCTCGGACGCGCTGCTGCAGCGGACAAAGGTCGACCGGTCGATGGCCTTCTGGAACTCAGGCTTCGACTACCTGTTTCTTTACGGGGTGACGCGCGACGCCTTCCGCGAGCCGCCGAACTCGGATCTTCTCTGGGGCGCGGAAAAGATCTATTCCCGCGACGACGCGGAGATTTTCCGCCGCCCCGCGGAGAGGCTCTTCCTGAACGCCGGCCACCAGTTGTCCAACTCCGAGAGCTCCTCGGGATCGCCGATCTCTCGTCGGTAGCGGGCGATCTCCGCTTCCACCTCCGCCGCGCTCGCGCGGCCGCCGACGACCAACAGCCCCGTATGGTGATAATCCATCGGGCACAAAAGGCGATACTCGCGCCGCTTCAGCCATCGCGGCGGCACGGCCGTTCGCCTCACGAAGATCATCGCCTCGTCGTCCCAGTACACGAGGGCCCACAATCTCTTGGGCCACGCGTAGACCGTCAACGGCCGGCTGATCAGGTCCCACGGGTAGCGCACGAGAAGTCCGGAATTGTCCACCAGAGCCACTTGAACGCCGCGATCGGCGATGAAGCGCCCCCACGGGTCCGGCGCGCGTTCGGCCGCGTCCACACGAGCCAGCAGATCGGCAAAGAGGTAGCGGCCGTCGATGAACGTCCGATATCGCGGCCACAGCGCGTATTCCACGAACCCGCCCCACGAGTAGGTGTTGTAGAGGCGCAGAGGCGCCAAGACGGGGGCCTCGCGCCGCAGAAAATCGAACGCGCGCGTCGGCGCGGGGTCTTCGACGGTCTTGGGCCAGCCGAAAAATCCATGGCGGATCGCGGCGGCCCCGCCGCGCCACGCGGCAAAGGAAATCGCCGCCAGCGCCGCCAACGCCGCCGCGCGCGGCCTGCGCGACAACAGGCCCGTGCGGTGCCACGCGTCCAGCCCCAAAGGAAAAACGGCGATGATCTCATACATCGTGCTGCGCACCGAGCGCGAGCCCAGCGCCCCGAACACGATCAAGACCGCCAGATGCTCGGCGGGAAACGACCCGCCCTGGCGCACGAGCGCCAGAAGCCCCGCGAAGGAGAAAACCGCGGCCAGCCAATAGCCGGTCGACGCGTACAGGCCGAAATCCGGACTGCCCCATTCGTTGATCAGCTCGTGCAGTTCCGGCATCCGACGCAGATGCTCGATGAGCACGCCGTAGATCTGAGGGCCGTACGGGTTGACGAGCGTGCCTGCCAACCCCGCGGACGCGGCCAGCAGCCCCGCGGGCGTGCGCCCGTCGGCGGGCCGCGCGAGCTCCGCCAAGCCGTAGCAGGCGCACAGGGTCAGGCCGGCCACGAACCCCGCGTGCAAGTTCGCCCAAATCGCATACATCGGCGCGTGCCAAGCGACAAACGCGACGGCGCTCAGCTTCGATTCGCCCAGACGCCGCGCCTCCAGCAGATGGAACTCGATCAGGAACAGCAGCAGCGAGAACAACTCCGGCCGCATTCCGATGAGCGGATACAAGGCGGCCACGAAGGCCGGAGCGGCCAGCGCGTCCCAAGACTTGGGAACGCCCCAGCGGCGCAGCAGGCCCAGCATCAGCGCCGCCACCGCCAGCAGGGCCGCCGCGCGGAAGCTCCACAGCGCCGCAGCACCCCCGGCGCGGTCGAGCGCGTAGAAGATCATCTCCGAGGCCCACTCGAAGTCAATCCAGGGCTTGCCCCCCATCGTCCAAGAAAGGAAGTCCCCTCGCGGCACTGCGCGCGAAGCCGCCATCCAGCGCGCGGCGGTCAGGTGCCAGGGAAGGTCGGGGTCTCTGATCGAGATGAAGCACAGGCCCGCGGCCGCCGCGAGACCGGCCGCGCGGGCATAAAAGCGCACGTCGGCCGTCGCGCGGCCCGCGCGCTCGCTCACAGCCACGGCGTCGAGCTGGCCGAGACTTCTTTCCACGACTGGCGGATCAAGACGACGTTGAGCGTGGGCAAGGTCAGGGTGTCGTCGAAATAGACGCCGCAAAACGAGTTGACGCCGGCGCCAGAAGAGGTCACGCTGCCGTTGACCCAGACTGCCCCGTTGAAGTCCATGAAGCCGTTGTTGGTGATGGTGAGGTTGCCGCCCACGTAGGTGAAGCCGCGTATGCCGACGGTGTTGACCCAGCCCGTGGAGGCGCTGCCCGGAAAATTGGAGGAGTCGGTGCCGAAGCGCCAGGTGAGCTTGGTCTTGTGCAGGCCGTTGTCGGCCGGGTACTGCCCGGCCGAAGCGGTGTCGTTGGTGGTCTTGGTCAGGCGGCTCATCTCGGCCCAGGCGTTGACCGGGACGTTGCCGGTATAGTCGTAGTCGCCGGTCGCATCCAGGGTCAGATTGCCGCGCACGATCAAGCTGCCCCAAAGGCCGATGGCCTGCGTCTGGGTCGGATAGAAGGCGCGAGGGTATGTGTTGCCTCCCAGGATCAAGTCGCCGTCGTAGTACCAGGTGACCGAGCTCACGGCGAATTCCGCTCCGGCCGGATGGTTGAACGAGGATGCGAAATGGATCGTATGGCTGCCGATGTTGGTGCAGTTGCCGCGAGTGTCCCACGGCGCATGCCCCACGGCGGTGTAGGAGGTTCCGGGAACGGTGTAGGTCGCGCTCTTCGCGCAGCCGTAAACATTGAGGGTGTGCGTCTCATTGGCGTCGGCGCGCAACGTCGCGAAGTCCAAGATCGGGAGTTCGGGCACGTATTGATAGTCCGACCACCACTCCACGTTGTCCGTGTTCGGGGGCAGAAGCCCGTTGGTATCGCGCGGATAGTTCACGGAGTCGTTGCTGATGACCACGCCCTTCGCGTATTTGCGCGGGAAATAGCGTCCGGCCGTCGGGTCGTCCACCAGGAAAATGTTGCCTTGGGACATGATCGGGCCCCACATCGGGCACATCGCCGCGTTCCAGTTGACGCCTTGGGATGCCATCAGCGGGCTGTAGATCGACTGGTTCTGGAAGACCGCCGAGACGGCGCGAGTCTGCTGAGTCTGGTTGTCGCGCCCCTCGCCGACGATGGTGACGCTGCTCACGCCGATGTCGGTGATCTTGATGCGATAGGTCCCTCCAGGGACATCGTTGTAAGTCGAGTCGAAGTTGTAGCCGACCGGGGGATGGCCCGCGACGATCGCCTGCCAGGTCCCGGTGGAGCTTTTGGCCTTCCACATCCCGCGCTCGACGGCGGCCTGCGCCAGATTGAAAGCGATGTTGGTCTTGGCGTTTTGCACGGAAGCCTTGGTGTCGATCTGAGTCCATTGCACCAGGGCCGGAACCATGATCAACAAGACCAGCAGCAGCAGAATGACGCCCACCAGAACCTGGCCGCGCCGGGAATGAGGATCGATCATCAGTTCATCACCTGCACTTGTTCGGACGCCATGTGGATGGCCTTGCTGCGTCCCTGGTAGATTTCCTTTTTCAGCGTCACGGAGACGGAAAGGATCGTGATGTCGTCCGAGCGCGGGAACGTGAAGGCCAGGTATTCGAGGTTCTTACTGAGCACGATCTGGCCGCCCTTGACGGACTGGATCAATTCGTTGCCCTGCTGCTCGAAGGTCATCGTCGTCGTGTTCACCTCGAATGTGATGCGGGAATAATACGGCTGGCTCGGGGCCTGGTCGATGATGATCGTGTTCGATTGCGCTTGCCGCAGCTCGCGCGTCATCACATACATCGCCGCGCGCGCCTCCTTTTGGACGTCCAACCGCGCCTGGCTCAGGATGAAGTAGCGATTGACTTGGAGAAGCATGTTGGCCCCGACGGACGCGATGATCCCCAAGATGGCCACCACCAGCATGACCTCGACCAACGTGTAGCCGCCCCGTCGAGGGATTCTCACCATGCGAAGTTCTTCCCGGTCACCGTCGAGCCGGACAGGATGGGAACTCCGGTGATGCTCGCCGACTGGGACGTGATTCCGCCCGTGCTCGTGACCGTCGTGTAGTAGGCGTAGATGTTGTAGGAAGGCGCGGTGCTCTGGCGCACGCCGACGCTGTAAGTGCCGTCTTCCTGCGACGACGCCAAGTAGATCGCGGAGCTGGACTGGGTCGTGGAGCTCAACGCCGGCGGTCCGCCGGGCAAAGTCGAGGTCGTCACCACGATCAAGACGCCGCTGCTGATGGGCTGCCCGCCGGAGGTCACCGTGCCCGAAATGGTCCCCAAGGCGCCCGTGACGGTAAACGTCGAGGAGAACACCTCGGCGCCGGGAAGAACCGTCACGCTCTGATTGGCCGGCGAGGAGAATTCAAGAGAGTCAAGCTCCGGAACGACTTGATACGCGCCCGTCGACACGTTCAGCGTCGAGAAGCGGCCCGTGTTGTCGGTCACCTCGGTGTCGGCCGAGGCGCCGCTGGCCATGTTGATCAGAGAAACGGTGACCCCGGGCAGCCCGTTGACGCCGTCGCGCGTGACGAATCCGCTGACACGTCCGCCCTGAGCCAGCTGGAAGTTGACTCCATCGGTGATCTGGCCCAAGTTCGCCGTCACGGCCGCGGAGGTCACGGCCACGTAGCCGCTGTCGAGGTTTCCGGGATTGGCCGTCACGTTCACCGCTCCGCTGGTGACCCGCAGGATGTAGCGGCCGTTGGTCGCGCTGGCCATGACGTTGAGGCCGGAAGAACCCGGGCTGACGGTGACCGGCGAGGGCAACGAGATGGGGTTTCCCAGCACGTCGGTCACATAGCCGGCGATGAAACCCTTGATGTTCGGCGAGGTCAGGAACGTGGTGCTGCTGGGGAAATTATAGATCGACCCCATCGTGGGGATGGTCACGGTGTCGTTTTCCAGCATCCACGCGCCGCTGGTGATCGTCACGACCCAGGGCGCGCCAATCGTGGCGGTGGCCACGGAGGGCAACGTGAAATTTCCCACAGGCGGATAGCCGAACGCCGTGATGGTCGACGGGGAAGACAAGCCGTCGCTCGCGGAGACCACGCCCCCGATCGCCGGACGTCCGGCGATGGGCATCTGGGGCGGACTCTGGGAACTGAACGGCTGGAACGGGAAGCCCGTGATGATCGGCGGGTAGACGAAGTCGATGGAACTGATCGAGGTGTCGTAAGCCCTCCCCCAGACATTGCTGGCGAAGTTTGGGCTCGAGGTGCGCACGATCTGCGTGTTCGGCGCGAACCCCGACCCGGCGGTGAACGGGATGCAGTAGGGGGCGCACTGCGGCGGCGTGTTGCCGTTATGCGTCCAACCCACCGTATCCAGCACCGATCCGGCCGTATTCGTCAGCCACAGCGCTCCGCCGTGGCCGTTGGGCGCCTGTTGAGACATGATCGCCATGACCGGCGGGATGGAGCTCAGGTTCCATGTGGTAGGCTCGGTCGTGCACGCGGTATTGGCGCTGGGAGAGTAGACCGCGTCGGCGGTGATGGAGGCGCCGTTGATCATGAACGTCGAGGTGTTCGCCACCACATAGTAGCCGTAAGGCTGGATCGCCGTGCTGATGTAGATCAACTGGATGTTCAGGCACGTCGCCGCGTCGCCGCAGCCCGGCGCCGACTGAAAATTCAAGTTCAGCTGCGGCACTCCCCCGGTAACGACGGGGACCACATTCTGGGTCGGGTTGTAGAGCTCGATATACTGCGCCTGGAAGCCGTTCTTGTCGGCCTGCGCCGTGGAGACCACCACCTGGCTGATGACCGGGTTCGGGTTGACCCAGGCCGTGCCCGTCACGGTCCCGGAAGCCATCGCCACCATCGAGAAATTCTGGGTCACCGTCGCGTTCGGAGCGATCGTCACCGGCGCGAACTGCGTGAAGTAGCCGTGAGCCGACGCCACCATCGTGAAGTTGCCGGGAGCCGTGTTCATGCCGTAATTGCCGCCGGCGCCGGTCGTCGTCAGCCAGCCCTGGTTCTCGGCGATGTTGATTTGGCCGCCGATGATCGGATTCATCGAGGAGGCGTCCTGCATCGTGCCCACGAAATTCGAGTTGCTGGTGATGGTGTAGGGATTGCTGAGCACGGTGCTGAGAGACAACGATTTTTTCTGGCTTCCCTCCGTCCAGAGGATGTAGCTCGTCACCTGACGCATGCCCGTGTCCGGCGTCGTCGGGGGTAAAATCGTCAACACGCCCCCCGTCTCGGTCACCACCTGCACGTCCGTCAAACGCGTGTAAGTGACGCCTCCCTCCAAGACCGATTCCGGGGGGAAATAGACTGTGTCATAGGGGATGCTGGGCGTGTAGTCGGTTCGATAACTGGGCGACGCCGTCACCAGGACCTGGTCATAATTCAACTGTCCCAGGATTTGAAGCTTTTCCTGAGCCAGACCCGTGGCGATGGTCTTGTTCTTGGCGACCTGGGTCGCGCGCTGGATGCCCATGAACGCCCCGACGAGCCCCAACACCCCGATCGACAAGATCGCCACGGCGATCATGAGCTCGACGAGGGTCACGCCCCGCTCGGCCGCCGGCATTCGCCTATTCATTCGCTCCAAAGCCCGGGAAAATGGGCTTTTCGCTCGCGACGGAGTATAATCTGTTTCCGCTTGGGATTCAAGGCAATATTCGCCTAACTCGCCACGTCGGCTTGTTGACGATGAGCACGATGAGTTTCCACCCGGCACCGCCATGACGCTGCGCCTCGAAGACGGTCTTGCCCGCGCGGCATCACGGCGCGGGGACAATTTTCGCGCCGTCGTCCTCCCCGCGGCCGCCATCTTGGCGTCGATCTTATGGATTTATTGGCCGACCCTTCACGGCGGCTGGCTCTGGGACGACGGTCTTTCCATCCGAGACAACGCGCTCCTTCGCGGTCCCTGGCTGTCCCGCGCGACGTGGGCCGTTTCCGGATCCCGGCCGCTGTTCCAGTACTACCCGCTGACCCAGATGGCGCTCTGGGTGCAGTGGCGTCTTTGGGGAAAATCGACCACCGGGTACCACTCCGTCAACCTGTTACTGCACGCCTTGAACTCGTGTTTGGTCTGGATTTTACTGCGCAAGCTGAAGGCTCGGCACGCATGGCTGGGCGCGATCGCGTTCGCGGTTCATCCGGTCCAGGTGGAGACCGTCGCGTGGATGTCGGAACTCAAGAACACTCTCTCGCTGGCGCCGTTTCTGGCATCCCTCTGCTTTTGGGTGGATTTCGACGAAGAGCCCGCATCTTGGCGCTATGCCGCGTCTTTCCTGTTGTTCGTAGCCGCCATTCTCTGCAAAGCTTCGGCCGTCGTCTTGCCCGCGGCGCTGGCCCTATACGCGTGGTGGAGACACGGCAGACTTCGCCCGGCCGATCTCGCGCGCATCGCGCCGTTCGTCATCGTATCGCTTTTTTTTGGGCGCGTCGCCGCCGCCACGGAGAGCGCGGCGATTGTTCATCCGCCCTGGCCCCCAGGCATGGCGGGAGTCCCTTTTCGACTCGCATTGGCGGCCCGCTGCCTGTCGTTTTATTGCACGCATGTTCTCTGGCCTGAGCCATTGATGCCGATCTATCCTCTTTGGAAAATCGACGCCGCCTCGATCCGGCCTTGGGCGACTTGGGCCGCGTTCTCGGCCGCGACGGCCTGGCTATGGCGCCGGGATGACGGCTGGAGACGGAACGCGCTCTTCGGGGCCGCGTTTTTCATCGCGACTCTATCCCCGTTCCTGCTTGTTCCGTGGACCTACCGGGATAAAGCCTGGGTCGCCGACCATCTTCTCTACATCCCCATGGTCGGCTTCGCCGGACTTCTGGCCGCCGCCGTCGAAGAATTTGAACGCCGAGCCGGCACTTCGGCGCGCCGGGCGGGCCTGGCGATTCTAGCGGCGATATTGGCCGCGTCGGCCTTGCGCAGCCGCGTCTATGCCGCCGACTTCGCCGATCCGGCGGACTTCTGGCGCTACGCGTTGAGCATGAACCCCAATGCATGGATCGCGCACTTGAATCTCGGCGCCGCACTTCTCTCCTCGGGGCATCCGATGAACGCCTTGGAACACTTCGATCAAGCCATCCGCATAAAACCGGACTGCGCCGAAGCCTACTCCAACAGCGGCGTGGCATTGATGCGCCTTGGCGACGATCGCGCCGCGCTCCAGCGCTTGTCGCAAGCCGTCGCCATCAATCCCGGCATCGTTGAATCCCGCATTAATCTCGGCAACTTCCTGCGCGCGCACGGCCGGCCGGACCTGGCGCTGCTCGAATACGAGACGGCCGCCGCGCTTGGCGACGACTCCACAGAGGCGCATAATGATTACGGGGCAGCGCTGGCGCAATATGGACGTCTTGATGAGGCGATCGCGGAGTTTCAAAAGGCGCTGCGTATCGACCCGGATTCCGCCGATGCCCGTCGGAACCTTGATCAAGCCTTGTTGCTTAAATCATCCGGGCCGCGCTAAACGCGATGAACATCGCCAACCATCGGGAAACCGACAAAGCGCGTGTTTTTGTACAATGCACCGTGGTGAAAAAGCACGGAGCCTTCATCGTCCTCGAAGGCCCGGATAAGTCCGGAAAATCCACGCAGGCCCGGCGCCTGGTCGACGCCCTGCGCGCCCTCGGGCGCACGGTGACCCACACGCGCGAGCCCGGCGGAGGAGCCGTGGCCGAGGCGGTGCGGCGCGTCCTGCTTGATCCCGCTCTGAGCGTGGACCCCCTGGCCGAGTTGTTCCTTTATGAAGCGTCCCGCGCCCAGCACGCGCGCGAGCTCCTGCGCCCGGCGCTGTTGCGGGGTGAAACCGTGGTCTGCGAGCGCTACACGATGTCCACCGACGCCTACCAGGGCCTGGCGCGCGGCCTGGGACTCAAACTCACCCGCGCGCTCAACCGCCTGGCCACCGAGGGACTTAAGCCCGATCTCACCGTGATCATCGACGTCCCCGATTCGGAATTCGCCCGCCGCGACCGCGCGCGCGTCCACGACCGCCTCGAGCGCGAGTCCGCGGCCTTCCGCCGCCGAGTGCGCGCGGGCTACCGCCGCCTGGCGCGCGCTCCGCGCACCGTCTTGCTCGACGGCCGGCGCCCCGAAGACGAGCTGCACGCCGACATCCTCGCCCGCGCCCTGAGGGCGGGCGCGTGAGGCTCCACCGCCTGCTCGGCCAGCCGCGCGCGGCCAAGACCCTGGAGGGCCTGCTCGCCTCCGGACGCCTGCCCGCGGCGCTGCTGTTCGTGGGCCCCGACGGGGTGGGCAAGCGCCTGGCCGCGCTCGAGACGGCCAAGGCCCTGGTCTGCCGCGAACGCCCGTTCACCGGCGAGGCCTCCTGCGGCGAGTGCGCGGACTGCCGCGCCGTCGACGGCGGGACCCATCCCGACGCGCGCGTGGCCGACGAGCGCTACCAGGCCGCGCTCGAGGACGACGAGCCGGCCAAGCAGCGCACGATCAAGGTGGGCACCGTGCGGCGCCTGCGCGCGGAGATGGAGCTCAAATCGATGCTCGGCGGCTGGAAGGTCGCGGTCGTGCCCGACGCCGAGCGCCTCAGCGCCGAGGCCGCCAACGCGCTGCTCAAGATCGTCGAGGAGCCGCCTATGTCCACGCTCTGGATCCTGTGCGCGAGCGCGCGCGAGCGCCTGCCCCGGACCGTGGTCTCGCGCTGCTTCGCGGTGCCCTTCGGCCCGCTGCCCGCCGCGGTGCTGGAGGATATCCTCGCCGCGCGCGGGCTCGACGCCGCGCGCGCCCGCTCGCTCTCGGCGCTGTGCGACGGCTCGGCGGGCCGCGCGCTGGAGCTGGCCGAGGACGACCCGCTTCCCGAGGGCGGGCCGCTGGCCGCGGTCTCCGCGGCCGACTCGCTTCCCCGCGGACTCGACGCCGCGCGCGCGCGCGTGGAGCGGGCGCTGTTCTCGCTCGGGCAGCGCCTGCGCCGGCGCCACCTCGACGGCGAGGCCCCGTTTTCCGCCGTCGAGCCCGCGCTGCTGGAGCTGGCGCGCCTGCGCGCGGCGCTGCGCGCCAACGCCGACCCGAAGCTGATCTTGACGCTCGCCGCGCTCGAGGCCGAGAGCGCCTCCCCCCGATCATGAAAAAATACTTCGTGACCACCCCGCTCTACTACGTCAACGCGGCCCCGCACATCGGCCACGCCTACACCACGGTCGCCGCCGACGTCCTGGCGCGCTTTCGCCGCGCGAGAGGCGAGCGCGTCCACCTGCTGACCGGCACCGACGAGCACGGCCAGAAGATCGAGGAGGCGGCCAAGGCCGCCGGACGGCACAACCTGGATTTCTGCGATCAGACCTCGGCCAAGTTCCGCGAGCTCTGGAAGCACCTGGACATCTCCTTTGACGACTACATCCGCACCACCGAGAAGCGCCACGAGGACAAGGTCCAGGAGCTGTTCTCGCGCCTTCAGAAGTCCGGCGACATCTACAAAGGCCGCTACGAGGGCCTCTACGACGTGGTCGGCGAATCCTACGTCAAGGAATCCGACGCGGTCCGCGGCCCGGGCGGGGTCTTGCTCGGCCCGGAGTCCGGCAAGCCGCTTCAGCGCCTGTCCGAGGAGACCTACTTCTTCAGGCTCTCGGCCTACGGGCCGCGCCTGCTCGAGCACTACCGCGCTCACCCGGAGTTCCTGGCGCCGGCGTCGCGCGCGCCGGAGATCGCGCGCTTCGTCTCGGACGGGCTCGAGGACATCTCTGTGTCGCGCACGAAGGTCAAGTGGGGCGTCCCCGTGCCCGGCGACGAGCAGCACACGATCTACGTCTGGTTCGACGCGCTGATCAACTACTGGTCGGCGGCCGGCGGCGCGCAGGACTTGTGGCCGGCCGACGTCCACATCGTGGGCAAGGAGATCTTCCGCTTCCACGCGGTGATCTGGCCGGCGATGCTGATGGCCGCGGGCCTGCCGCTGCCGGGGCGGGTGTTCGCGCACGGCTGGTGGACGGTCGAGGGCAAGAAGATGTCCAAGTCGCTGGGCAACTTCGTCGACCCCTACGAGGTCACGCGCGAGTTCGGCGTCGACGCGTTCCGCTACTTCCTGCTGCGCGAGATGCCCTTCGGCAACGACGGCGACTTCTCGACGGCGGCGCTCAAGAAGCGCTACAACGCCGAGCTGGCCAACGACCTGGGCAACCTCGTCTCGCGCGTGGTCAACATGGCCGACTCGTATCTGGGCGGCGAGCTCCCGGCCAAGGCGCCCGAGGGCGGCGACGCCTGCTCGCGCCGCGCCGCCGCGCGCGCGGGGGACATCTCGGCTCGGGTGGCCGCGCTCGATTTCCACGGGGCGCTGGAGCTGATCTGGGAGACGATCCGCGAGCTCAACGCGCACGTCAACGAGCAAGCGCCCTGGAAGCTGGCCAAGACCGACAAGGACAAGTGCGCGCTCGTGCTCTTCGACCTGATCCACTCGCTGCGCGTGGTCGCGGGCTGGATCGAGCCGTTCATGCCGCGCAAGGCCGCGGAGATGCAGGCCCAGCTCGGCGTTCGGCGCTTTCCCGACGCGCTGACGGCCGACGACGTCCTGGCCGGCGTGAACTCGCGCACGGGCCAGATCCAGAAGGGCCCGGCGCTGTTTCCGAGAAAGGAATAGCGGCCGCGTCAGCGGCCGGTGGAGCCGAAGCCCCCGGCGCCTCGCGGGGTGGCGCCGAGCTCGGCGGTCTCCGCGGGCGCGGGCGTGGCGATGGGGATCACCAGAAGCTGGGCCACGCGCTCGCCGCGACGCACCGACTGCGGCTCGCGCGACAGGTTCCAGACCACGACCCCGAGCTCGCCGCGGTAGCCCGCGTCGATGACGCCGCCCGCGGTCTTGAGGCCCCGCCGCGCCAGAGACGAGCGGTCGCAGACCAGGCCCACGTGGCCGGCGGGGATCGCGGCGGCCACTCCGGTGCGCAGAAGCGCGCCCTCGCCCGGCGCGAGCGTGGCGTCCTCCAGGCCGTAGAGATCGAGCCCCGCGTCGTCGGGATGCGCGCGGGTGGGCAAGACGGCGGCGGGGTCCAAGCGCTTGAGGGGCAAGACGCCGCTCACAGATGCTCCCCGGCGTCGTCGTGCGCGTCCGAGTGGGGCGCGGGCCGCCAGCCGACCGCGCGCCCCGCCAGCCTCGCCAGCCAAGACACGGGCCCCAGCAGCACGTAGAAGAAGAACACGACGAAGATCACCATCAGCGGGTAGTCGAAGATCAGAAATCCGATGCCCAGAAGGACCAGGATGGCCGGGAGGGACTTGGGACGCAGGACGCCGGGCTGCTTGAAGGCAGGATAGGGGATCGTCGACACCATCAAGAGCGCGATGGCGATCATCATGAAAGGCGCCAGGCCGTAGAGCAGCGGGATGCGCTCCATCAGGAAGGCCCAGGTGTGAGCGGGGCGGCCCTCCTCGATGATCTGATAGAGCAGCACGAAGCTGGCCAAAAATCCCGCGCCGCCGGGAATGGGCAGTCCGGTGAAGTGCGACTTGGAGCCGTGGCCGTCGTGGGCCATCGCGTTGAAGCGCGCCAGGCGCAAGCCTCCGCACAGCGCGTAGACGAAGGCCATCGGATAGCCCCAGAAGCCGTAATCCTTGAGGA
>JAJZQS010000032.1 GCA_021806745.1 bacterium
GTTTCGGCCGGCGCCATTGACAGGGTGGGGGTGGTCCGCTACACTTAGCCCGCGCCGGACGACGGCCAATCGATGAAAAAGAAAAAGGGGCTCCTGATCGACGCCGCCTTGGGAGCGATCTTGACCGCGGCCGCGTGCCTGTCGTACGCGGCCGGGTGGGGGCCGCTGGCGTCCCTGGAGTACAAGGCCTACGATCTGCGCTCCTCCCTGCTGGCGTCGCTGAAGACGCCCGAGGAGATCGTGCTGGTGGCCATCGACGACGACTCCATCGCCCAATTGGGACGCTGGCCGTGGCCGCGCTCGCTGGTGGCCCGGGCCCTGGACGCGATCGCCAAGCAGCATCCGCGCGTGGTCGGCCTGGACATCCTCTATTCCGAGCCCGAGCGCGACGCGGGCTTGGATGAGCTCAAGGCGTTGGGCTCGCGCTTCGAGGACTTGAAAGCCCGGCGACGCCTGGTGGAGCGCCGCGGCGTCGATTTCGGCGCCGAGATATCCTCGGCCGCGGCCGCGCTCGACACCGACGCGCGCCTCATCGCCTCCATTCGGGAGGCCGGAAGCGTGATCTTGCCGCTGTCGTTCGTGCCCAACCCGGCCGGCGAGAAGTCCAACGCGCTTGCGCCCGAGGTTTCCAGTTCCGCCGTCCGGGCGGCGGTTGCGCCGCCCGGGATCGTTCGCGAGACCAAGGCCGTGGCGCCGCTGGCCGCCTACGCTTCCGCGGCGGAGGGCGTGGCGTTCGCCAATCTCTACGCCGAGCCCGACGGAGTGCTGAGGCGGGACGCCCCGGTCGTCTTTCACGCGGGCTTCCTCTATCCGTCCCTGGCGCTGCGGCTGGCGATGGGATTTTCGGGGGCGCGCGCGTCCGATTTGAAGCTCGCCGGCGGGGCCGTTTCCGCGGGGCGCCTGCGCGTGCCGCTGGACTCCAACGGGATGATGCCGATCACCTTCCTGGGCCCGCCGGGCGCCAAGACGATCAAGCGCGTGTCCTTCCAGCAGGTCTTGTCCGGGACGCTGAGCGCCGACTATTTCAAGGACAAGCTCGTGATCGTGGGGCCCACGGCCAGCGGCGTGGGCAACGACCTGGCCGTGCCCCTGGGCGGGCGCATGCCCGACATCGAGATCATCGCGCAAGCCGCCGAGAACATGGTCCACGGGCATTTCCTGGTGCGTCCTCCCTGGGCGCGTCAAGCCGAATGGGCGATGCTGGCCGGCATCGGCCTTTTTTTGATGCTCCTCTTGCCGCGCCTGCGCGCGTTCTGGGGGCTGGTGGTCAGCTTGACCATCGCCGTGGGCGTGGTCGCGACGGGGACCTTCTACTTCACCCAGGGCCAGTGGCTGAAAATCGCCTACGCGCTGGGGCTTCTGCTGGCCGGCTACCTCGTGATCGTGTCTCGCCAACTGCTTCTCACGGAGAAGGGCAAGGAACTCGTCGAGGCCTCGGCCATCGAGACCAACAAGATGCTGGGCCTGTCCTTTCAGGGCCAGGGCATGCTGGATTTGGCCTTCGAGAAATTCCGTCTCTGCCCGCTCGACGACGCGATGAAGGAACTCCTCTACAATTTGGCCCTCGATTTCGAGCGCAAGCGGATGTTCTCGAAGTCCGCGGCGGTCCTCGGCCACATCGTCGCGGAAGACCCCAAATACAAGGACGCGGCCAAGAAGATCGACACGCTCAAGGCCGCCTCCGACGGCGCGGTGTTCGGCGGCGTGGGTGGGCGCAGGGACGCCACGGCGTTGCTGACCGTCGTCGGCGGCGCCAAGCCGACCTTGGGCCGCTACGAGCTTGAAAAGGAGCTCGGCCGCGGCGCGATGGGCGTCGTCTACCTGGGCCGGGACCCCAAGATCAACCGCCAGGTCGCGATCAAGACGATGATGCTCGACGACGGCGAGGGGGCGGCGTCCAAGGAAGTCAAGGAGCGCTTCTTTCGCGAGGCCGAGTCCGCCGGAACGCTCAACCATCCCAACATCGTGCGCATTTTCGACGCGGGCGAGGAAAGCGAGGTCGCCTACATCGCCATGGAGCTCTTGGACGGGCACGATTTCACCCGTTACACCGTCAAGAACGCTCTTCTGCCGGCGGACAAAGTCCTGGAATACGGGGCGATCGTGGCCGACGCGCTCGATTACGCGCACCGCCAGGGCATCGTCCATCGCGACATCAAGCCCGCCAATGTGATGCTGCTCAAGGACGGCTCGATTCGCGTCGCCGACTTCGGCATCGCGCGCATCACCGCGTCCTCGAAGACCGCCACCGGTACCGTGATGGGCACTCCGTCCTACATGAGCCCGGAACAGGTCGCCGGGCGCAAGGTCGACGGGCGCTCCGACCTGTTCTCTTTGACCGTGGCGATTTTCGAGCTGCTGACGGGGGAAAAGCCCTTCCGGGGCGGCGACGGCATCGGAACGCTTTTGTTCCAAATCGCCAACGACCCTCACCCCGACATCCGCCTGCTGCGCCCGGACTTGCCCGCCTCGCTGAAGGCGGTCATCGACAAGGGGCTGGCCAAAAATCCCGCCCAACGCTACCAGCGCGGCTCGGAACTGGCCGCTGCCCTGCGTTCCGCGCTGGCGGAACTGAAGGCCGGGGCGCTGGAGAAAGTCCTTCCCGCCGCGCCCGCCGAGCAGAAGCGCGCGCCGGTGTTCGTGCCGCCGCCGGAAAAAACCGAGGAGTCCACCATGCCGGTTCCGGCGACGCCGCCCATCGCCGAGACCGCCGCGGCGGCCGAAACGACCGAGGTCGTCGAAGCGGAGGAAGTCGTCGAGGCCGTGGAGGTGACGGAGACGGCGCAAATCGCGGCCGAACCCGAGAGCGCGGAGGCCGCCGCCGCCGAACTCGACGCGATCGCATCCGCGCCTGAGGTTGCGCCCGCGTCCGAGGACTCGGCGCCGGCCGCCGCCGATGAGACGATCACTTTGGAGGCCGTTCCCGGCGTGCTCGCCAATGACAAGACGATCACGATGCCGGTTGCCCCCGTGCCCGTGGCCGAGACGACCTTCGCCGAGCCGCCGCCGGACTCGGCGCCGACGGGCGGATTGCGCATCGAACTGGGCACGCGGGCCGGAATCGGGGGCGCGTCCGTGCCGCCGCCCGCGAGGAAGCCGTCATGAGCCCGGCGAGGGCCGCCGCGATCGCCGGCGCGACCGACCCGGGCAAGGTGCGCCTCAATAACGAAGACACCTTCGTCTACGACGAGTCCCTCGGGCTGTTGCTGGTGGCCGACGGGATGGGCGGGCACAATTCCGGCGAGGTCGCGGCGGAACTGGCGGCCAAGACGATCCTGGATTTCGCGCGCCAAAGCGCCAAGATCGAGCCCCCGGGCGCGCCGCTTCCCGGGCTTTCCGCGTCGGCGCGGCGGCTGGAGTTTTTCATCAAGCACGCCAACAGTTTGATTTACGAAAAGGGGCGGCAGTTCCCGCGCGACGCGGGCATGGGAACCACGGTGGTCGCGGCCTTCGTCGGGCCCGAGGTCTTGACCGTGGCCCATGTCGGCGACAGCCGGCTCTATTTGTGGCGGCGCGGCGCGCTGACGGCGCTGACGCAGGACCATTCTCTCGTCGCCGAGCAGGTGCGCAGCGGGCAGATCACCGCCGAGGAGGCCGCGCGCTCGAACCTGCAGAACATCCTCACGCGGGCGCTGGGCGCCGAGGCGGACGTAAAGGTGGACGTGTCCGAGCACGCGCTCCAGGCCGGTGACATCGTCGTTCTGGCCACGGACGGCCTGTTCAAGATGGTGTCCGACGGCGAGGTCGAGAAGATCGTCGGCGCGCGCGCGCAGGCGCATCCCAAGGAGATCGTCGACGCGCTCATCGCCCGGGCGTGCGCCGCCGGCGGCGTGGACAACGTGACGGTCGTGGCCGCTCGAATCCAGGAGGACGCGCCGGAAGGCGGGGTCAAAGGCCTCGTCTCGCGGCTGTTCACCCGTTAGGGGGAGAGTCGATGCCGAAACTGATTTTGAAATTCAACGCGGCGGTGATCCGGGAAATCGAGATCGACAAGGATGTCTTGACCGTCGGGCGCAAGCCCGACAACGACGTCGTCGTCGACAACCCCGCGGTCTCCGGACACCACTGCAAAATCCTGCGCCGCGGGGGGGCGTTCGCCGTCGAGGATCTCGATTCGACCAACGGAACCTTCGTCAACGAAAAGCGGGTCAAGAGCGCCGACATCAAGGACCGGGACGTCATCGGCGTGGCCAAGCACGCGCTCGTGTTCATCGGCGACGCTCCGGCCGCGGCCGCCCCCGTCGCTCCGCCGCCGCCGGCGCCGGCGCCGAAAAAAGAGGAGCCCCCGGTCGTCTCCGGCGAAAAGCAGGCGTCGGCGTGGCTGAGGATACTCAAGGGCGGAGTCGGCGAGCCCGAATACGAACTCAAGGGCACTTCCACCTACATCGGGAAATCCGACCGAGTCCACATCCCGATCAAGGGAACGGGCCTTTTCGGCTCCGCGCCGGAAGTCGCCGCGTCGGTGCATCGTAAGCCCGAGGGATTCGTTCTGGTGGCGGTGGCCGACGGCTATCCGGTCGTCAACGGCTCCAAGATCTCCGGCTCCATCCTCCTAAAGGAAGGCGACATCATCGACTGCGGTGCGACGACGATGCAGTTCAACCTGAGAAACTAAGCCGGTCCCATCGGCGGCCGGGTCTCTTGGCGGCGCGCGCCTTCCCCGCCGGTCCCTGTCCGAGTCCCCGCGCGGGGGGCTATGATGGTCGCGATGAAGGATGCCATCTTGATCGCGTTCGCGTTCCTCGCGCTCTCCCCGGCTTCGGCCCCGGCCCAGGAGAGCGCGCTGTCGTCGCTGTTGGGCATGGGTCGAGCGGCGGCGTCGGATCGCGGCCCGGACGCGGGCCCGCCGCCGCAGGCCGCGGCTTGGGCGCCGCGTCCTTATGTTCCGGCGGTTTTCGCGCCGTGCGATGGAGCGATTGCCTCGGCCGCCGCCGTCGCGCCCGCGGCGTTTTCCGCGTCCGAGGACTCGGCCTGGGCGAGGCTTTCCGTGATGAGTCCGGCCATGCGGCGCATGACCCGATGGGCGCGCCGATTGCGACGCTTGGCCCCGTCGCGGCGGCGAGCCGGGAAGGCCGTGAAGTCGGGGAAATCCGGCCGTCGGCGCGCTCCGCAAGCGGTCCCGGAAGCCCCGGCCGCGTCATCTTTGTCATTGATGGATCCGCTCTTGATCGTTGATCTGGATCAATTGAATCGCGACGGCGTCCGGCGCTAGAATAGCCTCGCGGCGGCCTGGGGCCGCGCAACGGAGACCAAAAATGAGCGACGCCGCGACGAAATCCCTGCCGATCGAAGACATCGAATCCGCCGTCATTCGCTTCGCCGGAGACTCTGGAGACGGCATCCAGTTGACCGGAATGCAGTTCACCTCGACGACCGCCTTCGCAGGCAACGACCTGTCCACTTTGCCCGACTATCCCGCCGAGATCCGCGCCCCCGTGGGCACCACCGCCGGCGTGTCCGGCTTCCAGATCCAGTTTTCCTCCCGCCAGGTGCTGACTCCCGGCGACGCGCCGGACGTGCTGGTGGCGATGAACCCGGCCGCGCTCAAGGCCAACGTCAAGGACGTGAAGAAAGGCGGCATCCTGCTGCTCAATAAGGACACCTTCGGCCAGGCGAATCTGACCAAGGCCGGCTACGAGAAAAACCCCCTCGACGACGGCAGCCTCTCCGATTGGCGCGTGATCACGGTGGAACTGGGGCGCCTGACGCGCAACGCGCTCGAGGGGCTTGGCCTGACGCCGACCGAGACCGAGCGCTGCAAGAACTTCTTCGCGCTGGGCATGATGTATTGGCTCTACGATCGCCCGCTCGACGCGACCTTGCGCTGGATCGAGGACAAGTTCAAGAAAAATCCCAAGTTCGTGGAGGCCAACCGCCGCGCCCTGCACGCCGGCAACGCCTACGCCGAAACCGCGGAACTTTTCGGCCACCACTACCGCGTGCGCAAGGCGCCCATCAAGCCCGGCACCTACCGCAACATCACCGGCAACGAGGCCACCGCGCTGGGCTTCGTGGCCGCCTCGGCCAACTCGGGGCTGCCGCTGTGGCTGGGCTCGTATCCGATCACGCCGGCCTCCGACGTGCTGCATGAGCTCTCCAAGCACAAGAACTTCGGCGTCAAGACCTTCCAGGCCGAAGACGAGATCGCGGCCATCGGCTCGGCGATCGGCGCGTCTTTCGCCGGCAACCTGGCCATCACCACGAGTTCGGGTCCCGGCATCGCGCTGAAATCCGAGGCCATCGGCCTGGCCGTGATGACCGAACTGCCGGTGGTCGTGCTCAACGTCCAGCGCGGCGGGCCTTCCACGGGGCTGCCGACCAAGACCGAGCAGGCCGACCTTCTCCAGGCGCTCTACGGCCGCAACGGCGAGTGCCCGGTCCCCGTTTTGGCCGCGGCCACTCCCGGCGACTGCTTCTACATGGTCTACGAGGCGTGCCGCCTCGCCGTCAAGTACATGACCCCGGTTTTCCTTCTGACCGACGGCTACTTGGCCAACGGCTCGGAGCCGTGGCTGGTGCCTTCGGCCGGCGCGCTGGCGAAGTTCGGACCCGCGGCCGTTGCGCCGATCGCCGACTGGAAGCCCTACAAGCGCGATCCCGAGACCCTGGCCCGCGCGTGGGTCGCGCCCGGGATGAAGGGCTACGAGCACCGCATCGGCGGCATCGAAAAGCAGGACGTGACCGGCAACGTGTCCTATGATCCCGACAATCACGAGCGCATGGTCCGCCTGCGCGCGGCGAAGGTCAACAAGATCGCCCAGGAGATCGCGCCCACCGAGATTCTCGGCGAGCGCAAGGGCGAGGTCCTCTTGGTGGGCTGGGGCGGCACCTACGGCGCCATCACCGCGGCCGTGCAGAACCTGCAGAAGGCCGGTCGTTCCGTCTCGGCCGTGCATCTGCGCCACCTCAACCCGTTGCCGCCGGATTTGGGCGACATATTGTCTGGCTTCAAGCAGGTCCTGGTGCCCGAGCTCAACATGGGCCAGCTGCTGAAGGTCCTGCGCGCCAAGTACCTGATCCCCGCCGTCGGCCTCAACAAGATCAAGGGCCAGCCTTTCAAGGTGTCGGAGATCGAAGCCGGAGTCGAGAATTTGCTCAAGGAGGCCCGCTGACATGGCCGATGTGAAAGACGAAATCGAAACCTTGCCGGCCTCCGGCCCCGTCCTGCAGGCCAAGGACTTCAAGTCCGATCAGATGGTCCGCTGGTGCCCGGGCTGCGGCGACTTCGCGATCCTGGCCACGGTGCAGAAGGTCTTGCCCGGCCTGGGCGTGCCGCGCGAGAAGACGGTCTTCGTGTCGGGCATCGGTTGCTCGTCGCGTTTCCCGTACTACATGAACACCTACGGCTTCCATTCCATCCACGGCCGCGCTCCGACGGTGGCCACCGGCGTCAAGTGCGCGCGGCCCGACCTGATGGTCTGGGTCATCACCGGCGACGGCGACGCGCTGTCGATCGGCGGCAACCACCTGATCCACGCGCTGCGCCGCAACGTGGACTTGAAAATCCTGCTGTTCAACAACCGCATCTACGGCCTGACCAAGGGCCAGTATTCGCCGACCTCGGAACTGGGCAAGAAGACCAAGTCCTCGCCGATGGGCACCATCGATGCGCCGCTCAATCCGATCGCCGTGGCGCTGGCCAGCGAGGCTTCCTTCGTGGCGCGCGCGATCGACACCGACCTGCCGTTTTTGACCGACGTTCTCGGGCGCGCCGCGCGCCACAAGGGCTCGGCGTTCGTCGAGATCTTCCAGAACTGCGTCGTCTTCAACGACGGCGCTTGGGATTCGGTCGCGGCCAAGGACGTGCGCGACGAAAAAACCTTGAAGCTCGCGCACGGCCGGCCGATGATTTTCGGCAAGAACCGGGACAAGGGCCTGCGCCAGAAGGGGTTCGACTTCGAAGTCGTCTCCTTCGATCCGGCCAGTCCGCCCCAGGACCTGCTCGTCCACGACGAGCAGGCCCCCGCGACGGCCGCCTACGCGCTCGCGCACATGGGCGAGCCCGTGGTCCAGGGGGTGTTGCGCTGCGTGTCGCGCCCGCCGCTGCACGAGTTGATGAACGGACAGATCGAGCGTGCGAAATCCGAGAAGGCGCCCGACCTTCAGAAAATCCTCAACGGACCCGAGACATGGACCGTCGCCTAGGCCAGGAGAACACATGAAACTGCTCGAACACGAGGCCAAGGACATCCTGCGCGCGCGCGGGGTGGCCGTGCCCCCCAGCGGCGGGGTGATCGCCAAGCCCGCGCAGGTCGCCGCGGCGCTCAAGCGCGCCGGCAAGGCGCCATGGGTGTTGAAAGCCCAGGTGCTGGCCGGCGGACGCGGCAAGGCCGGCGGCATCAAGCTGGCCAAGACCCCGAAAGAGGCGGCCGCGCTGGCCAAGGCGATGATCGGCATGGACCTGATCACCCACCAGACCCACGGACAGGCGATCAAGGTCCGGGAGCTCTTGATCGAGGGCGGAGTCAAGATCGAGCGCGAGCTCTATTTCTCGGTCGTCATGGACCGCAAGGCCGCCGCGCCGACGATCATCGCTTCGGCGCAGGGCGGCATGGAGATCGAGACGCTGGCCGCCGAGAAGCCCGAGTCCATCGTGCGCCTGACGGTCGATCCGACCTCCGGCCTGCGCGATTTCGCGGGCCGTCGCCTGGCCTTCGCGCTGGGCGTTCCCGCCGACCGAGTGGGGGCGTTCGTGGCGACCGCAAAGGCGTTGGTGAAGGCGTTCCTGGAGCTGGACTGCTCCATGCTCGAGATCAATCCGCTGATCCTGACGCCCAAGGGAGTGATGGCGCTGGACGCCAAGGTCATCACCGACGACAACGCATTGTTTCGCCAGCCCGAACTGGCCAAAAAGACCGACCACGAGGCCAGCGCTCTGGAGCTTGAGGCCAAGAAGGCCGACATCTCTTATGTCGGGCTCGACGGAACTATCGGCTGCATGGTCAACGGCGCCGGCCTGGCGATGGGCACGATGGACACCATCGCGCTGGCCGGCGGCAGCCCCGCGAACTTCCTTGACGTCGGCGGCACCGCCGACGAGGCGCGCGTGACCAAGGCGCTGGGCATCATCCTCAAGGACAAGAAGGTCAAGGCGGTGCTCATCAACATCTTCGGCGGCATCGTCAAGTGCGACATGATCGCGGCCGGAGTCGTCGGCGCGCTCAAGAAGATCAAGCTGAAGGTGCCGCTGGTCGTGCGCCTGCAGGGCACCAACGTGGCCGCGGGCAAGGACATCCTGGCCAAATCGGGAATTGCGATCATCCAGGCCGACGAACTGTGGGACGCGGCAAAAAAAGCGGTGGAGGCGGCGCGCTGACATGTCCATCATACTCGACAAGAACTCGAAAATCGTCGTACAGGGATTTACCGGCTCGGCGGGGACTTTCCACGCCAAGCAGTGCATCGACTACGGCACGCAGATCGTGGCCGGCGTCACGCCCGGGCGCGGCGGCCAGACGCACCTGGACCGGCCGGTGTTCAACACCGTTCACGACGCGGTGCGCGAGACCGGCGCCAATGTGTCGCTGATCTTCGTGCCGGCGCCGTTCGCGGCGGACTCGATCCTGGAGGCCGCCGACGCGGGCTGCGCGACGATCATTTGCATCACCGAGGGCATCCCGGTGCTGGACATGGCGCGCGTCAAGCGCGCGCTGATCGCGAGCGCGCAGGCGGGGCGCGAGATCACTTTGGTCGGTCCCAACTGTCCCGGAGTCATCACGCCGGGCCAGTGCAAGGCCGGCATCATGCCCGGCTTCATCCACAAGCCCGGGCCCATCGGCGTGGTCAGCCGCTCGGGAACCTTGACCTACGAGGCCGTCGATCAGCTCACCAAGCGCGGCCTGGGGCAGTCCACGGTCGTGGGCATCGGCGGTGATCCGATCAACGGCTCGAGTTTCACCGACATCCTGACCAAGTTCGAAGCCGACCCCGCCACCGAGGCCGTCGTCATGATCGGCGAGATCGGCGGTTCGGCGGAGGAGGAGGCGGCGCGCTTCTTCAAGGAAAAGATGACCAAGCCCGTGTTCGGCTTCATCGCCGGCAAGGCCGCCCCGGAGGGCCGACGCATGGGCCATGCGGGCGCCATCGTCGAGGGAGGCGCCGGCACGCACGCGTCCAAGATCGCGGCGATGCGGGCGGCCGGCGTCACGGTCGTCGAGAACCTCTCCGAGATCGGTGAGACCGTCGCGCGCGCGCGCAAGCCGCTGGCGGCCTGAGAGCCGTCCGTCGGCCTTGAGCGCCCCGGGCCCGCGCCCGGGGCGCTCGTCTTTTCGCCGCGACCGTTCGCGTTTGGTATCCTGACGGGATGTTGCGCGAGCTCAAGGGGTTGGCCAAGGAGACGGCCATCTACGGGCTGTCCACGGTCGTCGGCAAGATGCTGAATTTCATGCTGACGCCGTTGTTCACGCACCTGCTTTTGCCCGCCGAGAGCGGCGTCGTGCAGACGGTCTATTCCTACATCGGATTCTTGGCCGTGCTCTACGCGCTGGGACTGGACGTGGCCTACCTGCGCTTGGGGCGGCGCGCGGGCAAGCCCGATCCGGGGGCTTTCACGGCGGCCTGGGGCGCGGTCGCGGCGCTGGCGCTGGCGGCCTCCGCGGCCATTCATCTGCTCGCGGCGCCGATCGCGGCGGGAATCGGCGCGCCGTCGGCGGCGGGCGTCGTGCGCCTGGCGGCGTGGATTCTGGCGCTGGACGCGGCGGCGCTGATTCCGTTCACCGAACTGCGGGGCGCGCACCGCGCCGGAACCTACGCGACGATCAAGGTCTTCAACATCGCCCTGACGCTGCTTCTGTCCTGGGTGTTCGTCGCGCGCTGGGGCTGGGGCGTGCGCGGGGTCTTCTTGGCCAACCTCGCGGCCTCGGCGGCGAGCCTCCTGCTGACGGCGCCGACGCTGGTTTCTCTTCTGGCCTCTCCCAGCCGCGCGGCGCTTTCCGGAATGCTGAAATTCGGCCTGCCGCTGGCTGCGGCGGGATTGGGCTCGATGGTGGTGCAAGTCGCCGACCGGCCGATCATGACGCGGCTGGCGGGCCTGGGGCCGGCGGGCATCTACGGAAGCTGCTACAAGCTCGGCATATTGATGATGCTGTTCGTGAGCATGTTCGATCAGGCCTGGAAGCCGTTCGTGCTCGAGCGCGCGGAGCGCGACGGCGTGGACCGCCTCATCGCGCGCGTGCTGACCTATTTTGCCGTCCTGGCCGGCTGGGCGTTTCTGGCCATCGCGCTGTTCGTCGGGCCGCTGGCTCGGGCTCCGATTTTCTTCGGCCATGCGCTGTTTGGCCGCGCGTATTGGAGCGGCCTGGCGATCGTGCCGGTGGTGACGCTGGGCTACCTGTTCAACGGCCTCTACTACGTGATGCTGGCGCCGCTCATGATCGACAAGCGCATGACCTCGGTGGGCGTGGCGACTTGGATCGGCGCGCTGATCAACATCGGCGTCAACGTGGCCCTGATCCCGCGCTGGGGCATGATGGCGGCGGCGTGGGCCACCTGCGTGGCCTACGCCGCGATGGCGGCGGCGGTCTGGTGGCTCGGGCGGCGCACGCGCGCGACGCCCTATGAATGGCGAAGGCTGACGGCGCTTGGCGCGTGGACGGGATTTCTCTGGGCCGTTTCGTCCGCGTTCGGGCCGGTCGTCCGGACGGCGGCCCTGATCGCCTACCCGTTGGGATTGCGATTTTCCAGGTTTCTCCACGCCGAAGAGGCGAACGAACTGGGCCGGATGCTGCGTCTTCCGTCGTTTTTACGCCCCGGCCGCGCGGTCTAATGACGCCGGGCCGCGCGCGCCGCGGCGGAGGGTTCACGATGGCTCGACTCGGTTTTTTCCTGATCTTCGCGTCCGCGTCGGCGGTTTCGGCCGCCCCGGCGCCTTCGTCGGACACGGAGTTCTTCTCGAAGGCGGCGGCGGTCGCGGCGGTCGTCGCGGCTCCCGTCGAGCGCACGATCGCCTCCAACAACTCGAACGCGCCCGACATCTACAATCGACTGGTCGCCGCCGGCGGCGCGCCGTCGTGCGAGCAGTCGCAGGTCAGCGGCGATCCCTTCGGGCCGACGAGAAAGGCCTGCCGCGTGTCCGGGAGGCTGGCGCATTTCACCGTTCACATCAACGATCTGTTGTGGTGGTATTCGTATCCGGTCTCGCCGATCGGCGACACCTCCTGCCGCCAGCAGTGGATCGCGCAGACGACCTCCCACGGCCGGCCGGGCGAGCCCGAACTGTGGTATTTCTGCACTTTCACTTTCGTGCCGAAGAGCTGAGGCCGTTTCAGCCGGCGTCGCCGTGAACGCGGGACCAATGGGGCCGCGCGCTCCAGGTCTTTTGGCGGGCGCCGCCGTCACTCCGGCGCCGCTTTGGAATTTCCGCGGTGTGATAGACTGACGGCATGATCAAAATCCATCTCGCGACGCTCGTCGTTTTCGCCGCAGGCTCCGCCGCCGCGACGCCGCCGTCTTCCGTCGACGCCTCTTTTTCTCAGGCGCTCGCGGTTCCGGCCGCGGCTCTTGCCGCCGGCGCCTCCTCCGTGGCCACGCCCGCGGCCGTTCCCGTCGCCGCGCCGCCCACCGTGAATGCGTCCGTGTCGGATTCCTGCGGGCCCGCTTCCGAATTGGAGACGCCCTACGCGTTGACCGCGCCCGGCGCGGCCGGACCGGTCACGCTGGCTTACGCCGGCTGCCGTGATTGGGGCCGCAACGATTACGAGTCGGGCTACACGGAGCGCTATTATGAGGGTCCCGACGGCTTCAGCATGATGCTCGTCACCGATCACGGCGACGGCGCTTACCCGTCCGTCGGAGACCGAGTGTCGCAGGTTCTCGTCTCCCAGGGGCGGCGCCTCGTCATGGAACTGGACGCGGTCGACAACGCGAAGATCGTTTCCGGCGCGGTGCTGAGCGCGAACGGTTTCCGTCTGCGCGCCGAGCGGCCCGCTGCGAAATAGCGCCGTGCGCCGGCCTTCTCGTCTCAGCGCTGGGCGACGGTCTCTCCCGCTTTTGCGCCCAGCGGCAGCTCGACGAGATAGTCCGAGCCTACGCCTTCTTGGCTGTCGATGAGCAAGTGCCCTCCAACGGACTGGGTCAGGCGGTTGGACCGGGAAAGCAGGGCCAGCGTTGAACGCGGGGCCGGCGCGCCGCCGTATATCGCCTGCAGGTCCGCGGTGGTCACGCCCGGACCGGTGTCGCGCAACTCCACGTCCACGTTCGTGCCGCTGCGCCCGATGCGGATCGAGAGGCGGCGCGTGCTTCGGCCCGCCATGGAGTGCGCGGAATATTCGATGACGCCCATCAGTGCGCGCAGCGCCGCGTCCGAATCGCCGCCGAGCGTCAGGCCCGTCGCGGCGCCGGATATGTCGACGGCGACGCCGGATAAATCCGCCTGCGGGACTTTCTTCAACGCCGCCTGCACCAATTCTCCCGCGCGCGCGTGGGGAGCGTGCGCGGCGAGCGCCGGCGACGCCGCGATGCTCAGCGCCAGAGCCGCCGCCGACAACGCGCTGGTACTCACGCCTCCAGTATGACAGAGGCCGCTGAAGTTCTTCTTAAGCGCGTTTCAAGACCGTCTCAGTTCCACATTTGCGCAGGTCCATCGCCTTGCCGAAACCCGGGCTTTGAGTGTATCGTCCCGGGGACGCCCGGCGTGCCCAACTGGGAGGAATCGAGGCCGATGCCGACGCCGCCGACAGCCCGTCCGCCCTGGCCCGAGCCCGCGGTGAAGAGGAGATCAAAAATGAGGTCGCCGGCTTCGGCCACCTGCTCAGCGGCTTCGCCGGATCCTGCTATTACGGAGCCAAGTGGCCGTTGATTAAGACCGGCGTCCTGCCGCCGGAGGTGCAGGCGCCGGAGCAGATCGGCAAGATCGGCATCGGCTCGGCCGACGCCTACATGATGGACTCCGCGCTCAAGCGCGACCCCGCTTTGCAGGCGCGCCTGCACGTGCGCCGGCTGGACCTGGCCACCGTCAAGGATTCGGACGCGTCGCTGATCCCGCCCAAGACGATCTTCGTCTTCGACCGCGGCTGCGCCGGCATGAGCTCCACCGCCGGCCACATCGAGGTGACTTTGCCGCGCGAGAAGATCGTGGACCTGAAGGCCGCCGCGTTCTACAATGTCCGCTACCAGGGCCCCAAATATAAGCCGGAACTCGCCCCCGACGACATCCTCAACTGCAGCGACGGCTGCGCGCTGCGCTCGATGGCCTACCTGCGCACCTACGGCCGCGCGCAATGCCTCAACGCCTATGTGCCCGTCATCGACGCGGCGCCGCAGACTTTGCCTTAGCCTCGTCCGGCGCCGCCAAAGCGCGCCGGCGCGTCAGTCGGCGTCGACGCCGCGCTGAGGGCAGAGGCGGCGCAGGGAGCATTCTCCGCATTTGGGCGACAGCGCTCGGCACACGCGCCGGCCGTGGCGGATCGTCGCGTGGGAAAAGAAGATCCAGCTCTTGCGCGGCACGCAGGCCATCAGGTCGCGCTCGACTTTGACCGGGTCCGACTCGTCGCTCAGCCCCAGCCGATAGGCCAGGCGCTTCATGTGCGTGTCGACGACCACGCCCTCGGCCTTGCCGTAGGCTTCGCCGAGGACCACGTTGGCCGTCTTGCGCGCCACCCCGCGCAAGGTCAGCAAATCCTCCATGCGGTCGGGCACCCGCCCGCCGAAGCGGTCGCGCAGGGCCGTCGCCGTCTCGATGATGGCCTTGGCCTTCATCCGGTAGAAGCCGCAGGAACGGATCAGTCCCTCGAGCTCGGGCGCGCGGGCGGCGGCGAAATCCGACGCGGTCTCGTAGCGCGAAAACAGCGCGGGCGTGACGGCGTTGACGCGCGCGTCGGTGCACTGCGCCGAGAGTATCGTGGCCACGAGCAGTTGCAGCGGGTCGTGGTGGATCAGTTCGCAGGAAGCGTCCGGGTACAGGCGCCTGAGCGCGGCGATGACGGCCTTCGCGCGCTCGTCGCGGACGCTCATTTCGCAGCCAGATTCGTTCCGCTAAACAGCGCGGCGGCGCGGGATTCGACTTTTTTCGGATCGCTGGGCGGCGTCTGGTCGTGGGAGTTCGCGATGATCGCGTAGCGCACGCCCGCGCCCACTCCGCCGGTCTGTGGGTCGGGGTTGATGTCGAGCGATTTCGCGACCACGAGAGACGCCTCTCCGAGAACGGAATTCTTGCTGTAGTCTCCGACGAGAGCGTACACGATTTTGTTGTGGAAATTGACGGCGGCGTAGTCGCCGAGTCCAACTCCCGTTTGTTGCGCCAATCTCAGGGGAATGGCGATGTAGGGGAAGGTTCCGGGGTTCAGGCTCGATTGACCCTTCAGTTTCAGGGCGGTATTGTCCGTGGCGTTTCCCGCAGCCTGGACGGACCAGCCGCCGGAGCCGTCGGCGTCGATGCGGAGCCCGGATGTGAAAAAGACCAGCAGCTTACCGTCCGGGGCGGTCTCGGTTCTGACGGAGACGCTCGCGGCGGAGTTGGGCGCCGATGGAAACGCCTGCGCGGCGGCGAGCGCGGGAGAATTCGTCGCGGACGGCGACGATGGGGAGCCAGGCGACGCAGAGGACGCCGAGGGGAAGCTGAGGTTGCCCGCGACCGTCGGAAGCGGAGTGATGTCTTGGGCGCTGCCGGGGCCAAGCGCCCCGGCCCCGGGACCGCCCATGCCAAACGGCATTCCGCCTCCCGTGGGCGCGGGGGCGCCCGCGGCGCCCGAGGCGGGAGCGGCCGCGCCGCCCGAGCCGTCGCCGCCGCCTGCGCCGCCGGAGCCGCCGCCCCCCGCGCTTCCACCGCCGGGAGATCCCGCGCCCGCGCCGCCCACGATCTGGCCGGGCGGCGCGTCGCCGCCGCCCTGGCTGCCGGGGTCCTTGGCCGCGGAGGCCAGCTTGTCGCCGGCCGATCCGGCGGCGGCCATGGCCGCGGCGCCGCCGCCGTCGCTGTCGCCGCCGCCGGGCCCGGAGCCGGAATTGCCTCCGCCCATGCCGCTGAGTTTGCCGCCCGAGCCGCCGCGCATGGCGCGACCTCCGCCGCGGCTCGACGACGGCGAGCCGCCGGAAGCGGCGGAGGCGGCTGCGCCCGCGCCCGCGGACGATCCCGCCGAGGCGCCGGGCGCGGAACTCGGCGCGGAGGCGGAGCCCGTCGTCGCCGCATTGGACGCTCCTTCGCCCCCGCCGCCGGAGGAAGCCCCGCCGGCGGACGGCGATCCCGAGGTCGAGGAGTCTCCGGGCGAGTCGGAGGATGGGGATTTCGCGCCCGATGCCGAGCCTGGAGGGCTGTAGCGGCTCGATGACGAGGCGCCGCCCCAGCCGCCGTAAAAACCGTGAAAGGAGCTTCCCCCGGCGGCGGGCGCGGGGGAGGCCGCGGAGGCGGCGGTCTCGTCGCTGGGAGCGTCGACACGGCGCTCGCCAGGAGCCTGCGCGCCGCGAGCGGCCGCGGCGGGCGCCGGCACCGGCACCGGCGGCGCGTCCGGCGGGGCCGCGTCCGGGGCGGGGGAAGAAGATGGGGCGGGCGGCGAGGCGGCCTGGCCGCGTGAAAAACGCGGAGGAACGAAAGACGCGTCGGGGGGGGCTTTGGCACGGAACGCCCCGCGCACGATCATCAGGGCGGCGAGCACCACGCAGGCCGCGAAAAGACCTTTCTTCTCGGCGTCCACGCGCCCAGTGTAGCACGGGCACGGAAAACTCGCCAGGGCGCTCAGCCGGCGGTTTCGGCGGCGGATCGGGCCAGGCGGCCGTCGCGCACCACCGCGCGGTGGGAGGCGAAAAAGAAGGCCGCGGCCAGCGCGAGGTCGGCTAAGGCCAACGCCGCGCCCGCGCCCAGGCCGCCGGGCGGCGGCGCGGTGCCCGCCGCGCGGGCGCGCAGGACCTCGAACACGTAGGACGGCGGCAGCGCGCGCGCGAGCACTCGCATCCATGCGGGCAGAACCGAGACGGGATAGAACACTCCCGCGAACGGCGCGATCATCGCCGGAATCGGCCAGACGAACCATTCCGCGGCGGGCCCCAGGCGCAGCACCAGCCCCGCGGCGACCGCGCCCAGAGCGATGCCGAAGACGAACAGGACCGCCAGCGCCGGCGCGAGTTCGGCCGCGGCCGCTCCCGGCGTCCAGCCGAAGCCCACGCGGGCCATCGCGATCATCGCGAGCAGCCCCACGCCGCTGGTCAGCGCGCTGGAGACCAACAGACCGCCGAGATAGTCGCCCACGGTCATGGGGGAGGCGAAGAAGTTCAGCAGGTTGCGCGACCAGACGTCCTCGAAGAACGCGGTGGTCACGCCCTGCATCACGCGGGTGAAGAAATCCCAGAGCAGCACGCAGCCAAGCAGGGTTGCGACAAAGCCTCCGGCCGGAGCCAGTCGGCCCAGGTAGCGGGTCAAAAACCCCCACAGCGCCATGTCCACGCACACCCACGCGAACAGCGGGATCACGCGCGTGGGGCTGCCTCGCATCAGATAGAACTGCCGCAGGACCACGGCGCGGATTCGGCGCGCGTTCACGGCGTCAGCGGCTCCCGCGCGACGGCCACGAAGAGTTCCTCCAAGTTCGCGCAGCCGCGCTCGGCGGGCAGCGCGCGCGGGTCGCCCTCCAGAAGCACGCGCCCGCGCGACAAAAACAGCACGCGCCCGCAGACCTCCTCCATCTCGCTCATGTTGTGCGAGGTCCACAGCACGCCGGCCTCGCCGCGCGCGGCGTAGGCCATGATTTCGGCGCGGATGTCGCGAGCGGTGGCCGGGTCCAGCGAGGCCGTGGGCTCGTCGAGCAGAAGCAGGCGCGGTTCGTTGAGCAGTGCCTTGGCCAGGCCCAGGCGCGTCTGTTCGCCAGACGACAGCAGTCCGGCCTTGACCGAGGCGAAGCGCTCCAGGTCGAAGCGCCGCATCAACTCCCGCACGCGCGCCTCGGGTCGGGGTACGCCGAAGATCAGCGAAAACACGCGCAGGTTCTCGGCTACGGTCAGGTTGCCGGGAAGCGGCGCGTGCGCGGCGGCGAAATTCATCCGCTCGGGCGGCGGCGCGCTCAGCGCGCCCTCGGTGGGCTCCAGCACGCCCAGGATCATCGAGATCGTCGTGGTCTTTCCGGCGCCGTTGGGCCCCAGGAGGCCGATGATCTCCCCGGCGCGGACCTGGAAGCTGACGCCGTCGACGGCCGTCGCGCGGCCGTAGCGCTTGCGCAGGCCGCGCACGGAAAGAACCGGCTCGGCGTCAGCCGTATTTATACTTGACGCCCTGGCCGCCGCCGGGCCACTCGCAGTTGATGTTGTCGTGCGGGCAGAGCATGCGGCAGGCGCCGCACTCGATGCAGTTCTCGTAGTTGACCACGATCTTCTTGTGGTCGGCCTCCCACTCGTAGACCTTGGCGGGGCAGACCGTCGTGCAGGGCCGCGTCGTGCACACGCAGACGCAGGGCGCGTCGGCGCCGGATTTTTTGAGCAGGATGTGGGCGTCGGGGGATTTCTTCCACTCCAGATGGCCGAGCTTGGCCTCGACGGTGTCGACGATCTTGATGTCCTTGGGTTCGGTCACAGTCCCACCTTGCGCAGGGGAAACAAGTCGCGCGCCACGCGCAGAAAGCCGCGCTCGCGCACCATGCCCAGCGCCTTCTTCAGATGCTCGCGCTTGGGCACGCCGTCGGCCGAGAAGCGCAGGCGCGCCAGTTCGCAGGCGAGCCTTGGATAGAATTCGAGGAAGCCCTCGGAATTCTCGACGTGCTCCTCGAGGTCCTGGATGTCCTCCATGTCGGGAAGCACATACGAGGCCTCGAGCTTGCTCTTGTAGGCCGACAGCGTCGCGGCCGAGAAATCCCCCTTGATCTTGGCCTCGACGACGGTCTCGCCGGCAAGCCGGCCCGCGGTCATGGCCAGGTTCGATCCCTCGCGGTAGGCGGGGTTGGTCATCTGCGCGGCGTCGCCGGCCACGAGGAAGCCGTCGGCGGCCAGGGGCGGCATCGACTTGTAGCCGCCCTCGGGAATCAGGTGCGAGGAGTATTCCAGCGTCTTGCCGCCGGAGATCAGCTTCTTGATCAAAGGGTGTTGCTTGACATATTCGAGGTGGTCCGAGGGGCGCAGTCCTTTCTTCTGGTAGTCGGAGAGCTTGCAGCCCACGCCCAGCGCCAGCGACTCCTTGTTGGTGTAGACGAACGCGTAGCCCAGCATGCCGAGCGAAGTCGAGCCGAACATCTCCATCGTGGCGCCCTCGCCGGCGTTGAGCTGGAAGCGGTCCTCGATGACGCCGGAAGGCAGCGCGATGACTTCCTTGGCGCCGAGCGCGACCTCGGAGGACTTCAACTCGTCGATGAAGCCCGCCTTCTGGGCGACGATCGAGTTGACGCCGTCGCAGGCGATCACCACGCGCGCGGTCAAGTCGTCGCCGTCGGAGGTCTTGATGCCGACGATTTTGCCCGCGGCATCCTTGAGCACTTCACGCACCATCACGCCGCAGAACACCTCGGCGCCGGCCTCCTCGGCCTTCTTCGCATACCACTGGTCGAACTTGACGCGGATGATCGTGTAGCAGTTCGGAACGCCCTCAAGGAACTTCGCCGACTTGTAGCCGACGGTGACGTAGGAGTCCTCGGTGGTGATGCAGGTCTTCTGCTCGACGATCGGGCGCTCGACGGGAGCGTCGTCGCCTTTCCAAAAATCGGGGACGATCTCGTGCAGCATCTTGGAGTAGAGCACCGCGCCCTGCACGTTCTTGGCGCCGGGGTACTCTCCGCGCTCAAGCACGACGACCTTCAGGCCCGCGCGGGCCATCGTGATCGCGGCCGACAGTCCGGCCGGACCCGCTCCGACGACGATCGCGTCGTAGGACGGCTCTTCGGCCATGGCGGTCTCCTTGTTTGCGGTCAGGAACCCGCGGTCTTGGCGACCGCGTCTTGGACGGTCTTGAGAAGTTCCTCGGGCTTGAACGGCTTGGTCATGAAGCCGACGACCTGCGGATACTTTTGAAAGAGAGTGCGCGAGGGCTCGAGCGCCGTCAGCACCACGATCGGCATGGTCTTGGTCGCGTCGTCGGCGGCGATCTTGACTTGCAGGGAGTAGCCGTCGATGCCGGGCAGCATCACGTCGAGCAGGAGCAGATCGGGCTTGACCTTGACGATCATGTCCCAAGCCAGCCGGCCGTTGTCGCAGGTGTGGACTTCGAAGCCGCCTTTTTCCAGGGTGAACTTCACCAGCCCGAGCATCTCGGGTTCGTCGTCGATGACGAGGATTCGGTGGCCCATGGCGATCTCTCCGGTCCAGACTATCAATTGCCGCGGCGGGATTCAAGCCGTTGACGGAGAGCGCCCGGACAAGTGACAATGAGGGCATGGAACCCGCGGACCCGGTCAAGAAGGCGGAGTATCTGGAGCGGCTCATCATGGGCCTGGAGCAGACCCGCGAGAACCTGAAGTTCGAAATCCCCTACTACAAGCCCGACGACATCCAGGGTCGCTACGCCAAGAAGTATCTCGCGTCCATCGAGGAGCACCTGGCCGAGACGAGAAAGCGCCTTGACGACTTGCGCCGCAGCCTGCCTCCGGCGCCCCGCCCCCAGGGCGAATAGAGCCTTCAGTTCGCGGCGGCCGTGGCGGGCGGATCCTTGCGGATGGCCAGTTCGCGCGCGCCGTCGGGCGGCACGATCAACTGCGGGGTCTGGTCGCGATTGTCGCGCCTGGCGGCGTCCTCCACATCGGGCTGGAGGTAGTCGAAAAGGCCCTGAACCGTCACTCGGCCGTCCACGTCCGCGCCGCCGTTGACGCCCCTGAGGAAATAGTAGGTGAACAGCCCGTGGCCCTGTTCGCGATCGACGCCGGTGATCTCGTCGGCGCCGGAGGCGGTGTAGACGATCAGGCGTCCGGCCGCGTCGCGCGCGGTGTTGACGCTGGTGACCAGCGGGCGCGCGCCGGCGGGCAGAACCGAACGCCCGCCCGAGCCGGAAAAACACGAGTCCAGCGCCACGAACACGGTTTTGGCGGGCAGCGCGCGAAGTTTGTCGTAGAGGCGCTTGAGCGGGTAGCCGGTGTCGGAGAGATACTTGGGATCGGCGTCCCACGGCATCAGGTAGGCGGTGCCGTCCTTGGGATCGGGCGCGCCGTGGCCGCCGAAGTAGACGAACACGCGCGAACCGGCGTCGGTCTTCTTGACCAGCCACTTCTCGACATACTTGATCACGCTCGAGCGCGTGGCGCGGCCGTCGGTGAGCAGGATGATGTTGCGCTCGGGGTATCCGAGGTGCAGCAGGTGGTCGTGCATCGTCTGGGCGTCGCGCGCGGCGAACTCGGCCTTGGGCAGGCTCTCGTAGTTTTCCACGCCGACGACGAGCGCGTAGCTGTCGGTGCTGACCGGCATCTGGTAGGTGGGAATGTCGATGTCGGAGGCGTAGGCGGGCGCCGCGGCGCTCGGGGTGCTGAGGGCGACGGCGGCCGTCGACACGGCCGCGGGGCTTGCCGCGGCCAGCGACGCCGAGTATTGGGCTTGCGCCTGCGCGTATGGAACATACTCGCCGCCGACATAGACGTAGGTCGCGCCCGGCACGGAAGGGTTTTGCCACCACCAATAGCCGCCGTTGTAGTACACCCAGCGCGCGGCGCCGGGGTCATACCACCACCAGCGGTTGTAGTAGTAGCGCGTCCAGTACCACGACGGGCCGTTCTGGAATCCATACCAATGGTAGCCGCCGTAGTAGTAATGGACGTAGTTGCCGCCCGCATACGAGTGCCAGTAGTAGAAGTGGGATCGGTTCTCGTTCGCCTGAAGGCTCAGGGCGGCCGCGCCTTGCGGTCCCTCGGCGAACTGCGCGTGCTGCAGGGGGGGATGAACCACCGTCCCCGTTGGAAACGCCGCGCCGCCGGGCAAGGCCTTGGGCGCGGGAGGCAGGCGCGGGGGCTTGGGCGACATCATCTCCCGCCGCGCGATGACGGCTGGACGCGGCAACGGGGCGTGAAACACGGGCGCGCGGGGGCGGCGTTCGGCCAGCGCGCGCAGCATTTGCGCGCGGCGGTCATCGACGGCGCGGCGCTGCCGCGCCTGCCTGAGCGCGGCTTGCTGCCGACGCAGCCGCTGCATTTCCAGGCGCCGACGCTGAGCCTGCTGCCGGGCGCGCCGCTGCCGCCATTGTTCCGGCCGCGCTTGTCGGCGCCGGGCGGCATTGGGCGCGCGCCGCTTGGGCTTGCGTCTTGGGCGGGGATGTTCGCGTTGCTGCCAGTCGCCGCGCTGGGCGAAGGCGCGCGGCGCCAACGAGCCGAACGCCAGCAGGGACAACATCACGGCCGCTCTCGCGTTCATGGTCGTTATTACGATTCTCCCCGGGGATCGTTCGCCGAAAGTCTGGGCCGTGAGGGGATCGAACCCCCGACCTGCCGCGTGTAAGGCGGACGCTCTACCGCTGAGCTAACGGCCCCGTGGGAGTCTATCACTTGAACGCCGCCGGGCGCGAGCGCGCGGGAATGTGATATACTGACGCCGCTGGGGTCATGGTGTAGCTGGCCTAACACGCCGCCCTGTCAAGGCGGAGATCACGGGTTCGAATCCCGTTGGCCCCGCCAGATCTAGACCCGTCCAAGAAAAGGGAAGAACCGGAAGCGCCCATCGCGCTTCCGGTTCTTTATTTCACGAGCCGCGTCGAACGCCGCCGCCGTTTCCAAAGGCGCGGTCGGCGGGAGGGCCCTTTTCCGGCGCGCGCGTTCCCGGAGGGCCCAGGCGGCATGCCGCGCTTTCGGGCTATCGTTGGAACATGAAGAATGCGGCGGCGTTCGTGCTGGCGTGGGCGTTGCTCGTCGGGACCGCGGCGGCGCAGATGGTCGCGGGTCCGGCGGCGGACGGCGTCGCGGCCTCCGCGGCGGCCGGCGCGGCGATGGTGCCGGTCGTCGCCCACGGCGCGTTCGTGGCCGCGCTGAACTCTCAGGCACTGTCGCTGACGGCGGCATTGGGCTCGGCCGCTCCGGCGGCGGCCTTCGCGGCGACCGTGGCCGCGGCGCCGGCGGCCCCCGTGCCGGAGGCCTTCGCCGCGCGCGCCGCTCTGGTGTCCGCACTGGCCGATCCCCGCTCGTCTCAAGCCCTTCCCGCGCTCGCCGCCGCGGTGCGCGACGCGGGCGGCCGCCACTCCCAGCGGGCTGCGGCGTCCATCGAGTCCTTGGGGCGCGCGATCGCGGCCGCGCCCGAAGCGCGGCGACGCGAACTGTCGGACGCGGCCGCGGCGCTCGCGCAGCGATTCGACGGCGCTTCCGCCGCGCCCGGCGAGGCAATCGATTTTTCCGCGATCGCGACCGTCGAGGGATCGGCCGGCGAGAAGAAGGCGCGCCGCGAGATGAAAGACGAGCGCCGGCGGGTGATGGCCCTGCAGGAGGCGCTGGCGGCGTCCAAGCAGCGGGCGGTGCTCATCGTGCTTCAGGGCATGGACGCCGCGGGCAAGGACGGCGTCGTCAAGCGCCCGCTGCGGCTGAACCCGGCGTGGACGAAGGTGGCCTCGTTCAAGAAGCCCACGGCCGAGGAGGCGCGCCAGGACTTTTTGGAGCGCGTCAAAAAGCAACTCCCGCAAAAAGGCGTCATCGGCGTGTTCAACCGATCCCACTACGAGGACTTGGTGGTGCCCAAGGTCTACGGGGGATTTTCCGCGCAAGACATCGAGTCGCGCTACCGCCGAATCAACGAGTTCGAGCGCGAGTTGGTGTCGCAGGGCGTCTTGATCGTGAAAATTTTCCTGCACGAATCCAAGGCCGTCCAGAAGGCTCGCCTGCAGGACCGGCTGGACACGCCCGACAAGCGCTGGAAGTTCTCGCTGGCGGACCTGGAGACGCGCAAGCATTGGGACGAGTTCCACCGCGCCTACGCCGAGGTCATCGCCCGTACCAGCACGCCCTGGGCGCCGTGGCGCGTGGTCGGAGCCGACGACAAGCCCGGCCGCGACGCGCGCGTGGCCCGCCTTCTGCGCAAGGCCATGTCGCGCCTGGGCCTGACCTATCCAGAGCCGCCCGAGACCCGCGGCATCCGAATTCCGGACTAGACGCGGGTCTTGACGCGGCGGGCGGGGCACCCTATACTGGCCGAGCGCGCCGCGCGGCGCACGGGGGTTTCATGAACGCCTTCAAATGGACGGCGCTGGTCTTGTCGATGGCGGTTTTCGCGGGCATCGGCTGCTCCGGTGCCAACACCGCGGGCGGGTCCAACGGCAGCGGAAGCGGAAGCAGCAGCGGCTGCGGCTCGTCGAGTTCCAGCCACTGACCCGGAGCCGGCGCGCGCGCCGTCAGCGGCCGAGGGCTTCTCTGACCTTGCCCGCGAGCGCGTCGGCGGTGAACGGCTTTTCGAGGAACAGGACCTTGATGTCCGGGCGTCGTTGCCGGACGTCGCGCGCCAGTTCCCGGCCGCTCGTCTGCGGCAGCACGGAATCGGCGATCAACAGGTGGATGGGTCCGGCGTGGCCGTCGCACAGCGCCGTGGCCTGCCCGGGAGCGGCGGCGTCCAAGACGGCGTAGCCGCACTCGGCCAGAATGCGGCGCACGAGCTTGCGCACGGCGTCGTCGTCGTCGACCACGAGCACGGTCTCGCCGCCGCCGGCATTTTCCCGGACCGACGGGCGAGGCGACCGCGCGGCCGGGCCCGCCGCCGAGCGCGGAAGGTAGACCTTGAACGAGGAGCCCTTGCCGGGTTCGCTCTGGACGCAGATGCTACCGCCGCAGCGTTGGACGATCTCGCGCACCGTCGACAGTCCAAGCCCCGTGCCCTTGCCCGCCGCCTTGGTGGTGAAAAACGGTTCGAAGATCCTCTCCCGAGTCGCGGCGTCCATGCCCTGTCCGCAGTCGCTGACGGCCAGCATGACGAATGGTCCCGGCGGTGCCTCCGGGTGCGCGCGGGCGAGGTTTTCGTCCGGCGCCGCGTCGAGGGTCTCAAGGAGGATGCGGCCGCCTTCGGGCATGGCGTCGCGGGCGTTGACGATCAGGTTCATGACGACCTGCTCGATCTCGCCGGGGTCGGCCTCCACGGCGCCAAGCGTCGGGTTCAACTCCGTCGCCAGTTCGACGTTCTCGCCGATGAGGCGGTCGAGGAAGGTCTTCATGCCGGAGACCACCTCGTTGAGGTTGACCAGGCGGGTCTGGGACGGGGCGCGCCGGCTGAAGGCCAGCAGTTTGCGCGTCAGCGACGCGGCGCGCTCGCCGCAGAGGCGGATCTCACCGGCGCAGGTTTTCACCGGTTCGCTCGCACCGGGATCGGACATGATCGAGTCGCTTTGCCCCAGGATCACGGTGAGAATGTTGTTGAAGTCGTGGGCCACGCTGCTGGCCAGGCGCCCGACCGCTTCCAGCTTCTGCGCCTGCAGCAGCTGCCGCTGGGCGGCGTCGCGCTCCTCCTCGGCCCGCTTGACGCGCAGAAGCTGGGAGGTCATCCACTCCACGCGCATTCTCTCGCGCGCGTCGGCGTCCTTCTCGATCAATAGTTCCGGGGGCACGTAGTGGAAGTTGGCGCAGATGTTGGAGTCGATGGCGGCGATCTTGTGCGTGTTCAAGATGGCCCGCAGCGTTTCGGGCGGGCAGTCGTCTTTGCGGTACTGGCACATCCCGACCATCCGCTTGCCGATGAAAAACAGGTCCAGCAGGGCCTCGTAATAGACGATTTCCCGGTATTCGCGGTGCGGGCCGACTTGCCAGGACACGTCGCCGGCCGCGCGCAGCGCCGTGCAGTCCTCGGCGAGGGCGTCGTCGTAGGCGTGCTGAAGAAAGCCGAGCATTTTCTCCGTGCGCCAATGGCCGCGGTCGAGATAATCGCGGCTGCTGGTCAGCGCGAGGCGGTTTCTCCTCTCCTGGGAGTCGACGTTCACTCCTTCGCTTCTGAGGCCTTCGCGCACGGCCTCCACCGCGCTCTCGCCTCCCACGAACAGGCAACGCTCGCCGCGCTCAAGGCCGATGGCCAGGAAGGGCGAGGTGACGCGCCCCTGCTCTTCCGGGGAGTTGAAAAACAGGCAGCAGTGGTCGCCGTGGGACAGCCGCGGAAGGGCTTGTTTGAGGGTTTCGG
>JAJZQS010000153.1 GCA_021806745.1 bacterium
TGGCGCACGCTCCCACGGCCGGGACGGACTACGGCGACGAGAGCGCGGGCGCGCTGGCTTTGCAGGGGCGGGCCGACGCGGTGGTCGTGGCCAGCCTTCCGATGTGCCTGGCGGCGGGAGCCGACGATGCGTCCCGGGCCAAGCGCCTGTCCAAGCGCTGGAGCGTTCCGTATTGGGGACTGCCTCGGCGCCATCTGCATGCCGATTGGCTCGACGGCTACGACGCGGTCCTGACGGCGTTGGCGCGGGAACTTCCTCTGTCGGCGGCCTCGGGCCGCGGCGAATCGGTCGCCTTCATCGGCGCGTGGTTCGACCGCAACGAGGAAGACCGTCTTTCCGACATCCAGGAATTGCGCGGCGCGGCGCAAGCCCTGGGCCTGGAGGTCGCGTCGGTTTGGCCGAGCGGCGCGCGTTTGTGCGATTTGGCGGAGGCGGGGCGCGCGGGCATCGTGGTTTCTCTTCCCTATGGCCGCGCCGCCGCGCGCGCGCTGTGCGAACGCACGGGCGCGCGGCTGCTCGAAATGGATTGGCCGTTGGGTTTCTCGGCGTCGCGCCGTTGGATAATGCAATTGGGTGAGCGCTTGGGACGCCGGGCGCAGGCGGAAAAACACGTGCGGCGGTGCGAGGCGCGGACGGGTCCTGAGATCGAACGCCTGGCCCGGGCGTTGTCCGGAGTCAAAGTCGCCGTCGCCTTCGATCCCGTCGCATTGCCGGCTTGGTGCCGTTTCCTGACGGAGATGTCCGCGGTCGTTTCGCTGGCGGCCGGAGTCGGGAGAAATCGGGCGGATTGCCCGCTCGCCTCGGCGGACGCCGGTCGCGTTCTCGAGAGGCCGACCTCCGGGCTTTGGAGGCGGGAATTGGCGCGGGCGCGTGAGGGCGGCGCCGAGCTCTTGGTGGCTTCCAGCGACGCGCGTCTGTGGGGCGAGGATCGAGGGGCGTGGCTTGAGGAAGGCTTTCCCAGCAGAACCCGGCACGCCCTGCGTCCGCGACCGTCGCTGCTGTTTGACGGAGCGCTGGCGGCGGCGCAAGCCGCGGTCCAGGCCTTGGGGCGGCAGTCGCCGCCCCCGCGTCGCCGCGGCCGACGCGGGGACTTGTTGGCGTCTCTGGGCGCTACGCAGAGCGATCGTCGGGAGATCGCGCGGCTTCTCGACGCGGCGGGGCTTGAGATCGGCGCGGACGGCGGCCGTGTCTTGTCGCCGCCGCCGGTGGGGCTGAGGGCGACGGAGCGATTCGTACTGCGGACCGCGGCCGCCGCGGGCCGGCTTGAGCGGGCGCGGTCGTTTCTCGGTCTGGAACTGCGCGAGTGGGTGCCGCGCCTGGAGCCGGCGGTCTCGCAGGTGCTTTGCGGGGCAAGCGTGGTCTTCTTCGGAGCGCCCGCACTGGCGCGCGCGTGGAAGCGATGGCAGGCGGAGATCGGCATGAGCGTGACGGTCTTGAAGGACGAGCGCGTCGATCCTCGGCTGTGGGAGGCGGCGGACGCCGATTTATGCGTCGCGCCCGAAATGCTTCCGGGCCTGGAATCCCTCGGCGGGAAGTCGGCGTGGTTCGAGTACCCGCGTCGCACGGACGGCCTAGGGCTCGGGTTTTCCGGCGCCGCGGCCCTCATCGAGGCCTTGGCGGACGCGATCGTGCGTGTTCGGGAGGAACGATGCAGAAGCTGGTGATTTTCGGCAAGGGCGGAATCGGCAAATCGACGGTGACTTCCAATCTTGCGGTCACCTACGCGCGCTCGGGGCGGCGCGTGCTCGTCGTCGGCTGCGATCCGAAGCACGACACGACGGTCTCGATCACGGGAGGGCGGATGATCCCGACGGTGGTCGCCGCGTCGGCCTTTCGCGACGGCCGGGCGGGCGCCGACGAAATCGTCGTTCGCGGCCGACTGGGCATCGATTGCGTCGAGGCGGGCGGGCCGGAGCCGGGGGTCGGCTGCGCCGGGCGCGGGATTTCGCGGATGGCGGAGATCCTGGAAGAAAAAGGCATCCTCGATCCGGCCAGATACGACGTCGTCTTGTTCGACGTCCTGGGCGACGTCGTTTGCGGCGGCTTCGCCGCGCCGCTTCGGCAGGGTTTCGCCGAAAAAGTGGTGATCGTGACCTCCGAGGAGTCGATGTCCCTGTACGCGGCCAACAACATCTGCCGTGCCGTGCGCACTTATTTGTCCAACGGCGTCGCCTTGCTGGGGCTGATCGCGAATCTTCGCAGCGCTCGCGAGCAGGATGCGCGGGCGGTCGAGCGCTTCGCCGAGTTGGTCGCGACGCGGGTGCTGGCGCGGCTTCCCCGGGAGGGGCGTCTGTTCCGACAGGCGGAGCGGCAAAACGCGACGGTCTGCGACGTTTCCCCGCACTCCGCCGCGGCCCGGCGCTTCGCGGCGCTCGCCGAGGCTTTGTTGGAGCTCGAGGCGAGTCGGGCCGCGGCGCCGCGTCCGCTCAGCGATGAGGAGTTTTTCGCGGCGTCCAGGGCGGATTTCGACTGGAGCGCGGACGACTTCGCGCGGCGAAGCGCGGCTGCCGCCGCCGAGACGGTCGAGCCGGCGCCGGGCGCCCGGGGCGAGCGCGTCCGGGCCCAAGCGCCTGATCGCGCCGCCGACGAGCCGGATTTGGCGGCCGGGCTGGAGGCGGCGCTTCAAGACGGGGGCGCGTGCCGCGGCCTTCCGGCCGACGGGAGGGACGGCGACGATTACCAGCGCGAGGCGCTGGGCGAGGAGACCAACGCCGGGCAGTGGGGGTCGAGCAAGGGCTGGAGGAAGTTCTTCGCCGACATGGAGTTCGAGCACAACCGGGACGTCGACGTTCGATTCAGCGGCCCCATCCAATGGATATTCCACGGCGACATGGAATGCCGCTATTCGGTGCCGAGTTTCGACGAAGGCCTGGTTTCGTTTTGGAACCTTCCGTGCCTGCCGCCCTACGGCGAGCGGCGCAAGCACCGCGCAATGGGAGGCTACGACGAGACCAACCTGCAGGAGTCGGACGTGATCGCGGGCGGTCTGGAGGCGTTGGAATCGGCCCTGCGCCGGGCCGAGAGCAAAGGCGTCGAAATGGCGGTCATCAACTCGACATGCGTGCCGCTGCTCATCGGCGACGACTCGCGCATGCTCGCCGAGCGTTCTCGGGCGCGGTCCGGAATGGATGTCTTTCACAACTCGCCGTCGTCCGGCAAGAACTTGAACATGGCCAAGGCCATGCTCGACCGTCTGCGCGCCGATCCGCGCTTTTCGGCCGTGCGGCCGGAACCGCGCACGGTCAACTTGATCGGCTTCCCGCCCGGCGCGGGAACGGAGGAACTGAAGAGCTTGTTGGCGGAGGCCGGGGTGCGGGTCAACGCCTGTTATTTGCCCTATTTCGACTACGACGAAGCTCGGCTTTGGCGCCGCGCCTCGGTCCATATCTTGTACCCGGCTCCGGAAAGAAAAGCGCTGTATGACTCCCTGCTGGCCGGGGAGGACATTCCTGCGTCGCCGATCGCCCCGCCGTATGGAATGGTGGGCACCCGGCGCTGGCTGCGGGAAGTTTGCCGATTGGCGGGCGCGGCCGAGGCCGACGCCGACGCGGCTTTCGAAAAGGCACTGTCCCATTCGGCCGCCGAATGGAACGAGGCGCGCGCGCGCGTACGGGGCCGTCGACTGGGCTTTGTGCTGGACGCTCGCCGCTTGCGCCGCCTGCTCGACGAGCGGGGCGTGGCGGGCGTGCCGTTGTTCGACGTATTGCAGGAGGGAGGGTTCGGGCTGGATTTCCTGCTCTACCGCCCCGGCGGGCGGCCCGGGCCTTGCGCGGACGCGCGCGTGAAGACCTTCGAAGATCCGAGCTCCCTGGCGGCCGCGCTGGCTTGCGGCCGCTTCGACGCGGTCTACTCCGAGTATTTCTTCGACGAGCGTCTCAGCGCGGCGGGAAAGGCGCAATTTTCCCTTGCCGCGTTTTCCATGGGTGCGGCCGGGGCCGCGCGCACGCTGCGCCGACTGGCGGATCTGTGCGAGTGGCGTTTTCCGCGGCGTTACGCCCCGGGAGGGGAGGTGCGCAATGGCGCGTAGCGACCAGGCGCCGCTCAACCACTCCGCACTGATCGGGGCGTATTTGGCGGTCAACGCGATCAGCGACGCCTACATGCTCGTCGACAGCACCGATTGCAGCCTCTACAAGGCGCAATACATCCACGGACGCCACGATTGGAACTCGACTCTGCTGCGCTGCGATGGGCGCCACAGGATTTCCTTCAGCAACGTGTGCGTTCAGGGCGCCGTGCAAAACCACGAGCGGCCCCTGCGCGCCCGCGTGAACGCGATCGCCGACATCCCCGGCGTCGGAGCGATTTTCGTCGCGGCGATGCCGTTGTGCTCCCTGACCTGCGTCGATTACGGACGCATGCTACGGGAGACCCGCGGGCTGAGCCTGCCGTCCTTCGAGGTCCCGGCGGAGTCTTTGTCCGGCGATTGGCTGGACGGATATGCGACGCTGCTGGAGACGATCGCGCGCCGCGCGGATTTCGCGCCGGCGCGCAAAACACCCGGCAGCGTCGCGTTGATCGGGCACATGATGGACCGCAACGAGGGCGATCAGCGCGGGAATCTGGAGGAAATCGAGCG
>JAJZQS010000033.1 GCA_021806745.1 bacterium
CCCCGCGCGAACGGCGTCCTGCGCGCCGCGCGCCAGCGCCGCGCGCGCGGCGCGCAGGCGCTTTTCCACGCGCGCGTGCGCCCAGCCCGCGGCCGCGCCCAGCGCGAACGCGGCCGCCGCGGGCGCTCCCGCAGGCCCGCAGGCCAGCCACGCGGCCGTTCCGGCCGCGACGGGCGCGGACATGTCCAGACAGCCGCCCAACGGCATCTCCGCCAGCGTCACGGCCTCGAAGGCCGCGCCGATCAGCGCTCCGGTGCTCGCGTCTCCACGAAGCCAGCCGAGCAGCGGCGCGGCGAAGATCGGGCGCGACAGCAAAAACGGCCCGATCGCGGCCGCGTCAAGCTCCAGAGCCGCGATCGCGCCCGCTCCCGCGAAAACGGCCGCGCTCACCGCGCCCCCAGCGCCGCGCGCAAGTCTTCCTCGGGATCGGTGGGCAGCGCTCGCCCCTCCAGCCGCACCCCGCGCGCGACGATCGCGCGCAGGGCGGACTTGTCCGCCTCGTCGAGAAAAAGCGCCCGTCCAAGCTGAACCTTGCCCGCCGTGTAGTGAAGCCCGCCGACATTGACGCGCTCGACGGACAGCCCCTGCTCCAGGAGGGCCAGCGCCTCCGCGGGGCCGGGCGTCAAGGCCAGCACGCGCCGCGACGACGCCCCGGTCAGAGCCCGCGCCGCTCCGGACACGCCCAGCGCCAGCAGGCCCACCTCCGCGGGCAGGGCCATCTTCATCAGCGCGAGTTGAACCGGATCGGCCGCGGCGGCGTCGGAAACGACCGCGACGAGGTCGGCGCGCAGGTACGGCACCCAGCCCTCGACGACCTGCCCATGAACGAGGCGGTCGTCGATGCGCACGAGCGCGATGGCCATCAGCGCTCTCCCGCCGCGGCGAGCAGGAACATCCGCCGCACGTCGCGTATCGATTTCTGCCCGTCGGCGACGATCTTCTCGACGAGACGGTCGAGCGAAAGCTTGTCGCGGTGCGCGAACGCCGAAACGAGCATGTAGAGATTGACGCCGCTGATCATCTCCGCGCGGGCGGCCTCCCGGACCAGCGGGAAGGCCAGATTGTTCGGAGTCCCGCCGGGGATGTCGGTCAAGACGACGACGCCGTCGGGTCCGTCGAGCTCGCGCAGGGCACGCAGGATCTTGGCGCGGATTTCGGCGGTGGTCAGGCGCGGAGAGGTCGCGATCGAGCGAACGCCGTGCGGCTGCCGTCCCACGATGCCTTCGGCCGCCTCGATCAAGTAGGCGCCGAACTCCCCGTGCGTGACCACGATGACATTGATCATGGCGCGATGTCCCGATGGAATTCTTGCACCGGATGCCCGCAGCCGCGCAGGCGCTGAGCCAGCCAATGGGTGCAGAACACGCTGCGGTGGCGGCCGCCGGTGCAGCCGACGGCGATGGTCAGATACGACTTGCCTTCCTTCGCGTAGTGCGGCAGAAGGCTTTCAAGCAGCCGCGCCCAGTCCTCGAGAAATCGCCGCGCGCCGGGGCGAGACAGCAGATAGCGCCGCACCGGCTCATCGAGGCCGGTCTTGGCGCGCAGGCTCTTGACGTAGTGGGGGTTGGGCAGGAAGCGCACGTCCATGGCGATGTCGGCGTCCATCGGCAGACCGTTCTTGTAGCCGAAGCTGACCACTTGGACGGTCATCTCGCGCGAGCCGATCATGCCGATGGCTTGGGATATTTTTTCCTTGAGCTCGCCCAACGACAACTGCGTCGTGTCGACGACCCTGTCCGCGGCCGCCTTGATGGGCGCCAGCAGGCGACGCTCGGCCCGGACCGCGTCGGCGATCTTTCCGCCAAGAGGATGCCGGTGGCGGGTTTCGGAAAAGCGCCGGATGATGGCCTCATCGGAGGCTTCCAGGAAGATCACGCCGACGGACAGGCCCTGGTCCTTGAGCTCCTTGATCAGCGGCGGCAGAACCTTCAACAGGCGCCCCTCGCGCACGTCCATGCCCAGCGCGACGCGGGTCATGCGCGGCGACTTCAGCGCCAAGCGCGCGAATTGGTCGAGCAAGGCGATGGGGAGGTTGTCGACGCAATACCAGCCGAAATCTTCGAAGACCTTCAGCGCCTGGCTCTTGCCCGCTCCGGAGACGCCGGAGATGAACAACAGCGTCTTGGCGTCGTCGGCGCGGCTCACGCGCTCTCCTTGGCGTTCATGCGCTCGATCAGGCGGCGGTTGAAGTTCTCCGCCGAGAAATAGCCTTGCGACCTCAGGCGCTGATTGAGCGAGGCGACCTCGATGAGCACCGCGAGATTTCGTCCGGGACTGACCGGGATGCGGATGAGAGGGATTTCCACGTCGAGAATCGAGATCTTGCGCGTCTCCAGGCCCGTACGGTCCACCGTGGCCTGGGCGTTCCAAGGCTCCAGCGAGATCGCCAACTCCACTCTGGTGCGGTCGAGGATCGCTCCGATGCCGAACAACAGCTTGACATCGATGATCCCCAGCCCGCGGACTTCCATGTGGTTTTTAAGCGGCTCGGGACAACTGCCGCGCAGGTAGGCGCCGCGGCGATGCTGGATCTGCACCACGTCGTCGGCCACGAGAATGTGCCCGCGCTTGAGAAGTTCCAGCGCGCACTCGGATTTTCCGATGCCCGCCTCGCCTTGGATCAGGACGCCCAAGCCGTAGACGTCGACGAGAACCCCGTGCACGGTCGTGCGCGCGGCCAGGCGCGCCTCCAAGGCCTCCGCCAGTTCACTGGACAGAGTGGCGGTGTCGAACGCCGAGCGCAGCAGCGGCACGCCGTGTTTTTTACAGGCTTGAGACAGCGCGGGCGGCACCGGCGCGTTGTGTGTCACCAGCACGCACGGCAGTTCCGGCGAAGCGAGCATGGCCGACAAATCCTCGGACAAGCGCTTGGGCTGCGCGGCACGGCAGTAGGCCAGTTCTCCGGCGCCGAAAACCTGAACACGCTCGGCGCGGAATCGCTCCAGGAAGCCCGACAGCGCGAGTCCGGGTCTGTTGAGTTCGGCCACGCGCACGCGGCGAGACAGGGATTTCTCCCCGCAAATCACTTCCAGGCGCAGGCGCTCGCTCTGCTCCTTGACGAGCTCGCCGACGGTGAATGCCGCGCCCTGCACGGCGTCAGCGCCTGGTCTTGCGCACGGGCTGGATGACTCCAAAGCTCTCGTCATCGCGCCGATAGATCACCTGGATCTGGTCGCTGTCGCGGTCCAAGAACGCAAGAAACCGGGAGCCGGAAGCCTCGAGTTCCTGCGCCGCGCGCTGGGGCGTGATCGGCTCCACGAGCTGTCGCACGACGGACAGAGACGACGCCTCCGGGGCCGGCGGCTCGGCCAAGACCTCGGTGGACTTTCCCTTGTGCCGAGTCTTGAGACGCTCCTTGTGCTTCTTGAGCTGGGCGTCGACCTTGTCGGAGGCCAGGTCAATGGCCGAATAGAGATCGGCCGCGGTCGCCAGGGCTCGGAAAGTCTGGCCCGGAGCGTGTACGATCATCTCGGCTTTGTGCAGGCGCTTTTCCACGAACAGGAAGGCCTGCCCCCAAACGATGTGATCGAAGTACTTCTGGGCCTTGCCCATTTTCTGCTGGACATATTCGCGCAAGGCCGGCGTAACCTTCAATTGTTTTGCCGTCAGCTGTATTTCCATGGAATGAGGATTCTAGCGCTTGGCGCTCGGCCTGTCAACGCGTGCCGCACCGGTGGTCGCGTTGACTCCCCGCGTCGAATTCGCTAGTATTTGTCGTCGCGCTGGCGGGATGCCCGGAGGGCTCTCCCGTCCCGCGCCCGGGGCATTTTTCATTTCGAATCGTTTTTTAAATTCAGCTTATAAATAAACTGTTTTTATTGTGCATAATACTTTATCCACGTTTGTGAAGATCTTGTGGATGGATTAAACCAAGCCGAGGGCCTTTGGGCCCAGGCCGTGGCTCGGCTTCGCCCTGAAATCGGGGATGAAAACGCCGACCTCTGGCTCAAACCGGTGGAGATTTTATCCCTGGACGGCGGGGTGTTGATGCTGAAGGTGCCCAATAAGTTCTTTTCCGACGGCATCAAGGAGCGCTACCAGAAGCGCCTGACCGCTCTGTTTCGCGACATCTCGGGCCTGGACATCGGTCTGGACTTTCGCGTCGAGAAGGACCTATCCCGCGTTCTTCCCTCGTCGGACCCCGTGCCCCAGGCATCCGCTCAATCCGATTTCGCGCTGTCGGACCTCAACCCTCGCTACACCTTCGAGAACTTCGTCATCGGCGAGTCCAACCGCCTGGCACGCGCCACCGCCGAATCCATCGGAAAATCCCCGGGCACGCAATACAACCCCTATGTCATCTACGGCGGCGTGGGACTTGGCAAGACTCACCTGATGCATGCGATCGGCAACGCTTTGCGCCGTCAGCATCCCAAAGCCCGCGTCCTCTACACGACCAGCGAGCAATTCGCCAACGACTTCATCTCCGCCCTGCAAAACAACGCGATCGACAATTTCCGCGCGAAATACCGCTCCTTGGACTGTCTGCTGATCGACGACATCCAATTCATGATCGGAAAGGAGCGTTCCGAGCAGGAGTTCTTCCACACATTCAACGCGCTCTTCGATTCTCGCAAGCAAATCATCGTCAGTTCCGACCGCTCGCCCAAGGAGATGACGCCTCTCGAGCAGCGCCTGGTCTCCCGGTTGGAGTGGGGCTTCGTCGCCGACATCAAGCCGCCGGACCTGGAGACGCGCATCGCCATCCTGCGCAAGAAAGGAGAACTTGAGCAGTTTTCCGTGCCAGACGACGTGATCTTGTTCATCGCATCTTCGGTCAAAACGAACGTCCGCGCCCTTGAAGGCGCCTTGATCCGGTTAAAGGCGTTCCAGTCCATGACCGGAGCGCCGCTTTCGGTGGACGAGGCGCGGGAAATCCTAAAAGACACCCTCGTCAACGATGATGCCAGCCCCATCCGCGCCGAAACGATCCAACGCGTGGTCGCAATGAAGTATTCGGTCGAAATCAAAGATTTAAAAGGACATCAGCGCACCGCCCTCATCGCCATGCCGCGGCAGGTCGCGATGTATCTTTGCTGCGTGATGACGGAAATGTCTTCCACCGACGTCGGCCGCGCGTTCGGAGGAAAAGATCATTCCACGGTTCTTCATGCGCGCAAGAAAATCGAGAAAAAGATCGAGGAAGATCCGTTTTTTATGGAGTTGATCAATAAGCTTAAGTCCGACATCCGCGCGGCCGAGAGATAACCCTGTGAAAAAACTGTGCGAAAATCAGAAGACGCGTGGATTATTCGCGCCGCTTGTGGACACTGTGGATAGCTTAATTGACTTATCCCCGACCCACGGAACCGTTTTTCTCACGAGAGATTCCGCCGTCCACCGTTTCCCCCGCTTTATGATGACGAGGATGATGGAATGAAAATAACGATCAGCCGGGACGAATTGGCGCAAGGGGTGCAGACCATCCAGTCGGCGCTGAGTTCACGGACCACGCTTCCGATCTTATTGAACTTTCTTATGGAAACCGAGGACCGGAAAATAAAAGTGGTTTCCACCGACCTTGAGATGGGCGTTAAGCATTACTTGAAGGCCGACATCGAGAGCGATGGATCCATCACCATTCCGGCTAAGAAGTTTTCCGAAATTCTCCACAGCCTGCCGGAGACGGGAGACATCGAATTGTCCGCTGACGCAGGCGGGAAAATCACTTTAAAATGCGGGCGCTCTCGTTTCGGGATCATCGGCGCTCCGAAGTCCGAATATCCGGTTCTTCCTGATTTTAATAAGGCCGGAGCTTTTGAGCTTCCAGCGGGCTTAGTGGGCCGCATGGTCAAGCGCACGATCTTCGCGGCCTCTTCCGATGAGACGCGGCATGTTCTCAACGGCGTGTTTTGGTCGGTGAAAGGCGGCGTTTTGGAGATGGTCTCCACCGACGGCCGCCGCCTGGCCGTGTGCTCGCAGAAGATCGCGATCAAAGATAAGGAATTTTCCGTCATCGTGCCGACAAAGGTTCTTTCGGAGTTTATCCGACTGTTGACCGTACTTGAGATCGGTGAGGATGATCAGGAAGTGATGCAGGTCTCCGTGACGGAGAATCAGATCACCTTTAAGCTAAAGGGGACGACCCTTTTATCGCGGTTGGTGGGCGGCGCATTTCCGAATTACGAGCAGGTGATTCCGACAAAGCGGGAGGTCGTCTTCATCGCTGCGACCAAGGACCTTCTGGCCGTGACCAAACGCGCGGCGCTGTGCGCGCAGGACCGGGGCGGCGCGGTGAAGTATGCGCTGTCTAAAGGCGTTATTCATGTTTCGTCTTCCAGCCAGAATAATGAGTTCGCTGAGGATTTGGCGGTTGATTATTCCGGGGCGGACTTCGCGGTGGCCTTTAACCCTCAATTCGTGCTCGACGCGCTCAAACACGTCGAGACGGAGAAAACCTCGGTCGCGATGACCTCCCCGGTCAATCCCGCTCTTTTTGAGCCCGTGGGAGAGGTGAGTTATCGATTCGTCGTCATGCCCATGCGCCTGTGAAGTCGTCCACCGGTAAGCCGTCGCCGTGGTCGTCGTCATCGGATTTAGTACGCGGATTTTCGTACCGTTCAGGGATCGTTAATGATCGCCTGGCGATTTTGAGCGGGGTTTGGAATAAAGAGTGCGGTTCTTTCTCCAAGCATTGGTCTCTCGTCGGCGTCAAAAAGGGAGTGTTGTATGTTCGCCCGGCCAGTGCCGCGGCCGCGCAGGAGTTGCACATGCGCTCGGATTCCTTGATGCGGGCATTGAATAAATACTTCAGCCGGCCTTGGATCATGGCGGTGCGAACGACGTATCGTTGACGGTCGTCCGTCGGGAAAACGGCGCAAGGAGGAATGATGTCCGAAGCCGCGATGGAGACGAGTTCGATGGGGAAAGAAGAAAAGAAATACGACGCGTCCAACATTCAGGTCCTCGAGGGTTTGGAGGCGGTGCGCAAGCGTCCGGCGATGTACATCGGAAGCACCGGACCGTCCGGCCTGCACCACCTCGTCTACGAGGTCGTCGATAACTCCGTCGATGAAATTTTAGCGGGCCGCTGCACCAGCGTTACCGTCACGCTTCATCAAGGGAATTCCGTGACGGTCCAAGACGACGGCTCGGGCATCCCCGTCGATCCGATGAAGGACCCTAAACTTCCCGCGAATCTTCGTGGAAAATCGGCGCTGGAGGTCATCCTCACCGTACTGCACGCCGGCGGAAAATTCGACAAGGGAGCTTATAAGGTTTCCGGAGGCCTGCACGGCGTGGGCGTGACCTGCGTCAACGCTCTTTCGGAGTGGCTGAAGGCGGAAGTCCATCGCGACGGCAAGATTTGGGTCCAGGAGTATAAGCGCGGCAAGCCGGATTCGGACGTGAAGCCCGTCGGCAAGACCGACGATCACGGAACGAAGATTAGTTTTAAGCCGGACCCCGACATCTTCAACGGCCATCAGTTCTCCTACGACACTCTTTCCAACCGCCTGCGAGAGTTGGCGTTTCTCAACGCCGGAGCGAAGATCACGATCATCGACGAGCGTGAGGATAAAAAGCACACCTTCCATTACGAAGGCGGCATCGCCCAGTTCGTGAAGCACCTGAACGCGAACAAGAAAGTCATGCACGCCGAGCCGATCATGATGTCCAAGGAGAAAGACGAGATCGGCGTGGACTTCGCGATTCAATACAACGACGACTACTCGGAAAACGTCTATTCGTTCGTCAATAACATCAAGACTCATGAGGGCGGTACGCACCTGGCGGGCTTTCGCTCCGCGCTGACCCGCGTCATCAACGACTACATCAAGAAATACGACCTGCTCAAGGGCAAGAACTTCAGCGTGACCGGAGACGACGTGCGCGAGGGATTGTGTTCGGTTTTGTCCACGAAAGTTCCCAATCCTCAGTTCGAGGGCCAGACCAAGACTAAACTCGGCAACGCCGAGGTCGAGGGAATCGTCAAGTCCATCGTGGGCGACGTGCTGGTGACGTTCTTCGAGGAAAATCCATCCACCGCCAAGGCCATCTGCGCAAAAGGCATCGCGGCGGCCGAGGCGCGCGAAGCCGCGCGCAAGGCCAAGGAACTGACGCGCCGCAAGGGCGTTCTCGACGGTTCTTCCCTGCCGGGAAAGCTCGCCGACTGCCAGGAGCGAGACCCCGAGCATTCGGAACTTTTCATCGTCGAGGGAGATTCCGCAGGCGGGTCGGCCAAGCAGGGGCGAGACCGCGTGTTCCAGGCGATTTTGCCCATCAAGGGGAAAATCCTCAACGTGGAGAAGGCGCGTCTGGTCAAGATTCTCTCCAACGACGAGGTGCGCACCCTGATCTCGGCGGTAGGCACGGGCATCGGCGAGGGCGAAGAGGGCCTTAAGCTCGATAAGTTGCGCTACCACAAACTCATCATCATGGCCGACGCCGACGTGGACGGCCAGCACATCCGGACGCTGCTGCTGACCTTCTTCTACCGGCAGATGAAGCCTCTCGTCGAGCAGGGGCATGTCTACATCGCACAGCCGCCTCTCTATAAGGTTAAGAAGGGAAAGAGCGAGATGTATGTGGACAACGACGAAAAAATGGAGCAGTGGCTGCTCAATGAGGGGCGCAACTCCGTCGAAGTGACGGCGTTCAACCCCGCCAACGGGAAATCGAAGAAGCTCGACAGCGACGATTTGAAGGATCTGCTGAAGGTCATCGCGGAGCTTGAGACCCTGCTGCGGCACATCGAGCGCAAGGGACTGCACCTGGAGGATTTTCTCGCTTTCCACGCGGAGAAGAAATACCCGCTTTTCCGCGTCGAAGAGAGCGCCGGCGAATACAAGTTCTTCTTCTCCGAGAAGGATTGGAAGGCCTACCGCGATGCGTTCGTGGCCGAGCAGAAAGCAAAGCTTCTGGCCGAGAAGGCCGAAAAAAAGCCCGCCGCCAAACCCTCCGCGGACGGGGAGGCGCAGGGCGAGGACACCGCGCTCAGCGACGCCGACGAGGAGTCGTTGGAGCCGGACTACGTCGAGCTTTGGGAGATGCCCAAGCTCGCCAAGGCGGCGGAACGCCTGGCGGAGATGGGGCTGGACGCGCGCTGGTATGAAGTCCTGCGCGATGAGAAAACGAAACCCTTGTTCCGCGCCAAGACCGCTCATGCGGAGACCGACGGCTACAGCCTCAGGGACCTTCTGGAATCCGTCCGCGATGCGGGCCGCTCGGGCGCGCAGATCCAGCGCTACAAGGGTTTGGGAGAAATGAACCCGGAGCAGCTTTGGGAGACGACGATGGATCCCAAGCGCCGCCGCCTGCTGAAGGTCGTCTTGCAAGATCCGGCCGACGCCGAGATCGCCTTCACGACCCTGATGGGCGACAAGGTCGAGCCGCGCCGACAGTTCATCGAGAAGCACGCGAAAGAAGTCAAGAATCTGGACATTTGACGCCGATGGAGAAAAAATGAGCAAACCCGATCAGCCCGAATTGACCCCCGAGCCCGTGGGCAACATCATTCCCCGCGACCTCGGCGCGGAGATGCGAGGCTCGTTTCTCGACTACTCGATGTCGGTCATCGTCAGCCGCGCGCTTCCCGACATCCGCGACGGCCTCAAGCCCGTCCATCGCCGCATCCTCTACGCGATGCACGACGAGGGCTTGGCCTCCAATAAGAAGTATTCGAAGTGCGCCGGCGTGGTCGGCGAGGTCTTGAAGAAGTATCACCCGCACGGCGACTCGGCCGTCTACGACGCGATGGTGCGCATGGTGCAGGACTTCTCCCTGCTGCATCCTCTCATCGACGGGCAGGGAAACTTCGGCTCGGTCGACGGCGATCCGGCCGCGGCCTACCGCTACACCGAGTGCCGTCTGGCCAAGATCGCCGAGGAGGTCATGGCCGACATCGACCAGGACACGGTCGACTTCACGCCGAATTTCGACGGCACCACCACCGAGCCCGCGGTCATGCCGGCCAAGGTTCCCAACCTCCTCATCAACGGCTCCGCCGGCATCGCGGTCGGCATGGCCACCAACGTTCCGCCGCACAACTTGACGGAGATTTGCGAGGCCGCCGTCGCGTTGATCAAGGAGCCCAAGCTCGATTCCAAGGAGCTGATGAAGATCGTCAAAGGTCCGGACTTTCCCACGGCCGGCATCATCCGCGGCAAGGCCGGCATCAAGGATTATTTCGAGACCGGACGGGGCTCCGTGCGCGTGCAGGCCAAGACCGAGATCGAAGACATCAAGGGCAACCGCCAGGCGATCATCGTCACCGAACTGCCCTACCAGGTCAACAAGGCGTCGCTGCTCGAGACCATCGCCGAACTCGTGCGCGACAAGAAAATCCCCGACATCTCCGACATCCGCGACGAATCCGACCGCAAGGGCATGCGCGTGGTCATCGAGGTCAAGCGCGACGGCAACGCCAACGTCGTTCTCAATCAACTGCTCAAGCACACGCAGATGGAGACGACTTTCGGAGTGATCCTGCTGTCGCTCGTCGACGGGCGTCCCCGCGTGCTCGGCGTGCGCGACATGCTCGGCCACTTCATACAGCACCGCAAGGTCGTCGTCACGCGCCGCACGAAGTTTCAGCTGCGCAAGGCGCTCGACCGCGCCCACATCCTGGAAGGCCTCATCATCGCGGTCAAGAACATCGACCGCGTGATCAAGATCATCCGCGGCGCCAAGGACACCGAGGAGGCGCGCGTCGAATTGATGTCCGCGTTCGAGTTGTCGAAGGCGCAGGCCAACGCGATCCTGGAAATGCGCCTGGCCAACCTGACCAAGCTGTCCGTCGGCGACCTTCAGGAGGAATACGACGGCCTGGTCGCGAAGATCGCCGAGCTCAAGGCGATCCTGGCCGACGTCAAGAAGGTCTACGCGATCATCGTTCGCGAGCTGGAGGAGGTCAAGCAGGCCTTCGGCCAGAAGCGCCGGACTCAGATCACCACCGAAGCCGCGGAGATGACGCTCGAGGATCTCATCCAGAAGGAGGAGGTTGTGATTTCCTTCTCCAACACCGGCTATGTCAAGCGCATTCCCGCGGCCACCTATCAGGCCCAAGGGCGCGGAGGCAAGGGCATCACCGGCGCCGAGGTGAAGGAAGAGGATTGGATCGAGCACTTCTTCGTGACGGACACCCATGCGACCCTGCTGTTTTTCACCAACAGGGGTCGCGTCTTCGCCTTGAAGGCGTACGAGATACCCGAGGGCAACCGCACCAGCCGCGGGAAAGCCGTGGTCAACCTGCTGGCGCTGACGGGCGAGGAAAAGGTCACTTCCGCCATCGCCATCCGCTCGTTCGAGGAAAAGAAAGGCCAGGAGAGTTTCTTGGCCATGTGCACGCGCGCCGGCACGGTCAAGAAGACCCCGCTGTCGGACTTCGAAAACATCCGCCGCTCGGGCATCATCGCGATCACGCTGGACGAAGGCGACGTGCTCGTGGAAGTCCAGCACACCTCGGGCAAGGACGAACTGCTGATCGCCACCAAGGCCGGCATGGCCATACGCTTTCCCGAGGCGGACATCCGCTCGATGGGCCGCTCCGCCGCAGGCGTGCGCGGCATACGGCTTGACCAGGGCGATCAGGTCGTGGGCATGGAGGCGTTCGCTCCCGAGACCAAGAAAACGCTGCTCACCGTCTGCGAGAACGGCTACGGCAAGCGCACCGAACTCAACGAGTACCGCGGCCAGCACCGCGGCGGCGGCGGCGTGATCACCATCAAGGCCACCGACCGCAACGGCGCCGTTCTCGGCGTCAAGCTCGTCACCGACGACGACGACTTGATGGTGATGACCGAGAAAGGCATGACCATCCGGCTGCGCTGCAAGGACATCAAGACCATCTCGCGCAACACGCAGGGCGTGCGTCTGGTTCGTCTGGAGGAAAGCGACAAGGTCGCGCGTGTGGCGCCGATCGCCGTGGAGCCGCCGGTCAGCCCCGAACTCCCGATGGGCGGCGACGGGAAATGACGGCGAGACTTGCTTCGCTGCTCGCCGCGTCGGCGTTGGCCGCCGCCGCGGTCCCGGCGCGCGCGCAACTGCGCCTGGACGGCGTTCGCTGGGAGGCCGGCCGCGTCGCGGCCGGGCGAGTTGCGGACTGGCAGGCGGTCCAGGTCGTGGAAAACCCGCCACCGAAGCTCCGTCAGCGCCTGCGCGTACGGTTGCTGGTGAGAAACGACGGCTCCAAACCGGTCGAGGGCGTCCTTGTTCGCTACAGCTTGACCGCGCGAGTGTCCAGCGCCGGCGGGCCCGGTGTCTGGGCCATCCCGTTCTCGGTCGACGAAAAGCATGTGCCCATCGTCGGTGCGGGCAAGGCCGTCGAAGTGTTCCTCGACGGAGGACCCGCGCTGGACCTCTACGCGCGTCGCTTGGCCCGCGAAGGGTGGTGGCTGGACCGTTTGAAGGTGCAGGCGATGGTCGAGCCGCGTGCCGGCGAGACCACCCTTTTGACTTCGGAGCAGGTACTGGAGTTCGCGCGATGAACGATTTGGCTTTTCTCCGCAAGGAGCCGACGGCCGCCCGCCGCGGTTTGGAGTCCCGGAATCCGCGCTGGGCGCAGTCCCTTGAACGGCTTCTGCTGCTTGACGAGAGCCATCGTGCCGCGCTGAAGGAAGTCGAGGACATGAGGGCTCGGCGCAACGCGGCGTCGCAGGAAATCGGCAAGGCCAAGGCCGCCAAGGACGAGCAAAAGGCGTCTCAGGTGATGGAGGAGGTGGCCCGGCTCAAGACCGCGATGGCGGAAAAAGAGCGGCATCTTTCGGCTCTTGAGGAACAACTTCGTGCCGCCGCGCTGGAAATTCCGAACATTCCCCACTCCAGCGTCCCGCCGGGCAGAGATGAGGCCGACAATCCGGAAGTCCGCAAGACTCTGACTCCACGCGCGTTCGATTTCAAACCCCTCGACCACCAGTCCGTCGGCGAAAAGCTCGGGATTCTGGACATGGCCGCCGCCGCAAAACTCTCGGGCTCGCGGTTCGCGCTGTGGTCCGGCCACGGCGCGCGGCTCTTGCGCGCGCTGGGCAATTACCTGCTCGATCGCCACGCGAAGTCGGGCTATCTCGAAGTTCATCCTCCGTATCTGGTGCGCCCCGAGGTCATGGAGGGCACGGGGCAACTCCCGAAATTCGACGCGGACATGTACAAGACCGTCAACGCCGACGGCGAAAAGACCACGACGCTGTATTTGATTTCGACCTCCGAGATACCCCTGACCAACCTCGTGCGCGGAGAAATTCTCGCCGCCGACGCCCTGCCCATGAAGCTGACCGCCTTCACGCCGTGCTTTCGCCAGGAGGCCGGCTCCTACGGCAAGGACGTGCGCGGCGTGATCCGCAACCACCAGTTCGACAAGGTCGAGCTGGTGTGGATCACCAAGCCCGAGGACTCTCTCGCGGCCCTCGAGCAATTGACGCGGGACGCCGAGGCCGTCCTGGCCGACTTGGAGCTGCCGCACCGCGTGATCCATCTGTGCACCGGAGACATGGGATTCGCCTCCCGCAAGACCTACGACATCGAGGTCTGGATGCCTTCGGAGAGCCGCTACCGGGAGATTTCCTCGTGCTCGGACTGCGGCGATTTCCAGGCGCGGCGCATGGCCGCGCGTTTCCGTCGCGACGCGAAGTCGGCGCCGGAGTTCGTTCACACACTCAACGGCTCGGGCGTGGCCGTCGGGCGGCTGGCCGCGGCCATCCTGGAGAATTTCCAGCAGGCCGACGGGTCCGTTTCCATTCCCCGCGCGCTCGTCGCCTACTTCGGCGCGGACAAGATCGCCGCCGCGAGATAATCATGTCCCGAGGCCTCCCCCATCTGCGCCGCGTCGTTTCGCGGCTTCTCTCCAAGGACGGCTGTCCCTGGGATCGGGCGCAGACGCACAAGAGCCTGATCCCTTATCTGCGCGAGGAATCCAAGGAGCTGGAAGATGCCCTGGCCGGCGGGCGCTGGCACGAGATCGAAGACGAACTCGGCGACATTCTGTTTCACGTTCTTTTTCACGCGGAGATCGGCGCGAAAACCGGGCTTTTTGATCTGGAACGGGTGGCCGAGAGCCAGGCCGTCAAACTCGAACGCCGTCACCCGCACGTTTTTCGCAAGGATCGAGTCTTCCGCTCGCCCGAGGAAGTGCTGGCCAACTGGAAGACGATCAAGGCCGCCGAGCGCGCTCAGCGCGAGCGCGACGTCGCGGCGCGCGAGCGCGAGGCCAAACGACGGCGCCGGAGGTCCGCGTAGCGATGTTCTTCGAGGGCCCGGAGAAAAAAGTCGAGTTGGCGCTGGCGCCGGGACGGCCGTCTTTGCGCGCGCGCGGGCTCGACTACTGGAAGGGGATCGTGGCCAAGTCTCGCGCGCAGATCTTGTCGTCGCTCTCCAACGAGACGATGGACGCGCACCTGCTGTCGGAGTCGAGCCTTTTTGTCGCCGACGACTGGCTGACGATGATCACCTGCGGACGCACGGACCTGGTCGCCGCGATCCTTCAGCTGTGCGCCGATCTCGGCCACGATGCGTTCGAGTACCTGATCTACGAGAGGAAAAACGCGCATTTCCAGGAGTATCAGCCGGCCAATTTCTTTGACGATGCGCGCCGGCTGTCGCAGGCCATGCCGGGAAAATCGTTCCGCTTCGGCGACGGCGACGACCACCACGTTTTTTTATTCCACCTGGACAAACCCTACGCGCCGCGGCCGGACGATTTGACGCTCGAGATACTGATGCACGGCATCGACCCGCAGGCCGCGCGCGTGTTCATGTCCGGGCCCCAGCGCAAGCGCGATTTCATCAAAGAGAAATCGGGCGTCTGGTCTCTGCTCGGCCCGGGCTTCCAGGTGGACGACCATCTTTTCGAGCCGGTCGGCTACTCGCTCAACGCGATCCGCGGCGTCGAATACTACACGGTCCACGTGACGCCGCAAAAAATAGGCTCCTATGTCAGCTTCGAGACCAACTGCGTCGATGAAGGCGCCGACGCGATCGTGGGCCGGGTGCTGGACGTGTTCAAGCCGCAGTCCTGCGATGTGGTGCTCTTCCAGCCGGCCGGCGCCAGACGCAAGGTCGCCTGCGCCTATCCGCTCAAGCGATCCGTCAAGCAGAACTTGGCGTGCGGCTATCGCGTCAGCTTCGACCACCGGTTCAAGCCCGTTGACGGCGCGGCCCCGGCCTTCGAGATCGTGATATGAGCTCCGGGTGGATCGACGAGGAGTACCAGGGGATCGTGCGGACCGGCTTCCGGCTGAAGCGGCGGATCATGCGCCGACGCAGCCCGTTCCAGACCGTCGAGGTCGTCGAGACGAAGGGCCATGGGAGACTCCTGCTCATCGACGGAATGACGATGGTGTCCGAGCGCGACGAATTCGTCTATCACGAGATGATCGCGCACGTCCCTCTGTTTGTGCACCCGAGGCCGCGGCGGGTGCTCGTCATCGGCGGAGGCGACGGCGGCACGGTGCGGGAGGTCCTGCGCCACCGCTCGGTCGAGCGCTGTGTTCTGGCCGAGATCGACCCGGTCGTGGTCGAAGCCAGCCGGCGCCACATCCCCCGGACCGCCGCAAGCCTTTCGGACCCGCGCTGCGAGATCAGGATCGGCGACGGCGTGAAGTTCGTTCGGGAGACGCGCGAGCACTTCGACGTCGTCATCGTCGATTCAACCGAGCCCTTCGGCCCGGCCAAGGAGCTTTTTGGCCCGGCGTTTTACCGCGATGTGCGGCGGATTTTGACCGACGAGGGGATCGTCGTCAGCCAGGCGGGCTCGCCGTTCTACGAGATCGCGACCATCCGAAACCTGCGCCGGATCCTGCGGCCGATTTTCCCGATTTCGGACGCATATCTGTTCACGAACCAGACCTATCCGGGCGGGCTGTGGGCGTTCTCGTTCGCGTCCAAGGGCCTGCGGCCGGTCCGGGATTTCCGCGCTGCGCGCGTGGCTCGGGCGCGGCTACCGTTGCGCTGGTATAACTCCGAAATCCACGCGGCGGCGTTCGCGTTGCCGCAGTTCCTGAAGGACGAATTGTCCCGGCGCTGATCAGTTCGCGGTGTACTCGCCGCTGAGGGAAACGTTCTGGTTGATCCAGGCGTAGCTTCCCTGGACGTACTGGTTGATGAAGACGGTCCCGGACAGGGACGCATCGCCGACATAGCGGCCGTTGTTGTAGACCGCCGCGCTCCCGCTAAGAGACGCGTTGCCGCTGACGAAGCCGCCGCCGTTCTGGCAATTTCCGGAAAGGAACACCGTGCCCGAAACCGGGACCGTGGCCTGTCCGCCGTCATCAGTCGTGACCGACACATTGGCCGAGAGGGTGACCCAGCCGCTCATGGAGCCGACGCCGACGGGGCCGCCGGAGCACTGCAGGAAGCCGCTGCCGGTGACGTTCGCGTACTCCGACAGCGGCCCGGACGCCGAGAATGCGGAGGCGGAGGCGCGCATGGCCGGCGCGGCCGCGGGCGTCGCGGTCGGTGCCGGCGGGGCGGACACGGGGGCGCCGAGTGCCGCGGCCATGGACATGGCCGATTCCAGCGGCGACGCTGCGGCGGGAGAGACGGCGAGCGCGGCGACAAGTCCCAGAAGGTGGATAGGTCTCATGGTCTTTATTGTACTCATTTTTCGAGATATGGCAAGAAAAATAATCTCCCCACGCCGGGTGATCGCGTCACGGCCAGTCCGCCGGAATTCCCAGGCGAGAGCGCAAGTCGGCGCGCATCGTGCTGAAACAAGCGCGCACGGCCGCGGGTGCCGCGCGAGGAAGCCGGAAAAATTCCCCCTGTTTTTGCCAGCCTTGCCGGGCCCGGCCGAGCGCGGCGTAATCGTAATAGAGCGACAAGGACAGCCCTAGATACTCCCCCGCGTTTTTCTGCAGGTCGGAGCGCAGGCGAGCCAAGGCGGCCTGCTTGCGGGCGATTTCCTCATCGTAAATCCTCGGGTGTCGCGCGTCGGCTTCGCGGAAGCGGCCGTCCTGGATTTCATAGAGGCGCGTGCGAAAGGCCGTGCGCGACACCGTGCCGAAGTCCGAGCAGCCCACCGAAAGGAAGCGGCCCAGCGGCAGATCGCGAGCCAAGACCAACACTCGGCCATCGTCTTGCACGAAGCGGCCCTCCGGGAAGGACGCCGCCAGACGGAAGCGGAAGTCGCGGTAGCGGACGATCTCGAGCGTGTCCGAGTTCAGCGCCGGGAGCAAGGCGTGGTAGGCGATCAACGCCGAGCCCCGGCCGAGCAGGGAGCTGAATCTCCCCGCGGGCGTGGTGTCGAGTTCAAGGCGGTCGTTGCGACCGGGATGGGAATAGCCGAGATAGGCCTTGCCGCCGGCGACGACATAGGCCTCCAGGCGGTCTCCCTCGCCGGAGTTCGGCGAGTAGATGACGACGGAGACGGGAAACGCGCCGACGCGCCGATCCAACCGCTCCTTCACCGAATATCCGCGCGCCGCCCAGCCGGCGATTTTTTTAGCCGTCGGATCTCCGGCCGCACGCGCGCGCCCGACTAAGATCAAGAGCAAAATGGCGGCCGGGCCGCTCATCGCGACGGCAGCCATCCGCGGCGCAGGAGCTCTTCGGCGATCTGCGTGGAGTTGAGCGCCGCGCCCTTGAGCAGGTTGTCCGAGACTATCCAGAGGGCGATTTCGCGCGGATTCGCTCCGATGCGAACGCGGGCGGCGCCCACGATGTCGGTTCCCCCCGCCGAGCGCGGCGTCGGATATTCGTCACCGTCTTGAACGGAGAGGCCCGGCGTGCGCCGCAAAACGGCGAGCGCCCGGGCGCGGGACAGGGGCCGCGCCAGAGTCAGCCAGGCCGCGAGCGCGTGTCCGCGAATGGTGGGAACGCGCACGGCGGTGGCCGAAACGGGCAGGCGCGGCGCGGACAGCACGCGGCGCAATTCATCGCGGACCTTGTTTTCCTCGCCGCTGCAGCCGTCCTTGCCGATGCGCCCAACCTGCGGCACCGCGTTGAAGGCGATCGCGCGCGGGAGCGCGCGACCGATTCCCGCAGGCAGGCGTGGTGCGCGGCCGTCCGGGTCCGGGCGTGTTTTGGCGAGCGCGCGCGACTGGGACAGCAATTCCTCGAGCGCGGACCGTCCGGCGCCGGAGACGGCTTGGTAGGAGGCCACCCGCACGGCGCGAACTCCGATCTCGCGGTGCAGCCGCGACGCGGCGACCGCGAGTCCGGTCATTGTGCAATTGGGCCCCGCGATCAGGCGCGCGTCGCGGCGCAGCGCTCCGGGGTTAACCTCGGGAATCACCAGAGGCACCCGCGGGTCCATGCGAAAGGCGGCGCTGTCGTCGATGGTCCAGACACCGGACTCGGCCAGGCGGGGAGCCAGAGTCCTCGCGACTTCATCGGAGCTGACCAGAAACGCAAGATCGCACGAAGACAGTGCCGCGGCGTTCACGGCCGGCGCGGAGATCCTCCGTCCATGGAAGATCACGGAAGCAGCCGTTCGGCCGGAGGAGAAAGGCCGCAGTTCCCGCACGGGGAATTTCCGTCGTTCGAGAAGAGCCAGGAGTTCCCGACCAACCATCCCCGTGGCGCCGACCACGCCGACGATCAGGCCGTCACGGGTGGGAGGCATAGGGAATCATGATGGGGTCGGATTGGCCGACGGCTCCGGAAATGTCTCTGGCTGCCCCGCGCAGGAATTGGCCGGGCGCGACCGTTCTGCTCAGGGGTAAGTCGAACACATAGGGAGGCCTCCGCTGATAGCGGGAGACGCGCTCCCAATCGAGGCGGTCTCGGGAAGATTCCACCCAGGCTTCGGAGATGTTTTCTCCCGACGCGGAAAACCTCGCGATGACGCGCTCCCCGGAGCGGGCGAGAGTCAAATCGTCGACGGTGACGGCGGGATCTTCGGGCGCCGGTGGGACCAGTTTGATGGCGATGGCCGGGGCGATGTTGCTGATCGGCGTTTGCAACGATCCGGCGGGCGAGCGGGGAGGCACCCCCAGGATGGAGCGATTGTTCCAGGCCTGGGCCGGGCCGTCGCCGTCGTCGACGTCGGCGGCGGCGAGGATGGGGGCGGTCGCGTCGGAGACGAAGTCGTCGGTTGGAGACCAGACCACGAGGTAATTCGGATCCGTCGAACTGATCATCGACGGCGGGACTTCGGCCCAAAACCATTCCGCCGCGCCGATGCCGTCCACGCGGTTTTGAGCGTCCGCCTCCGCGGGCACATCCGCGGTTTCCGCCAGAAAGAAACTCTGCTCCGAACTCCAGGCGGGCGCCTGCGAGATGCCTATGTAGATTTTACCCGGGATGATTTCCCGCAACCAGGGTTTATCCGGGACGGGGCGGGTTTTGGCGCGGCCGATCTTGGCGCCGATGAACGCTCGCGGAAATTCGCCGGGCGGCGCCGGAGGGAGTTTGACGATCCAGGCGTTGTTGAAGCCGACATACCAGTTCGCGTCCGGGCCGCCGTCGGCGAAGCGAGTGTAGTCATGAACGGTGGCCGCGAGAGTCAGGTAGGTCGGGACCACGACGCTTGTCGACAGCGCCGGCGGCAGGCCGTCGAGCGTGCCCGCGCGCGCCGAGGCGCAGGCGAGAATGATCGAATATAAAAAAATCATTATTTTTTAAGAATTTTTATAAGCCTATCAAAGTCCTCGAAGCTGAAATAATGGAGGGTGATGGAGCCTTTCGCTGGATTTTTCTTGGAGCGAATTTCCACCTTTGTCCCGAGTGCGCTTTGGATGGACTCTTCAATGGCCACCAGATCGGCGGGCCGCGCCGGCCGCGAGGTGGACGCGGTTTTTTCTTTTGATGCTTCCGAGAGTTCTCCGGACTCCAACTGCTTGGCGAGAGCCTCCGCTTCGCGCACGGAGAGATGCTCCTCGGTGATTTTCAGGAACGCGCCATGGCGGGCGTGAGGATCTGAAATCATCAGCAGAGCCCGGCCGTGTCCCTCGCTGAGATGGCCGAATTGGACGGCCTTCTGCATGTCTTCGGTCAACTCTAAGAGACGGAGAGTGTTTGAGATCGTTGATTTTGATTTCCCCATTTCTTGCGCGAGTTCGGATTGATTGATCCCGAATTCCTTCATGAGGCGCAGGTAGCCGAGTGCCACTTCGATGGGATTAAGATCGGCGCGTTGCAGATTTTCGATCAACGCCAAGGCCATCCGGTGCTTTTCATCGTTGGGTTGTCGGACGACGACGTCTATTTCTTTGTGCCCGGCCAACTGGCAGGCACGCCAACGCCGCTCGCCGGCGATCAATTCATAAGATTTTGTCGCGGAATCGAACGAGACGACGATTGGCTGAGCCAGCCCGTGCTGCTTGATCGACACAGAGAGTTCGCTGAGTGCTTCAGGGTCAAAATGTCGACGAGGCTGGAGATGGTTGGGACGAATCTTATCTATGGGGACCCTCAAAGGCCTTCCGTCGCCATGTCCCGTGCCCTCTTGGGCTGAGGGCGCCGCGCTTGAATTCGGGATAAGGGCGGACAGACCGCGCCCCAATGCGTTTCTGCTCATGCGATGTTCTCCTGTGCCCTGATGGGGATGGGTGTGCGTCGGGCCAAAAATTCCCGGGCAAATTCAAGATAGGCTTCCGCGCCTTTTGATTTATGGTCGTACTGAAAAATGCTTTGCCCAAAACCGGGCGCTTCCGCCAGGCGGATATTGCGTGGGATTATGGTTGAAAAAATGCGATCTCCAAAATATTTAACCACTTCTTCTTTGACCTGATTGGAAAGAGTCATTCGAGAGTCGAACATGGTCAATACGCCCCCCTCGATTTCTAGGCGAGAATTGAGGGCCGATTTTATTTTCTCAACCGCCGCGACGAATTGGGCCAGTCCTTCCATGGAGTAATATTCGCCTTGTATGGGAATAATGATTCGATCCGAAGCATTGAGGGCGTTGACTGTCAAGAGACCAAGAGAGGGCGGACAGTCGATAATGACGAAATCAAATTTTGGTTTAACTGACGAAAGAGCCCCCTTTAGACGACTTTCACGAGCGAGAGCGGAAACGAGTTCGATTTCCGCTCCAGCAAGGTCGTTGTTTGCCCCACAAACGGACAAATTTTCGACGGAGGAAGCTTTGATGGTGTTTTCAATGGGAAGAAGCTCGACCAATACATTGTAAATGTTTGGCGAGTATCCACGCTTATCGAATCCGAGGCCGGAGGTGGCGTTCCCCTGTGGATCCATGTCCACAAGCATGGTTTTTTTCCCCATCAAGGCGAGGGCGGAAGCGAGGGAGACTGCGGTCGTTGTTTTCCCGACCCCCCCTTTTTGGTTGGCGACAGCGATGATTTCAGCCATATTGTTTACACGTGAAAACTTTTTCCCGCAAGACAGGATTTACACATGAAAACAGAATTTAGCAGGTTGCGCGCAGACTGTCAATAGGGCAGATGATTCCAAAAAGTATCAATATAAAGCTACTGGTATTATTATTTATCAATTAGTGCTTTTATCGCGCGAACGGCGCGGGCTGGACAGCCGGGCGGGGTTTATTTACACTGGGGACATGCTCCCCCCCAAACACATCCAAGCGATTCGCTCCGCCGTGCAATCCGGGCGCGTGCAGACGATCATCGTCGCGATGCCCGACATGCAGGGACGACTGGTCGGAAAAAGGCTGGCCGCCCGGCATTTCCTCAAGGCCGTGCTCGAGCACGGCACGCACGCGTGCGCGTATCTTCTGACCGTGGACATGGAGATGGATCCCCTGCCCGGCTTCGCGCTGACGAGCTGGGACAAGGGATATCAGGATCTCACGCTCGCGCCCGATCTGTCGACCTGGCGGGAAATCCCGTGGCTTTCCGGGACCGCTCTGGTCATGGCCGACGCGGTCGGGGAGGACTTGAGCCCGATCGCGCCCGCGCCGAGGCGGGTTTTGCGCGCTCAAATCGAGCGCGCGCGGCGGCACGGCCACGCGCTGAAGATGGCTTCGGAGCTCGAGTTCTATCTCTTCCGCGAGACATACGAGTCCGCGCAAAAAAAGAATTGGACGGGCCTGGAGCATCACGGCACCTACATCGAGGACTACCATCTTCTCCAAGGCACGCGCGTCGAATATGTGGTCGGCGAGATTCGTCGGCAAATGGAAGCCGCGGGCATCCCGGTGGAGAGTTCCAAGGGCGAGTGGGGGCCCGGTCAGCACGAGATCAACTTGGAGTACTCCTCGCCGCTGGAGATGGCCGATCGGCACGCGCTTTATAAACATGGCGCCAAGGAGATCGCCATGCAGAAAGGCTGCGCGCTGACGTTCATGGCGAAATTCGACTCGCGCTTGGCGGGCTCCTCATGCCACATCCACGTCAGTCTTTGGGACGCGGCGGGAAAAAAATCCCGTTTCGCGGGGCAGGGCGGGCCGACGCGCGAGTTCCGCTGGTTCTTGGGGGGGATGATGGCGCTCGCGCGGGAGTTCTCGATCCTCTACGCTCCGACGACGAATTCATACAAGCGCTATCAATCGGCGACCTTCGCTCCCACGCGCATCGCTTGGGCGCGCGACAACCGCACCTGCGGCTTTCGCGTGGTGGGGGAGGGGGATTCGTTGCGCATCGAGAATCGCATCCCGGGCGCCGACGCCAATCCGTATTTGGCCTTCGCCGCCACGATCGCGGCGGGACTGCATGGAATGGAAAACAAGATCGAACCGCCCGAAGAGCTTCGCGGCAACGCCTACCAAGCCCAGGTCGCGCCGGTGCCCAGCACCTTGGCCGAGGCGACGGCGCTTTTCGCGCAATCGAAAGCCGCGCGCGAGGCGTTTGGCGACGAGGTCTTCGCGCACTATCTGCGCGCCGCCGAGGCGGAACTGGCCGCGCACGATCGGGCGGTGACCGACTGGGAAAAGGGGCGGCTGTTCGAGCGGGTCTAGTCGCGCGCGCGGCACAGGCCGCGGCTGACGAAGGTCCAGGCGGCCAGCTTGTAGAGCAGGCGCATGCCGACGTTGGCGTCCCACTCGTCGCGACCTCCGGGAGCGGGGGCGACTTCGACCAAGTCGAAGCCTAGAATGGTGCGGCCGGAGCGCGCCACCAACTCGATCACGCGCGCCGCCTCGGCCAGTTGCAGACCTCCAGGCACGGGCGTGCCGGTGTGCGGGCACAGTTTCGGATCGAGCCCGTCGATGTCGAATGTGATCCAGACTTTTTCGGGCAGATCGGCGGAAATCTCCTCGGCCAGGCGGTTCCACGGCGCGCCGGAAAAGCGCGCGGCGCACAGCGCGCGGTCGTAGAACACGCGCGCGCGCGGGCCCAGCGCGCGAAGGAACTCGTGCTCTTGCTCGCTGTAGTCGCGGATCGCGACCTGGACGATCTTCGAGATCTTGGGAATGTTTTCCAGGGCGTTGTACATGATCGAGGCGTGGGACCAGACCAAGCCCTCGTAGGCCACTCGCGTGTCGTGGTGCGCGTCAAAATGAAGAAGCCCGAACTCCCCGTGGCGCTCGGCCGCGGCGCGAAAGGCGCCATAGGGCACGGAATGGTCGCCGCCGACGATTCCCGGGATTTTCCCGGCCGCCAGGACGGATTTCGTTTCGCGGTAGACCCAATCGTTGAGCCGATCTCCGAGAGCGTTGGCCGTCTTCAGGGCCTTGAGCAGCGCGGGTTTTCCGTCGACGCGTCCGCCGGCGCGGATGATTTTTTGCGCGGCCGCCTTCGCGGTTTTATTCCAGGCGCGGACCGCCCCCGACTCGGGGCGCATGAATATTCCCGGCTCGTAGGGCTTGGCCACGTCGGAATCGAACAGGTCGATCTGGCCGCTGGCCGCGAAAATCGCCGCCGGACCCCTGGAGGCGCCGCCGCCGTAGGAGGTCGTCGCTTCCCAAGGCACCGGTATCAAAACCAGCGCCGCGTCCTTTTCCGCGTGGGGAAGACCGAATATCCCGGAGTCGGGCTCCGGCGCGGCGTTGGGGTCGAAGCGGATCATCCGGAGCGCGGCGTCAGCGCGCGACCGGAACCGGAGAGCGCGCGTCGTTGAGCAGGTCGTTGAAGCGCCGCTCGCGCCGCTTCTTCCAGCCGCCGCGGTGGTAGGCGTAGGAGGCGAGCAGGGGCAGGGCCAAAGTGGCTTCCGAGTAGACCATCTGCTCGTCGACGACGTCCACTTTGCCCCAGGAGCAGGCCTCGCGCAAGGTCGAGCCCGACAGGGCGCCGTCGCGCTCGTCGGCCACGGTGATCTGCACCGCGTATTTATGCATTCGGGGCTCGAAGCCGAGCATCTCCGCGCCGACGGTCACATCCTGCGCGAAGTTCTTGGGCACGCCGCCGCCGATCATCAGCAGTCCGCTATCCTTGGATTCGAGCTTCAGGCGCACGAGCTCGCGGAAGTCCTTGGCGGAGTCCACGCTGACGTGCTCATCAGGGTTGTGCCACTGATGGTGCAGAAGGCCAAAGCCCGCCGAGCAGTCGGAGAAGGCGGGCACGAAGATCGGAACGCCTTTTTTGTAGGCCGACAGGACGATCGAGTCGCGGCTCTTGGACTTTTTGAGCAGGTACTTGCCCAATTCCTCCATGAGCTCGCGCGACGAGTAGGGCTTGGGCTTGAGCGAGTTCGCGATGTCGGCGATGGTCTGGTCGCACTCGCCGAGTTCGTCTTCGTCGATGAAGGTGTCGTAGATTCGGTCCACGCGCGCGCCGCGCAGGGCCTTGTCGTCGACCCACTTCGAGCCCTTGTAGTGGCGGTAGCCGAGCCCCTCGAAGAAGTCCTGGTCGACCACGTTGGCTCCGGTGGACACGATCGCGTCGACCATGTTGCTTTCAACCAACTGCCAGATCGTCTTCTTGAGCCCCGCCGATATCAGAGAGCCGGCCAGGCACAGGATGACCGAACATTCCTTGTCTGCCAGCATCCGGTCGTAGATGTCGGCGGCGCGGGCCAGGTCGCGCGCGGAAAACGCCATCTTCGAGTACGCCTCGACGAGAGGGCGTGCGTCGAATTTGGCGATGTCGATGTGTTCGATGGTTTCTTTCAGCAGTTCGGTCTTCTTGGCGTTGGCCATGGGTGCGTGTCCTCCGTCGCGGGGTGGCCGATTCTATAACATTCGCCGCGGCGTTGACAGGCGCGCGGCCCATGCGCTAAAGTCGGCTTCCGCCGAGAAGGAGAAGCCCATGTCCGAAAAATCCAAGATGGATCAAGAATACGAGGTCGGCGACTTGTTCGTGACCGAGAGCGCGCTCACCCTCAAGCTCATGCCCAGCCGCAAGAGCGGCAGCCTGCCGATCTCGTGGTTCGGCGGCGAAGGCGTGACCAACGTCCGCCGTGCGGCCAAGGACATCCAGTCTCTGGTCGGCAAGCTGCAGGGGGCCCGCATCCGCGTGCGCGGCCTCAACGTGACCACCGACCGCGGCCTGGACACCGATCTCGTCGCCACGCGTTTGCGCGAGGCCGTGGTCAAGGCCGGCTTCGAAGTGATCGCGTGAGCGGGCGTCTCGACGGCAAGGTCGCGCTGATCACCGGCGCCGGCTCCGGCATGGGCCGTGCGGCGACGGTGCGTTTTTCGCGCGAAGGAGCGCGCGTGGTCGCCTGCGATTTGGACCTGGAAGCGACCCGCGAGTCCGTCGCGATGGCCGAGGCGGGCGGGGGGCGGGCCGTCGCGGTGCGCGCGGACGTCTCGAAGGAAAGCGAGGT
>JAJZQS010000154.1 GCA_021806745.1 bacterium
GCTTCTTTTCGTTCACGCGCGCCGAGGTGCCGCTGATCAAGACGATGCGGGTTTTTTTGGTTTGAGGCATGGCCTTGAGCACGCGGCAGACCTGGAACCCGTCGAGCTTGGGCAAGACGAGGTCGAGCACGAGCAGGTCCGGCGGGTTCTGGCCGATGCGCACCAGGGCCTCCACGCCGTCGCGGCAGGTCTCTACGATGAAGCGCTCGGGGTGGCGAGAGAACGCGCGCTCGATGAGCTTGGCCGTGTCGCGGTCGTCGTCGACGACCAGCACGCGGCTTTGCGGAGTCGAGACCTCGTCGGGCACCGGCGTGCCGTGCGCCTTCAAGAAGCGGATCAACTCGGCCCGGCCCACGCGCTGATGGCCGCCGGGGGTGTGGTGCGCCCTGAGATGCCCTTCGTGGATCCAGCGGACGACGCTCGACGGATAGACGCCGCAGTAACGCGCGATCTCGTGGGTCGTGTAGGTGGGTTCGATCATGACGCTCCTTTTGCTCCTTTTCGGAAGTATAGCATGACGCGTGATGAATTTCGTGCGGGGATTTTTCGTCGACCGCTTGACGCGGCGTGTGAATCGTGCTATATTCTTTTCGGATAATAATTATCCAAAAGGAGGCATCCCCATGAACACCGCCATCGGACTCAAGGAGTCGTCGCGCCTCAAGGTGCTGGCGCTGCTCGACGCGACCCTGGCCGACCTCTGCGTGCTCTCCCAGAAGACCCGCAATTTCCACTGGAACGTGACCGGGCCTCGCTTCAACGACCTGCACAAGTTCTTCGAGGCGCAATACGGCGAGCTCGAAGGCGAAATCGACGAGACCGCCGAGCGCTCGCGCGCCCTCGGCGGCCGCGCCCTCGGGTCCATGAAGGAAATGCTGGCCCACGCCCGTCTTAAGGAAGCCGCCGCCGGCAGGTCCCCCGGCGCCGACGCGATGCTCTCCGAGCTCTTGCGCGACCGGGAGGCGTTCATCCGTTTCTTGCGCGCGGACGTGGACGCGTGCGCCGCCGCCGCGGATCAGGGCACGGCGGACTTCCTGACCGGGCTTCTGGAATCGCACGAGAAGGCCGCGTGGATGCTGCGCGCGTTCCTGTCTTGAATCGGAGGCCGCCGCCATGATCGACCGCAAAGAAGTGCGCTCGTTGTTCAAGAGCAAGGGCGTGCCGCTGACCCACCAGCGCTTGGCCGTCTACGAGGAACTGCAGGCTCGGCATGATCATCCCAGCGCGGAAGATCTCTACGAGAAGCTGCGCGGCGACTACCCGAGCCTGTCGCTGGCGACGGTCTACAAGACGCTGCAGACGCTTCACGCGATGGGCTTGGTCTCGCGCGTGGACTCCCCCGCCTCCCAGGCGCGCTACGACGCGGTCACGGCCGTCCACCACCACGCCGTCTGCGACGCCTGCGGAAAGATCGAGGACGTCTTCGATCCGCGCCTGGACGATTTGCCCGCGCCCAAGGCTTCGGGCTTCAAGCCCCGCGCCCATTCGGTCCATTTCCACGGCCTGTGCGCCGCGTGCGCCGAGGGCCGTCGTTCCAACGCCGCAAGGAGGTCACACCATGGCTGACGTGCTCGTGCAAAAGGACGCCCCGGACTTCAAGGCCGAGGCGCTGGTCGGAAAGTCGTTCAAGGAAATCCAGCTTGCCGACTACAAGGGCAAGTGGGTGGCGCTGTTCTTCTACCCGCTGGACTTCACCTTCGTCTGTCCGACGGAGATCGTGGCGTTCTCGGAGCGCTACGAGGAGTTCAAGAAGCTCGGCTGCGAGGTTCTGGGCTGCTCGGTGGACAGCAAGTTCACCCACCTGGCGTGGGCCAACACCCCGCGCAAGGACGGAGGCCTGGGCGAGATCAACTACCCCCTGCTCGCCGACATCACCAAAAACATCGCGCGCGCCTACGGCGTCTTGGTCAACGACGCGGTCGCCCTGCGCGGCTTGTTCCTGATCAACCCCAAGGGCAAGGTCGCCTACTCGGTCGTTCACGACCTGGGCGTGGGCCGCTCGGTCGACGAGACCTTGCGCGTGCTCAAGGCCTTCCAGCAAGTCGAGAAGACCGGCGAGGTCTGCCCGGCCAACTGGACTGAGGGCAAGAAGACGATGAAGGCCGACCCGGTCAAGTCCAAGGAGTATTTCGCCGCCGTCGCCTGAGGCGTCCGGTCCGGCCGGCCGCGGGGTGCGCGCCCCCTCCGCGGCCGGCCGTTTATTTTTTTGCTAGGATTTCGGACCACGGAGAACACACGCCCATGCAGCCGACTCCCAACCCGCTGATGAACATGCTTCCGATCGCGGCCATCTTCGCGATCTTCTACTTCCTGCTCATCCGCCCCCAGCAGAAGCAGCAAAAGGAACTGGAGACGATGATCAAGAACCTCAAGCCCGGCGACAAGGTCTTGACCAGCGGCGGGCTCTACGGCGTCGTGCTCGGCTTCAAGGGCGACGACTTGGAAGTCCAGTTCTCGCAGACCGTCAAGCTTACCGTCGCGCGCTCGGCCGTGACCGCGTTGGTCTCGCCGGCCTCCGCGCCGACCAAGACCGCCGCCTGATCCAGGAGAGCGCACGATGACCAAAAGCCAGTTCAAGTGGCTGACCCTGCTGGCCGTTGTGGCCGGCTCCATTTTCCTGCTTTACGATTCGATCAACTGGTACCAACTCAGCGCCGCCGAGCGCGCCAAGCGCGAGGCCCTGCGCGACCGCCCCAGCCGCATCGTCAACTTGGGCCTCGACCTCAAGGGCGGCACGCACATGGTCATGGAGCTGGAAGTCGACAAGCTCGACGCCAAGACCACGATCAACGACGCCATGAACCAGGCCATCGAGATCATCCGCAACCGCATCGACCAGTTCGGCGTGGCCGAGCCGCTGATCGTGCGCCAGGGCGAGCGCTGGATCGTCGTGCAGCTTCCCGGCGTGACCGACTCGGCGCGCGCCAAGGACCTGGTGGGCAAGACCGCGTTGCTTGAATTCCGCATGCTCGACGAGTCCGAGGCCGGGCGCAACGCGCTCAACAAGATATTGGACGCGGGCAATCCTTTCGTGGGCGCGGCCGTGTCCACGGCCGCGGCCAAGCTCGTGCCCGCGGGCGACGTGCTGCTTTCGGGCAAGGACGGCACCGCGTATCTCGCCAAGGCGGAGGTCCCGCTGACGGGCGCTTCCCTTGAGACCGCGCGCGTGGACACCGGCGGCCAATACGGCCTGCCGGTGGTCGACTTCAAGTTCAAGCCGGAGGCGGCGGGCACCTTCTCCTCTTTGACCGCGGCCAACGTCGGCCGGCGCATGGCCATCGTGCTCGACGGCGTCGTCTACTCGGCGCCGGTCATCAAGGGCCGCATCTCCGGCGGCTCGGGCATCATCGAGGGCCAGTTCAGCCCCGAGGACGCGCGCGCTCTCGCCATCGTCTTGCGCGCGGGCGCCTTGCCCGCGCCGGTGAAGGTCATCGAGGAACTCGTCGTGGGCCCCACCGTCGGCGAGGACTCGGTCAAGGACGGCGTGCGCTCGATCGCCATCGGCTTCGTGCTGGTCGTGGCCTTCATGCTGATCTACTATCGTCTTTCCGGCGCGATCGCGATCGCGGCGCTGGGCTTGAACCTCCTGGTCTTGCTCGCGACGATGGCCGGCATGCGCGCGACGCTGACTTTGCCCGGCATGGCCGGCATCATCCTGTCGCTGGCGATGGCCGTGGACGCCAACGTCTTGATCTTCGAGCGCATCCGCGAGGAACTGCGCCACGGCAAGCCCATCAAGACCGCCGTCAACGTCGGCTACGACCGCGCGTGGTCGGCGATTTTGGACTCGCACGTGACCTCGCTGATCTCGGCGGCGTTCCTGTTCCAGTTCGGCACGGGACCCATCAAGGGCTTCGCGGTCACGCTGACCATCGGCCTGCTGCTGTCTTTGATCACGGCGACGGTGGTCACGCACATGATCTTCGACTACTACCTCTCGGGCACGGCGGTGGAGGAGCTCTCGATCTAACATGGAAATCTTCAAGAAACCCAACATCGACTTCATCGGCCTGCGCTGGATTCCGATCGGCGTCTCGGCCTGCGTCGTCGCCGGAGGCCTGGCCGCGATGGCCATCAAGGGCTTCAACTACTCGATCGAGTTCACCGGCGGCTCGATGTTGCAGGTGAGCTTCCCGAAGGGCGCGGCCGTGGGCGTCGACGACCTGCGCAAGGCGCTCGACGGCGCGGGCCTGCCCGCCGAGATCCAGACCGTGGCCGCCGACCACCCCACCTTCATCCTGCGCGAGAAGGGCGTCGACGACGAGGCCGCGGTGTCTGCGTTTGCCGAGAAGGCGATGGCCGTGCTCGTCAAGGCCGAGCCCTCCGCCCCGCCCACGCTCGACAGCAAATCGGTGATCGGCCCCGTCGTCGGCCGGGATTTGCGCCGGCGCACCGTCTGGGCAATTTTCCTGAGCCTGCTGGGCATCGTCTTCTACGTCGCCTGGCGCTTCGACAACCCGATCTGGGGCGTGGCCGGCGTGATCGCGCTGTTTCACGACGTGATCGGCGTGGCGGGGCTGTTCTCCCTGC
>JAJZQS010000034.1 GCA_021806745.1 bacterium
GAATTGCCGCAGGAAGCGCAGGTCGTTGGTGTAGAAGTCCCGGAGGTCCTTGACGCCGTGCATGAGCATCGCCACGCGCTCCACGCCGATGCCGAAGGCGAAGCCGGACCATCTCTCCGGGTCCCAGCCCACATTGGCGAGGACCTGCGGGTTGACCACGCCGGCGCCGAGCAGTTCGATCCAGCCGGTGTGCTTGCACGCCGAGCAGCCGGTGCCCGGGCAGAAGAAGCATTTCGCGTCGACTTCCGTCGACGGCTCGGTGAACGGGAAGTAGGAGGGACGAAAGCGCGTCTTCGTGCCCGCGCCGAGAAGAGTCTCCAGGAAGGCCTGCAGGTGGCCCTTCAGGTCCGCGAAGCCGACTCCCTCGTCGACGACCAGGCCCTCGACTTGGTGGAACACGGCCGAGTGCGTGGCGTCGATCTGCTCGTGGCGGAACACCCGGCCCGGGCAGACGATGCGTATCGGCGGCTTTTGCGACTCCATCGCGCGGATCTGTACGGTGGAGGTGTGCGTGCGCAGAAGGCGGTTCAGGCCCGAGAGATAGAAGGTGTCGTGGCTGTCGCGCGCCGGATGGTCCTCGGCGATGTTGAGCGCGGAGAAGTTGTGGCGCTCGTCTTCGATGTGCGGGCCCTCGGCCCAAGAGTAGCCCATGCGCTGGAACACGCCGGCCATGCGGTTGAGCGTCGTCGTCAGCGGGTGCAGGCGTCCGCGCGCGGGCCGCACGGAGGGCAGGGTCAGATCGATCGCGTCTTTTTGCAGCGCCGCGGCGTCGCCGGCGTCTTCAAGCCGCGCCTTCGCCGCGTCGAGTTCGGCTTCGAACGCGGTCTTCAAGGCCTGGGCCTTGGGGCCGAGTTCCCGCTTGTCGTCGAGTCCGAGATCCTTGAGCGACTTCAGCAGTTCGGTGAGCTCGCCCTTGCGTCCCAGGAAACGAACGCGGACCTCCTCGAGCTTCGGGAGGTCCGCGATCTCGGCGGCGTCGGCCGCGCGAAGTGCCGCCGAGACTCGCGCGTAGGCCTGTTCCCAGGCGGCGCGGCTCGTCGGCTCCATGGCCGGAGTCTTAGGCGCCCTGGGCGAGCGAGACCAGCTTCTTGAACGACGCGCCGTCGCGCGCGGCCATTTCGGAGAGCATCTTGCGGTTGAGCGTGATGCCCGCTTTCTTGAGGCCGTTCATGAAGCGGCCGTAAGTGGTGTCGTTGAGGCGGCAGGCGGCGTTGATGCGCTCGATCCACAAGGAGCGGAAGTCGTCTTTCTTCTCTTTGCGGCCCTTATAGGCCTCGTTGAGCGACTGCTCCACTTGCTGCTTGACCATTCGCCAGCGCGTGCGCTTGGCCGAGTAGTTGCCCTTGGCGAGCTTGAAGAACTTCTTTTTGTGATGGCGGGTGGTGACGCCGGATTTGATGCGCATGGGAGCCTCAGGAGTACGGCAGGAACCGGCGCATGGTTTTGGCGTCGGTGTTGTTGAGAACGGAACTGCCGCGCAGGAAGCGGCGGCGCTTGCCGCCCAGCGGGGCCATCAGGTGGCGCTGGCCGGGATGCTCGTGCTTGAACTTCCCGCCGGCGTTGGCGCGGAATCTCTTCTTGGCGCCGGAATGCGATTTCATCTTGGGCATGACTTCCTCGACTAGTGCTTTGGAATCAACGTCATCACGAGGCGGTTTCGGTCAGGCACCGGCGCCTGCTCGACGGCCGCCTTTGCGGCGAGCTTCTCCTGGATGGACATCAGCAGTTTGAAGCCCAAATCCTTGTGCTGCATTTCGCGTCCCCGGAAGACCACCGTGATGCGCACCTTGTCGTGCGCGTCCACGAACTCCTCGATCTGCCGGACCTTCACGTCCAAATCGTGCGTCCCGATGTTCGGCCGGAACCTCAATTCCTTGAGCAGGCCGGCCTTCTGCTTCTTGCGCGCCTCGCGCTCCTTCTTTTCCTGATCGTATTTGTATTTCGAATACGCCAAAATCTTGCAGACCGGAGGATTGGCTCCCGCCGCGATCTCCACCAAGTCCAGCCCGCGCTGCCGGGCGATGCCCAGCGCCTCGCTGATGGGGCGAACGCCGATCTGAGTCCCGTCTGAGTCGATCACGCGCACCATCGACGCGCGGATCGCCTGGTTGATGCGGGTGTAATCGCGCGGCTCGCGCGGGGGGTACCTGTTATTGATCGGGACGTTCGCTCCTATCGGTCGGATGTGCGTCGAAGAAACATCGTAGCAATTGGCGCCCCCGGCGTCAATCGCGGATTTCGGCCGCGGCTTCGCGCATCGCCGCCAGAAAGGCGCGCGCGCCGGCCTCGGCGCCGCCCGGCTGCATGAGCAAAGAGCCGCCCACCAGCCACGCCGCGTCCGCGCCGAAATCCTCGGCCATGGCCGCCGCGTTGTCCAGGCGCATGCCGCCGCCGGGCGCGGGCAGGCATGGGGCCAAGGCTCCCAGCGGCGAGCGCGCGCGCGCGGCCACGGCGCGGCACTCCTCGCGCGTGAAGCCGAAGCGGCCGCCGGCGTTGGGAAACACCGTGACGTCGGCGCCGATCAGGCGCATCAGGGTGCCTAAATACAGAGAGGTCTCCACGCCGTGGGAGCGGTCGCAGTAGAAGGCGCCGGAGAAGGCAGGATGGGCCATGATCAGGACCTTGCGCGAGGCGGCGAGGGCGCGGACCTGGTCGAGGCCGACGATGGCCGGACAGACGAGGACTCCCTTGAGTCCGACCGAGAGCGCGAAGTCGAGGCGAGCCGCCAATTCCTCCTGAGGCCCGGACAGGTGCGGCAGGTACAGGCAGTTCCGGCCGGATCCGGCGTTGGCCCGCGCCACGGCCTCGGCGATGAGCGAGACGCGCTCCTTGAAATCGGCAAACGAGGCGTCGACGAGATTTTGATCGTCCTTGGCGATGTCTCCGCCGCCGCGCGCGAAGTCGGCGGCCGTCTTGGCGAGTTCGGCGTGGCTCGAACCCATGGGCTTGAGCGCGGTCGCCAGCAGCGGGCGGCCCTCGACGCCCAGCAGTCGGCGCAGTCCGGAGACGCCGAAATTCGGGCCTTTGAACGAAGATAGGAGCGCATCCGGCAAACGAAGATCGACCAGGCGCACTCCCGGCCAGATGGAAGCGTTGCCGAAAACGAGGTTGAGCAAGGTGCCGAGCCCGCCCGAGGCCAGCGCCGCCGGGAACGCGATCTCGGCGCGGAAGCGGCCGTTGTCGATCGGCGCCACCGCGTCGACGCGGCCGACGATCCCGTCGCGGATCGCGGGCGCCAGCGGGAAGTCCAGGGGGACTTCGACGGTCTCCTCGAAGGCGATGAGCGCGGCCGCGCGCTCGGCCTCGGAGGCCGGCCCCGGGAGCTCGTAGACGGCGGTCAATCGCTCGCTCACGCGAGCATCATAGCGAATACGGACCGATCTCTTCGGGGCGCGGCGGCGGCCGGAGGCATCAACGCTCGGGGATGCGGGTGGGGTCTTGCCCCGACGCGGCCTCCACGGACATGTGCTCGGCCAGCAGGTTCCAGCTCACGAAACGGCCGTTGGCGGCGGGAGCACCCGTCTCGGGATCGTAGTTCTCGTTCATGCCGCCGGTCTTGGCGATGTCGGCGGCAAGCAGGCGCTCGGTCTCGCGCGCGAGCTCGCGCGCGTGGCGTTTGTCTCCGTAATTGAGCAGGCCGTGCATGACGAGATAGTTCGAGATGACCCACACGGGCCCGCGCCAGTAGCCGGCGCGGGCGTCGTAGAGCCGCTCGCCCTTGGCGAGCGTGCGCACGCCGTGGGCGGACCAGAACTCATCGCGCTTGAGCAGGTGCTCGCCGATGAGTCGGCGGGCCTGGGCGGGCGTGGCGATGCCGGCCCACAGCGGCACGAAGCTCGTCCATGCCCGCACCTTGACGAAGGCCCCGGTGCGGCCGTTTATGTTCCAGAACATCCCGTCGTCTGCGGACCACATCCGCCGGCGTACCAGCTCGGCGAGCGCCGCGGCCTTGGCGCGGTAGTCCGCGGCGTCTTTTTTCTCGCCCAGGCGCTCGGCGATCAGCGCCAGCGCCAGGTACTCGCGGTAGAGGTAGCACTGCAAATCAACGCCCTCCGTGGTCAGCGACGGCGAGTCCGAGACCGCCGGCGAGTTGTCGGTGCCGCTTTCCACGCCGTTGTACCAGACGAAGAGTCCGTCGGGCGCGCGGCGGTTGTTTTCCCAGAAGGCCAGGGTGTCCTGGAGCTTCCGGTAAAACGAGACGCGCGGCGGCGCGTCGGGGCGTTCGTAGCGCTGGAGCTTGAGATAGCGCTCGTCGGCCGACGGCGGCGGGTCGCTGCCGCGCAGCCAGGAGAAGTCACCCGAGGTCAGCGACGCGCGCGCGGCCGCCTGCGCCAAGAAGGGTTTGCACATCTCCGGCAGGGCCCACAGCGCGTCGGGCGCGATCTCGCGCGGAGCGTAGCCGGTCCAGTTCGCGAACTCGTCGACGAACGACAGGAAGTCCTTCACGGAGCCGACGATCGGCGCCGAGACGCGGTCGTAGCTGAGCGCCGCGCCCATGAAATACATGTCCCAGTCGAAGAGCTGGAAGTAGGGCCCGTCGGGCACGATGTATTCGTGGCGCAGAAGGCCCAGCGCGGGCTTGACGATCTTCTTCTTGAGGCCGAGACGCGCGAACGATTCGGACAGCGGCGCGGCGGGCGTTGCGGCGGGCAAGGCCAGGGCCAGGGCGGCGGCGAGCGCGAGAGGTCGCTTCTTCATGCCGCCGATTCTATTTGTTTCTCGGCCGCCGCGGCGTTCGTTCTACGCGGCTCCGGCCGCGCGCGCTTTCGGCGTGGCGCCGAAGGCCTCGGCGTTGTATGCTGTACGCGTTCCATGGGGACATGGGCTTGCGGCGTTCTCGCGCTGTTATTGGCCGCCGCCGCGGGCGCGCAGCCGCGCGGCTGCGAGGCGCGCCAGTCGGGCGCTCTGTGGAGCATCGCTCAGGCCTGCCGCGACCCGGGCGACCCGGCGCGGTGCCTTCAGAATCCGTCGCTGCCCGTGCAACTGCTCGTCGACGACGCGCGCGTTTCATGGAACGACCGCTACATCGCGATCAAGGACTTGAAAATGACGCGGCCGCCGTGCGACCGCGACGCGGATTTCTTCCACGGCCTGGCGATTCCGTTGGCGCGCGTGTGCGGCGTCGAGGACGACCGCCGGCAATCGGCGGCTGGTGGTGTGTGGGCGTTTGCGTGGAGCGTGGCGCGGCGCCTTGAGCCGCCGGTCGACGAGGACGACATCGCGCTCGCCGTGGAGCCGCCGTACCTGCGCTCGCAAAACCAGCTCCATGTCCACATCGTCCGGCTTCTGGACGCCGCCCGCGCCCGCTTTCCCCGCGACGAGGCTCCCGGCGCGGCGTGCGCGGAGCATGTCGACGACCTGCGCGAGGTCTGGACGGCGGCCGACCGGCAGTGGGCGTGCCGACGCCGCCTGTCGCCGGAACTGCCGCGGTGGTATGGCGCTCTCGTGGTCCGCGAGACAGACGGCGGCGGCGCGCTCGTGCCGGGCTACCGCGTGGTCACCGACGACGCGAGCGTGGAGCTGCTCTACACCCGGGCGCGTTGCCGCGCCGCGCGCGGGCCGCGGTCCGGCATTTGACGCCGCGCCTCGGATAAGACATAATCTCCATCCCATGGCAAAGAAGAAGCAGACCCGTCACAAATCGGCCCTGAAGGCCCATCGACAATCTCTCCGGCACGCCGTTCTCAACCGCCAGACCAAGAAGACCATCCGCCTGGCCGTGCGCGCGGTGGTGGACGCCGCCAAGGCCAAGGACGTCAAGCAGGTCGCCGAGCTGACCGCGAAGGCGGCCGCGGCCCTGGACAAAGCCGCCCAGCGCGGCACCATCCACTGGAAAGCCGCGGCGCGCAAGAAGTCTCGCCTCGCCGCCCAGGCCGCCAAGCTGGTGGCGTCCGCCGCGCCCGCCGCCGCCGCGAAGTAATCTCAGCGCGCCGTCGGCGCGCACAGCTCGACGATCAGCCGCTCGAGTTCCAGCTTCGCGTCGAGCCACGACTTGGACTTCAGGTCGGCTTCCGTTTCCAGGCAGCGGCGCAAGTCGCGCCTCAGGCGCGCCTCGCTCACGCGCGCGGCGCGCGCGAAGAAATCCCGGTCGTAGAAGATGCGCAGGCGCGTCTCGATCTCGCGCGCCGCCACGCCCGCGGCCTGCATCCGCTTGGCGCGCAGCTGCTTGAGGTAGGCCGCGCGGATCTGCGCGAGCGCGCGAAAGGCCACCTCCTCGGGCTTGGCGTCGGCGAATTGTTCGGCGAGCTGGTTGAGGCAGGCCGCGCGGTCGCGCGTCTGGACCAGTCGCTCCAGAGCCCACGGATCGGCCGAGGCGCGGTAGCCCAGGCAGGCCGCGACGGCGTCCAGCCCGATCTCGGTTTGTTCGCCGACGAAAGTCAGGAGCTTGTCGAGTTCGCCGGACAAGATGCCCCAGTCGCCGCCGGCCTCGGCCACCAGCGCGTCGGCGGCCTCCGGCGCCAGGGTCTTGCCGGCCTCCTTGGCGCGCGCGATCAGCCGCTCGGCCGCGCGCGCGGCGTCCAGCGGCGCGAACACGCACACCGCCCCGGCCGCCGCGGCGGCGGCGGCCAGCGCGTCCTTGCGGTCGACGCGGCGGTCCTCGCACAGGGCCACGAGCGTGGTCGTGGGCGAGGGGGACTTCAGGTAATCGGCGAGCACCGCCCGCGCCTCGGCCGAAAGCTTGGGCGCGCGCGCCACCACCAGGCGCCTTGGGGCCAGCACCGGCAAGGTCATCGCCTCGGCGACCGCGGCGGCGGCGTCGTCGGCGCCCGCGCCGGAAAATTCCCGATAGTTGAAGTCGTCGGCGTGAAAAAGCCCCTTGAGCGCCAGCAGGGCGTCGGTCTTGGCCGCGGACTCCTCGCCGAGCAGGTAGTAGACCGGGCGGAAGCGTCCCGCGCGCCACTCGGCCAGCAGGGCGTCCGGGCTCAGCTCCACGGCGGGCCTAGTACGGCGCGGGCATGACCGGCGTGATCGGCGTCGCGGGAGCGGCCGGCGTGGTCGGCGCCGAAGACGGCGCGTCGCTCGACAGGCGCCGCTGGGTGTCGTGGCTGACCGAGCCGAAGCCGTCGATGACGCGCCGCACCACCTTGTTGGCCAGGACCGGGTAGAGCTGCTCGCGCGCCTGCTCCTCGGTCAGGCCGCCGGCCATGGTCGAGACCGGGTAGACGAGCGTCGCGTTGAGATTCTTCTCGTCCCAGATCACGGTGTTGGACGCGCGATCGAGCATCTGAACGTCCAGGTCGATGCGCAGCTTGTAGGTGATCGGGTTGAGCGTGGCGTCGTATTGGATGGGGATGAGTTGGTAGAGCGTGATCGTGACGATGACCACGCCGTTGGCGTCTTGAACCGGCACGATCGGGTAGCGGTCGTCGGCCAGGAACTGGTCGCGGATGGCGATGGCGAGCTTGTCCTCGATGCCGAACTGCTGGGTGTTGTTGACGATCTGCTGCAGGCCCAGCTTCTGGATGTTGATGGGCAGGATCTGCGGCGCGGGCTGATAGTTGACGTCGGCGCCGCACGCGGCGCACAGGGCTGCGGCCGTCAGAAGGGCGAATCGGCGCATGTTATTTCACCACCAGGTTGACGAGTTTCTTGGGCACGACGATCGACTTGACGATCTGCTTGCCGTCGACGGCGGCCTTGATCTTCGCGTCGGACAGCGCCGCGGCCTTCACCGCGTCCTCGGCGGCGTCGGCGGCGATCATGAATGTCGCGCGCAGCTTGCCGTTGACTTGGACCGCATACTCGACGGTCGAATCCGTCAGGAACTTGGCGTCCCACGCGGGCCATGACTGCCGCCAGAGCGGCCGGTCATGACCGAGCTTTTCCCAGAGCTCCTCGGTCGTGTGCGGCGCGAACGGGTTGAGAAGGACGAGGAGAGTTTCCAGGTCGATCCGGGCCGGGGCTTTCTGCTCCTGAATCGCGTTTCGATACTCCATCAACGACGAAAGACAGGTGTTGAATCCGAACGCTTCCAAATCCTCGGTCACCTTCTTGATCGTGCGGTGGCGCAAGGCGGTGAGGCCGTCGCCGCCGTCGGGCGCGCCGCCGAGCTCGACGACCAGGGTCCAGACCTTGCGCAGGAAGCGCGCCACGCCCTCGATGGAGCGCATGTCCCAGGGCTTGGCCTGCTCGAAGGGACCCATGAACATCTCGTAGAGCCTGAACGCGTCGGCCCCGTATTTCTTGAGCACGACGTCGGGGTTGACCACGTTTTTCTTGGACTTGGACATCTTCTCGACTTGCGCCGAGAGGATTTCCCCGCTCTTCGCGAGAACCGGGCGTCCCTGCTCGTCGTATTCGACGTCCTCGTAGCCGTGGTAGACGCCCTTGTCGTCGCGGTGCGAGTAGGCCAGGATCATGCCCTGGTGGCGCAGCTTCGCGAAGGGCTCCTTCGCGTGGACGAAGCCGAGATCGAAGAGGACCTTGTGCCAGAAGCGCGCGTAGAGCAGGTGCAAGACGGCGTGCTCGGCGCCGCCGACGTAGCAGTCGACGGGTCCCCAGGCCTTTTCGAGCTCCCCGTCCCAGGCGGCCGCGGAATTTTTCGGATCGATGAAGCGCAGGTAGTACCAGCAGGAGCCCGCCCACTGCGGCATGGTGTTGGTCTCGCGGCGGGCGGGGCCGGCGCAGTTCGGACACTTCGCGTTCACCCAGTCCGCCACGGCCGCCAGAGGGGACTCGCCGGTGCCGGTGGGCTTGTAGTCGGCGACTTCAGGCAGGCGCACGGGCAGTTGGTCCTCGGGCACGGGGACCTGGCCGCACTTGGCGCAGTGGACGATCGGGATGGGCTCTCCCCAGTAGCGCTGGCGCGAGAACAGCCAGTCGCGCAGCTTGTAATTGACGGCGCCCCGGCCGAGTTTCTTCTCTTCGAGCCAGGCGACGATTTTTTTCTTGGCGTCCGAGGTGGAGAGGCCGTTCAGGAAGTCCGAATTGACGGCGGTTCCGTCGCCGGTGAACGCCGTGCCGGCCTCGACTTGGGCGTTCGGCGGCGCTTGGACCACCTCAACGACGGGAAGATTGAATTTTACGGCGAACTCGCGGTCGCGCTCGTCGTGCGCGGGCACGGCCATGATGGCGCCCGTCCCGTAGGAGCCCAGCACGTAGTCGGCGACATACACCGGGATCCTCTTCCCGTTGACGGGGTTCACGGCGTGGCCGCCGGTGAACACGCCCGTCTTTTCCTTCTGCAATTCCGTTCTCTCGAGGTCGGACTTGTTTTTCGCCGCGTCGACGTAAGCCGTCACGGCCGCCCTATGCGAGGGCGCGGTCAATTTGTCCAGGAGCGGGTGCTCCGGCGCCACCACCATGTATGTCGCTCCGAAAAGAGTGTCGGGCCGCGTGGTGAACACCGTCAACTCGTCTCCGGCCTCGGTCTTGAAGCGCACTTCCGCGCCCTCGGAGCGCCCGATCCAGTGGCGCTGCATCGACAGCGTGGACTCCGGCCAGTCCAGGCCGTCCAAGTCCTTTTCCAGGCGGTCGGCGTAGGCGGTGATCTTCAAGATCCATTGGCGGATCATGCGCCTCTCGACCTTGGTCCCGCAGCGCTCGCAGGCGCCGTTGAAGACCTCCTCGTTGGCCAGACCCGTGAGGTCCTTGGGGCACCAGTTGATGGGCGCGGTGGATTCGTAGGCCAGTCCTTTCTTGAAGAGCTGGAGGAAGATCCACTGCGTCCACTTGTAGTAGCCCGGGTCGGTGGTGTCGATCTCGCGGTCCCAGTCGTAGGAAAAGCCCAGGGACTTGATCTGGCGGCGGAAGTTGTCGATGTTGCCGCGGGTGACCTCTGCCGGGTGCGTGCCGGTGGCGATGGCGAAATTCTCCGCGGGCAGACCGAAGGCGTCCCAGCCCATGGGGTGGAGCACGTCGAAGCCTCGCAGGCGCTTGTAGCGGCAGAGGATGTCGGTGGCGGTGTAGCCCTCGGGATGGCCGACGTGCAGCCCCGCGGCCGACGGGTACGGAAACATGTCCAGGCAGTAGAACTTCTTGCCGGGCCGCGGCAGGCGCGGCGCGCGGAAGGCGCCGTCGGCCTCCCAGCGGCGCTGCCACTTGGCATCGATCTCGGCGAAGGGGATGTGCTCGACTTTCACGGGTGCAGGATTATAGCTTTTAGCGCCGGCGTCTCACGGGCGGACGCTCCCGGCGCGCTACGGCGCCTCGCCGAAGGGTACGAACGAATCGGCGTCTTGCGTGGACACGGACACCGCGGCGGCAGGACAAGACACGCGGCCGCGCCAGATGCCCGGGCGCGCGGTCGAAGTCGAGGCGTAAAGGTTGTCGGTCGCGTAGACCAGGGCGTAGGACGGCGCCGCGCCGGCGATCAGGGGTCCGGAGGCGTCCATGTCCTGGGAAAAGCACAGCGCGCGACGCGGAGGAATCTTGACTTGTTCGGTGCGCACTCGGGTGGTGGCGCTGGAGGCCAGCGCGGAGAACGGCACCGGCGGGCCGTTGAGGCCCAGCACCACCGGACGCGCCGCGGCGTCGCGAACGAAATCCAGGAACAGATTGCGCCGGGAGACGTTCTGAAGCTCGATGAGCAGGGACACTCGCTCGCCCGGCGCGTAGGCGGCTTTCAACGGTCGCAGGCGCGCGCGCAGGCCCGCGCGCGCGCGGCCCCAGCGCGTCGGCGGCGGCAAGTCCTCGCGCGCGCAGTCCGGCGAGCGGCGAAGCGCGTCCGCGGGGCGCGGATGCAGGAAGGCGTCGAGATCGAGCGCCGTCAGCGAGCCGGGGTCCACCCTCGCCCCGCTCAGGCGCACCGCCCAGAACAGGCGCGCGCGCCCCGGCACCCGCCCCGTCGCGCCCACGCGCCCGATGATCTGGCCGCGCCGCACGAGGTCGTCTTTTTTGACGAGGACGCGCGACAGGTGCGTGTAGACCGTCGTCAGTCCCAGGCCGTGGTCGATCACGACGGTGCGGCCGGAGAAATAGAGCGTCCCCGCCATCGCCACGCGCCCCGCCTGCGGGGCGCGCACGGGCGCGCCGCGCCGCGCGGCGATGATCTCGCCGGAGCGCGGCGCCAGAGCGTGTCGGCCCGCGACGCGCCGCGCGCCGAAGCCCGCGGCGCGCGCGTGCGCGATCGGCGCGACGAAATTCCCGTCGAAGAGCGGTTTGGGCTCGTCTGCGGAGAACAGATCGTGGAGCTTGTCGAGTTCGGCCTCGGCGCGCTCGGCGGGCGAGGGCCGCGTCGGTCCGGGCAGAAACTTGGTGCGGAAGGTCGCGGAGGTCACCGTCAGGTCCTCGACGCGCGAGAAAGAGCGTCCGCGCGCGTCGCGCAGGGTCGCGCGCAGGCCGGCCGGTCCCAGCGGGGCGTCCAGGTCCAGCGCGGCGAAAGCCAGCCAAGTGCCGGTGGAGGCCGTCGGGAAGAACTCCAGCGGCCTGCCGCGCAGGGTCGCGCGCGGCGGCAGGCGCGCGCTGTTGTCTTGCGCGACGACGAGCAGCAGTTCCCCGGGCTGGATCGCGCGCGAGACGATCGTCATCGTGGGTTCCGGCGGCGGCGGGGCGCGGCGGCGCGAGCGCGCCGCCGCCGGGGCGGGCGCCAGAAGGACGGCTAGCAGGGCCGCGATCACCGCAGGGCCTCGTCGACGAGTTCGTCTTGCAGGCGGAACATGCGCGCCCGGTCGCGCGCGCGCGCGTCGTCGTGGCCGAGGAGGTGGAGCACGCCGTGCGCGGCCAGCGTCAGCGCCTCGCGCAGGACCGTGTGGCCCAGCTCGCGCGCCTGCCGCGCGGCCATCCACGCCGACACGTAGACGTCGCCGAGGGGGGTTTCGTCCGCGGGCAGGCCCGCGGGCGCGTCGTGGGAAAACGAGATCACGTCGGTGTCGTAGTCGTGCCCCAAGTACTCGCGATTCATCGCGCGCATGCGCGCGCGGGACAAGAAGACGATCGAGACCTCTCCGCGAGCGCGCGGCGCCGCGCGCTCGAACGCGCGCCGCGCGAGCGCGCGGAAAAGCTCCGGCCGCCGCGCCGCCGCGGGCAGGGCCGACAATCCCGCCGCGCGCACGGTCAGTTCTTGGCGTCCCATGAGTCGTAGGCGAGCAGGATCTTGCGCACGAGCGGGTGGCGCGCGACATCGGCCTCGGTCAGGTGCTGGATGGACACTCCCTCCACGCCCTTGAGCACCTCGACGGCGCGCGTCAGCCCCGATTTGGCTCCGGCGGGCAGGTCGTTTTGCGTCGCGTCGCCGGCGACCACGGCCTTGGAGCCCGTGCCCATGCGCGTCAGGAACATCTTGATCTGCTCGGGCGTGGTGTTTTGCGCCTCGTCCAGGATCATGAACGCGTCCTCGAAGGTCCGTCCGCGCATGTAGGCCAGCGGCACGATCTCGACGACGTCGTTGTCGCGCCACGCGCGGAAGCGCTCGGGCCCCAGCATCGCGTAGAACGCGTCGTAGAGCGGACGCAGGTAGGGATTGACCTTCTCGATCAGGTCGCCGGGAAGAAACCCGAGCTTCTCTCCCGCTTCCACCACCGGGCGGCTGAGCACGACCTTGGCCACGCGGCGGGATTCAAGAGCGCGCAGCGCGCACGCGACGGCGAGAAAAGTCTTGCCCGTGCCGGCGGGGCCCACGGCCAGCGTCAGGTCGTGGGAGCCGATGGCGTCGGCGTAGCGCTGCTGGGCGGGCGTGCGGGGTCGCACCACGCGGCCGTGGTGGGTGCGAAACAGCCCGTCGGCGGGCAGGCTCGGCGAGTCCAGGTTCAGCGGCTCGAAGCCGCGCTCGTCGGGCGGGGCCGCGCGACGACGCAGCGCGTCGAGTTCCTCGCGCAGTCGCTTGGAGGCCTTCTCCACGCGCGCCGCCGAGCCGCGCAGCGTCAGGCGCACGACGCCGGTCTCCGCGTCCTGGCGCACGACGATCTCCACGCCGAAGTCGCGCTCAAGCTCGCGCAGTCGCGCGTCCTGCTCGCCGAGCAGGCGCACGGCCTCGGGCGCGTCATGCAGCCGAATTTCCCTCGCGGTCATCGAACCTCCAGAACGGTCGCTCCCGCCTCCAGGCGCTCGGCGAGCACGCGCGCCGCGTCGCGCCGAGCGCCGGGAGCGGCCTCGTCGGCCGCGGCCCGAGCGCGCGCGGCGAACTCCTTGAGCAGCCGCGCGCCGCGCACGAGACCCGCCGCGCGCAGGCCGTCCAAAAGCCGCAGCGCGCGGGAGACCGCCGCAGGGTCCGCGTCCAGGGCCGCGTCCAGCCGCCGGTGCAGGATGTCTTCCAGGGCGTCGCTCCAGGGCAGATCCTCGGGGCGAAACGCGTGCTCGCGCGAGCGCGCCAGCAATTCCAGCGCGGCGTCGTCTTCGCTCCCGCCGTCTTGCAGCGCGCGCAGGACTTCGTTCCAGCGCGCCAGAAAAAGAGCCCTTTCGTGGCCCAGCGCCCCGGCCGGCGCCAGAGCGCGCACGAGTTCCCGGCGTTCGTCGCAGAACACCGCGTCCAGCCCGAAGCGGGACGGGCCCAGCCGCGCGTCCAGCGCCGCGCGCAGGCCGCGGGCGTCCAGGCGCAGGAAGTCCGCCTCGAGTTCGGCGGCGTCGACGATCGGCCCGTCTTCGGGCACGATCCAGCAGGCGAAATCGAGCGCGTCGTCGCGGTGGACGACGGCGGTGAATTTCGCGCATTCGCCCGAGGCCGGGCGCTCGACGCGCGCGGCGCGCGTCGACAGTCCCGCGACGCGCCCGGCCAGCCCCGCTTTCCGGGCGCGCCTGGCGCGGCCGAGCTCTAAGCGCAGAGCGGGGGCGCCCGCGCGGCCGAGCTCCAGGTGGTCGACGATCGCCGCGTGCGCGGCGGCGCGCGCCAGCGTCACGCGCGCGGGCGCCGCGAGCTTCCGGTAGACCCCGGCGCCGTCGCGCAGGCGCGCGGAGTTCGACGGGGCCAAGGCCAGCCGCTCGATGAGCGCGTCCTCGACCTGCTCGCCGAGGCTTTGCGCCAGGTCGCACGCGCGCGCGGCGCGCTGGAGGATTTGCACCGTCTCGATGCCGGAGACGTCGTCGAAAAACCAGCCGCAGGAGGTGAACATCGCCAGGCGTTCGCGCTGCAGCGCCAACAACCTCAGCGCCCGCGCGGTCTCCGCGGCCGACAGCGGGCGCTTGGCGCGCTCCTGAAGCCAGGCGCGGCGTTCCTCGTCCGCGCGTACGCGCGCCAGCGCGATCGACTGGTCGCGCAGCGCCCAGGGGTCGGCGAAAAAGCGCGAGGCGTCGTCTTCATAGAAACCGTCCAGGCGCCGCGCCAGCGCGTCGAGCGCCGCGCGCAGAGGGCCGCGCCAGGCCTGGCTCGTGTCCGGCGACAGGCGGCAGCCGCAGTCGCCCTCCCAGCGCCCGAGGCCGTGCTCGCAGCTCCAGGAGGTGCGCTCGCGCACGCGCGCTTCGCTCGGCGGGGCGAAAAGGTCCAGGGCGCGCTCGAAAGTCGTGATTTCGACACCCTCCCTTTCCAGCGCGTCGAGCGCGCGGGCCAGGACCTCGTCGCCGCGCTTGTGGTGATGGCCGTAGAACTCGCCGTCGCAGGCAAGCGTCGCCAATTCGGCCGCGCCGCCGCCCCGGAAGCGCCGCAGAATCTCGGCGGCCAGGCGGTCGGGGTCGGTGAGCGCCTCGCCGGAGACGATCTCGCGCGACAGCCGGCGCTGATAGAAGAAAATCGCCAGGCGCCGCGATGGATTTTTCGGCGAGGTCCAGCGGTAGGGAAGCTTGGGATCGAGCGTGCGTTCGTCGGCTTGGAGCCAGTCGCCTTCCGGCGGCCGCGTCGCCGCGGCCTGCGCGGGATCGAGCACGGTGAATTCGACTCCCTCGGCGGCCAGCGTGTCGAGGGTGTCGTCGTCGACCGCGGTCTCCGGCAGCCACATTCCGCGCGCGTCGCGGCCGAAGCGCGCCCGGAAGTCCGCCAGCCCCCAGCGTACGAGGGTCTCCTTGTCCCGGCGCGAGGCCAGCGGAAGGATCGCGTGATAGTAGGGCTGGGCCAACGCGCGTCCGCCGCCGCCGGCGCGGTCGGCGTCGATGAAGCGCTTGTAGAGCGCGGGCAGTCGGCGCTCCATCCAATCGAGCAGCGTGGGTCCGGCGTTGAACGACAGCCTGCCCAGCAGGCCGGAGGACGCCGCGGGCAGGTAGCACTCCTCGGCCACGCGGCGGTTCCAATCGTGGAACGGCGCGGCCGAGTCCTCGCGCTCGATTTCGCCCAACCAAGGGTTCTCGCGCGGCGGCTGGTAGAAGTGCGCGTGGACGCAGACGCGGCGGCCGTCCATCGCGCTCACCGAAACGCCGTGCGCCCGCGCGGCACGACGACCAGCCCCGAGGGCTCCACGAACCAGCGCCGCGCGTCCTCCTCGCGGTCGAAGCCCAGGCGCGCGCCCGCCGGTATCTCGTTGAACCGGTCGACGATCGCGCGGCGCAGATGGGCGCCGGCGCGGACCTTGCAGAAGTCCATGACGATCGAATCCTCGATCATCGCGCCGTCGTGCACGTGCACGCCGCGGCCCAAAATCGAGTTGCGGATCGTCGCGTGGCGCAGGAAGCAGCCGTCGCCGATGATGCTGTTGGACACGCGCCCTTCCAGGATCTTGGCCGGAGGCCCGTCGTAGCGTCCGGAGTGGATGGGCCAGCGGCGATTGTTGAGGTTCAGCCGCGGGCGCGCGCCGAGGATGTCCATGTTGGAGGCGTAGAAGCCCGACAGGGTTCCCACGTCGCGCCAATAGGACTGCTCCTCGTAGGCCTTGACCCCGGGCAGGAGGTTGGTCGAGAAGTCGTAGGCGAAGAGTTTGTGGGTCTTGAGCATCCCCGGCAGGACATCCTTGCCGAAGTCGAGTTCCGCGGCGTCTTTGTGGCGCACGGTCAAAAGATCGACGAGGGCGTCTTTTGAAAACACGTAGTTGCCCATCGAGCCCAGCGCGTGCGTGCGGCTTCCCGGCATCGGCTCGGCCCGCGTCGGCTTCTCGACGAAGCCGCGCACGCGTCCGCGCGCGTCGGTCTCGACGATGCCGAACTGCCGCGCGTCGGCCAGCGGCACGGGGATCGTCGAGATCGTCGCGTCGGCGCCGGACTCCGCGTGGAAGCGGATCATCTGCCCGAGGTCCATCCGGTAGACGTGGTCGGCGCCGAGCACGACGACGAGATCGGGGTCGAAGTCTCCGACAAGATTGAGATTTTGGCGCACCGCGTCGGCGGTGCCCCGGTACCACATCGTGCCCAGGCGCATCTGCGGCGGGACCACGGTGATGAACTGATCGCGCGTGAGGCCCGCGGTGCGCCAGTTCGCGCGCAGGTACTCGATGAGGCTTTGCGACATGTACTGGACGAGCACATAGATCGACTGCAGGCCGGAGTTCACGCAATTCGACAGTACGAAGTCGACGATCCTGTATTTGCCGCCGAAGGGCACCGCGGGCTTGGAGCGCTCGTGGGTCAGCGGGTGCAGGCGTTCGCCCTTGCCTCCGGCCAGCACGATCGCGAGCACCCGCGGCGTCGGCAGGCGCGCGGCGGGCTTAGCGGGCATAGGGATCGTCGCCGAAGTCGTGCGTCGGCGCTGGGGGCCTGGTGGGTGCGGTCGGCGTGACCGGCGTTGGCGTGGCCGGAGCGGGCGCCGCCGCAGCGGGCGGTGTCGCGGGCGTCTCGCCCGGCGCGGAATCCTCGGCGGACGAAGAGTCGATCATCGCGGCGCCGGACTGCGGCGGCGCGGCGCCGCCGGACTTGAACTTGGCGTCGTCGAGAATGAGGATCGGCCGGCCGTCTTCGGCGCCGGCCAGAATTTCCGTCGCGCCGTCGGCGGAAAGCCCGGTGCGCACGAGCATCGGCAGATAGGCGCGCGAGCCGACGCGGATCAAGGCTTCGTCGGGCACCGTCAGCGCGTCATGATCGACGCGCGCGACGATCACCCCGGAGATCGCGGTTCCCGGCGGCAGGTAGAAGTCTGGTGAGAATTCGACTTCGAAGCTGGCCGAAGATCTCCCGGGGGCGTCCGGGATCAGCGCCGTCACGGGCGCATGGCGCTTGCGCTGCGGGTGGGCGTCGTCCCAGAAGGTCAGCGTCAGCCCCGGCGCGCGCAGCGCGGCGGCATCCTCGGCGCGCACGCGCACGACCAGCACCAGTCGGCGGGCGGCCTCGAAGAGCACCGCCTGCGGCCGCACCCAGCCTTTGGGCCGGACATAGCTTTTGAGGACGTAGCACTCGTCGGGGCAGCGGATGGGCGTGGGACGGTAGACTTGCCCCCAGCGGTCGAGCAGGACGCCTTTATCCTGGGGTCCGCGCGCGTCGAGCAGCGCCGCGAGCTCGGTGTTCGACAATTCGGCCAGCGCCTCGGTCGGCGCGTGCCAGGTTCCCGTCGAGGCGGCGACGGTTTCGACGCGGCCTTCGATCGTGGACTTCAGGCGGAACTTGCCGTGCGCGACCACGCTGCCGGTGACGAACACGCGCAGGTACATGTCGCGGCGGCGCACGAAATCGGGCGTGGCCGCGCGCGCGAGCGAAGCCAGCACGAGGACGGCGGCGGCCAGGGCTCGCGTCACCGCGCCGCGGCCTCCGGCTCCAGGGCCGAGCGTTGCGCCGACAATTCCGGGTTCTCGCCGCGCCAGCCGTGGCGCAGGAACGCCTCGTAGGTCCAGGGCATCGTCTCGCGCAGCGTCCGCGCCAGGGCCTCGCCGTAGCGCTGTATCTCCCACTGCGCGTGGCCGTCGGCGCGCAGGGACACGAAGTTCATCAGGCTGCGCGCGTTCACCGTCCAGTAAAACTCGGTGTAGAGGTTGACCGGCAGGACCATGCGCGCCATCTCTCGCGCCACGCCCATGTCGATCATCGTCTTGTAGGTCTTGAGCGCCGCGTCGACTTGCGCGGCGAACATCGCGTGCAGTGCGGACTGGTCGAGCGCGGCGTCGGTCGTCGAGCCCTGCTTGTTCTTCTTGTCCTGCGCGCGCCAGGCCGCGGGCAGGTAGAAATAATCCTTCACCTCGGTGTAGCGAAACGAGATCTCGTTGTAGGCCGCGAAGCGATGGCGGAACCATTGCCGCGCCACGAAGATCGGAGCGGAGACGTGGAACTTGAACACCGCGTGCTCGAACGGCGTCAGGTGCGAGTGCTTGAGCAGGTAGGCGATCAACTTCTTGTCGGCCTCGGTGCCCTTGGAGACCCCGCCGTAGGAGACGCGCGCGGCGTCGACGACGCCCTGGTCGCCGCCCATGAAATCCACCAGGCGCACGAAGCCCTTGTCGAGAACTTTCACGGTCTTGCGGTCGTCGTTCATGGCAGGTCCCCCAAGGAGTTCGTCGTCGAGTCTCGGTAGCGGCGGCCGTCGGGAAGCTTCGCGGCCTCGTCCGCGGCGGTCCGGATCCAAAGCGCCAGGCGCGCGTCGCCGAGGATTCCTTTCCCGTTCCAGCGGTAGAAGGGTCCCGGCGGGTTCTTGTCGAGCAGCTGCTTGACGCGGTCCGCCGACGGCGACAGCGGCACGACGGTGATCGCCCCGCGGCGCGCCAGCGCGCGGAAGGTCTCGCGCAGTTCGCGGCGGTCGGCGTCCTGCTGGTCGGAGCTCACGCCGTCGCGCACGGCCGCGACGGCGGCCTCGCGAAAGCCGGCCTTCGCGCGCACGGCCTGCGCGATCGCGCGCGCGCGCTCCATCCAGTCCTTGCGCGCCGAATCCGAGCGCGGCGCGATTCCGGCCAGCACCACCGCCTCGCGCGCGGGCGCGATCGCCAGGGCCTTCGCGCGGTCGGCGAGGATGTCGACGAGCAGCGGCGAGGAGTCCATCGCGGGCGCCAGCACCAGCGCCGCGGGGCTCGACAGGCGGCGCGGGCGCGGGACATCGGGTTCGAGCTTGAGGGTCGGGCGGATCAGCGGGCGTATCGGGCTCGTCTGCGATTTCTCCGGGTCCGGCGCCTCGTCGACCGGGTCGGCGCGCGCGCCGAAGAGGTATCGCGTCTGCTCCAGGCGCGGCGTGTCCGAGACGGTCTCCAGCGGCACGCCCACGATCTTGGCCACGCGCTGGCGGGCGAAGCGGTCGAGCGCGGATTGGATCGAGAGCGTGTCGACGGCCTCGTCGATGTTCAGGCATTGGGCGCTCTCCACGGCGTGGCCCTTGATCGCGCCGCGCAGAGAGCCCAACTCCCGCTCCCAGTCCGCGTCCATGTCGTAGGCCAGAAGAAGCACGCCGTAGCCGGTCTTGGGGCCGAAGCCGAGCACCGGGTGGAACTGCGCGCGCGCGGGCGCCGGGCCCAGCGCCAGCGCCAGCGCCAGCGCGGCGAGCGTCATGACGAGCGCCTCTTCAGCGCCGCTTCGACGCGCGCGCGCAGGTCGTCGAGGCTGACGGGCTTGGCGATGAAGTCGTCGCCGCCCGACAGCGCGGCGCTGGTCTTGTCGTGGCGGGAGTCGCGCGCGGTCAAAAAAAGCACCGGCACGCGCCGGCCGGACTTGCCCTCGGCCTCGCGGATGCGCCGGCACGCGCCCAGGCCGTCGAGCCGGGGCATCATCAAGTCGAGCAGGACCAAGTCGGGGCGTTCGGACTCGCACAGCGCCGCGGCCTCGACGCCGTCGTCGGCGGTCAGCACCTCGTAGCCCAGCCGCGCCAGCTGGACGGCCAGGATTTCGCGGATGGCGGGATCGTCGTCGGCCACCAGGATGCGGGGGCGCGCGGCGGCCGTTTTCTTCTTATGGATCATACACCCAGACCGAGGAGCGGCCCGCGGCGCCGCGCACGGCGGCCAGCAGTTCGCGGCGGCCGGGCTGAGGCTCGGCCAGAGCCAGGCCCTGCGTGCAGCCGGTGACTTGCGCGCGCCAGGCGTCTTCCAGGCCGAGGCCGTCCCAGCGCTTGCGCACGATCTCTCCGCGGTTGAACAGCCCGAACGGGCTGCCGAGTCCGCCGAGCGCGGCCAGGTTGCGCACCGCGTACACGGTGTCGCCGTCGACGGCCATCGGCGGCTCGAATTCGAGCAGGCGCTCGCCCCAGCGCACGCGCACCGGCGTCTGGCCGTAACCGCCTTCCGAGGTGCTCCAGTGTCCTTTGGCGAACTGCACGCGCAAGTCGTGGCCCGGCGTCAGCGACAAGACCGCGGCCTCGCCTCCCAGCCGCGCGCCGTCGGCGCCGAAAAGCCAGTCGGCTCGGGCGAGGTCCAGCGCCGGGGAGCCCTGCGCGTAGCGGCCGTCCTTGTAGACCAGCGGATAGACTCGGCCCAGCGGGAAGCTCGAGTCGTCGAGGATTTGCTGGGTCGCGACGACGCTTTTGCCGGCCGCGTCGGTCATGGCGCGGGTGACGAAAGGCATCTCCGCGCTCTTGAGCCAGCGACCGGACTCCAATTTGTAGACGCGGGTCTCGAAGCGGCGGAAGGCGCCGTCGTAGACGGACACGAGCAGCGAGGCGCGCGCGTCGCCGTCCAGGCGCGCGGAGCTCAGGCCCACCACGCGCGCGCCCGTGCCCGAGATCGGGGCCTCGGCGAGGGATTTCCCGTCGGCGGCGGGGTAGGCGTACAGATAGAGGCGGTCGTCGGAGGCCAAGGCCACCTCGGGACGGCCGGTGCCGTCGAAATCCGCCACGGCCATCCCGACGACTTCATAGTCGAGCGCGGCTCCTCGGGACTTGGGGCTTCGCCGCGCCGCGTCTCGGGGCGGCCTGTCTTCGTCGGAGGCGGGGATGGGCTCGGGCGTCTGGGTGGGGGCGGGCGCGGCGAGCAGGCTCGCGCGCTGGCCGGCCTGCGCCGAGCCCGACGACAGGCGTCCGGTCGAATATTGAGGGAAGACCTCGACGACGACGCCGGAAGACACCCGGGTGCGCACGCGGCCGAGGACGGCGCCGGTGATCGGATGGCGCAACTCGGGCCCTTCCGTGTACACTTCGAACGCGCGTCCCGGCGCGGCGCCGTCGGCCGCGGTCAGGTCCAACCACACGGTCGCGGAATCGGCGCGCACGACGTAGCCTTTGGGCGCGGGGGCGGGTTGGGCGCCGACGGCGCCGACCAGGAGCGCGAGCGCGGGCGCGAGCATGGCGGCAAGACTACCAAATTGCGCCGGGCCTTCGCCCGGACCGCGCGGGCGCGATTATGTAGAATCGCCGGGCATGAGGGGGGCGCGCGGCCGATGAGCTATCGTTATCCCGCGCCGCGCACGGGTACGGCCCAAGATTTGATGCGCGTGATCACGCGCGCGGCCGAGCGCGAGATCGAACGCGAGCGGCGGCTCTTGCCGTCGAAGGCCTTCGCGGTTCGCTTCTTCGTGGACCCGCCGATGCGTCTGCTGGGCGCGGCCCTGGCGGCGAGCCTGGAACTGCTGCCGGCGCGCTGGAACGCGGCTCTCCACGAGCGCGTGTTCGAGTCGCTGGCCGCTCCCTACCGCTACCCGTTCGACCCCGCCGCGCCGGAGATCGTCGCGGCGCGCGGGTTGGCGCGGGAGTTGGAGCGCGCGCACGGGCGCGAGCCGGCCTTGCTGGCGCTGATTTCTCATCCGCCGGTGCTCGGGGATTTGGCCCACTTGAATTTCGCGCTGGTGGACCGTGCGATGCGCGCGCTGGCCGCCGTTCGGGGCCGTCCGTGTCGTCCGCGCCTGGTGACGGCGGTGGACGCGTTCGCGCTCGACGGGGTTTCGGTCTGGGTGGAAGGCTTCTATGCCGGCTACATGGGCCTCTACCACGTGGGGGTGGACCGGCTGGCGCTGGGCACGGGCTTGCCGGGGCCGGCGTTGACTCGGCGCGCGTCCTGGACGCGCATGCCCTCGCGCCTGCTGAGGCTTTTGGCCGACGGCGGCGAGGCGGGCCTGGTGTTGTCGGGCGGCGTAGCGCAGACGGGCCGCGTGCTCTACGGCGCGCGCGAATGGGCGGCGCGCGCATGGGCGCGCTCGCCGCTGCGCGCCGACTCAGCCGCGGCGCAGCGCGCCTTGCGCGCCGATGCGACGCTGGCCCGCGCGCTCGGCGACGCTCCGGACAGTCGGCCGCGAGGAGCGCGGCGGCTGCTGGAGTTGGCGATGATGTGCGCGGCCGCGCGTTCGTCCGAGGACGCGATCGCGGCGGGACAAGCCGCGATGGCCGCTCTCGGCGTGGCGCCGGGCGAGCGCGCGGCTCTGGCGGCGGAACTCGGCGCCGACGTCACGCGCCAGACGCCGACGCGCCGTCGGCTGTTCCGCCTGCTGGCCGGACGGGCCGCGCGGCGGCGGCCGCTGCTGTTGCTGCCGGTCGTTCACGGCGTGGAGCCTCCCTCGGTGTCCGTGCGCGAGGCGCGCAGCCTCGAGCGCGCGGAGGACGGACGACTGTTGTCTCGGCGCGCGTCGCGCCCCGCGCAGGCGGCGCCGGCGCAAATCGACGCGTTCGCCGCCGCCTTCGTCCAGGAGAATTTCCGATGAGCGTCAAGATCTACCGCCGCGTGCACGAACTGCAGGGCTTCTCGCTCAAGAATTGCCCCGCGATGCCCGCGCCGACGGCCGCGTTGATGTGCCCGCCGGACCACTACCAGGTCTTGGCGGTCAAAAATCCCTACATGTCCGGCCAGGTGGGGGCGGTCGACCGGGCGAAGGCGCGCCGGCAATGGGAGCAGGTGCGCGAGGCCTTCGACGCGGCGGGTCTGCCGGTGGAGACCGCGACGCCCGTCGAGGGCCTGGAGGACATGACCTTCTGCGCCAATCCGTCGTTGGCGGGACTGCGTCCCGACGGCGAGCGCGTGGCCGTGCTCGGCGCGATGCGCCATCCGTCGCGGCGCAGAGAAGTTGACGCCTTCGAGACCTGGTACAAGGCGCGGGGCTGGCGAACGGTGCGGCTCAAGCCCGGCTCGCACCACACATTCGAGGGCTCCGGCGACGCGGTCTGGCACCCCGGCCGGCGCCTGCTGTGGGCCGGGCACGGCTTCCGCTCCGATCCGGAGACCTTCGCGCAGATCGCGCGCGCCTTCGAGACGCCGATCATCGAACTCAAGCTCGTCAACGCGCGCTTCTACCATCTCGACACTTGCTTTTGCCCGTTGACCACGGAGGCCGTCTTGATCCACCCCGCGGCTTTCGACGCGGCCAGCCTGGAGTTGATCTTGAAGATTTTCCCGATCGTCGTCACGGCCAACGAGGCCGACGCGGGCGCGCGCATGGCCTGCAACGCCGCCGTCGTGGGCCGCACCGCGATCATCCAAAAGGGCGCGACGACGGTGTCCAACCACATGCTGGCGCTGGGTTTGGGCGTGTGCGAGGTCGACACTTCCGAGTTCATCAAGTCCGGCGGCAGCGTCTACTGCCTCAAGCAGTTCCTGTTCGGGCGCCGGCATTGACACGCGGCGCGAAATGCTAGGATGGCGCCAGGGCAGGTGGCGAAACTGGCAAACGCAGCGGACTCGGCAACGGGTCTCCCCGGAGGCGACTCCGGGGTCATAAATCCCTCAAACTCGGGGAACGCTAAACCTTGGAAGGGCCTTTCAAAGGCAAGCCGATCCCGAGCCAAGGCTCCGACGCTCGGAGCAAGGTGTAGAGACTAGACGGGGGATGCGCCTCGCGCGCAAAGGGATAGTCCACGCCCCGCGGAAACGCGGGGGTCGCGTGTAAAATCCGCCGGTCGCAAGGCCTTGTGGGTTCGAGCCCCACCCTGCCCACGGTTTGACGCTCCGAGAAAAATCGGACCCGGTTGACGAAGCTGGAAACATGGTATATGCTGGTATATACCATGTTTCTTTACGAGGTGGCGCGAGCGTTGAGGCGCGCGAAGGCCCGATTCGCGGTGGTCGGCGGCTACGCGGTCGCTCTGCACGGCGCCGTGCGCGGCACCGTGGACTTGGACATCATCCTGGCGTTCAAGAAAAAAGATTTCGCGGCCGCCGAGACCGCGCTGCGCGGCATGGGCCTCGCGCCGCGCCTGCCCGTGAGCGCGGGAGAGGTGTTCGATTTCCGCGAGGAGTACATCCGACGCCGGAACCTGATCGCCTGGAGCTTCGCCGATCCGCGCGACCCGACCCGCCTGGTCGATGTGATCATCACCCACGACCTCGATGCGATGCGCGTCGTCAAAATCAGGGCCGGTGGGGAGGATTTGCCCGTCGTCGGCGTCGAAGATCTGATCGCGATGAAGCGCGCCAGCGGCCGCCCGCAGGACTTGGAAGACATCCGCGCTCTCAAGGAACTCTCATGAGCCGGCCCGTCCAGTATTTTTCGCCCGAGTATCTGGCGCGGTGCCGCAAGATGAGACCCGACCAGATCGTCCGTTTTTTGGACGGTTTCCGCGCGCTGGGACGCCCTCCCGCGTCGGCCAAGAGCCGCCTCATCAGCATGAAAGTGCCCGAGGACTTGCTGCGCAGCTTCAAGTCCGCCTGCGACAAAGAGGGCGCGGCCTATCAGACCCGCATTAAGGAACTGATGCGTCGCTGGCTGGCGGAACGCGACCGGCCGTGCGCCGATTCGCGTTTGGTATGATGTCGGCCCCATGAAGATCGCCCCGCAGGCCTGGCGCTTCGCCGTTCCCGCGCTGCTCTTGGGCGCGGCCGGGCTTTGGCTGGCCGGGAGACCGGGAGCCGCGCCGGCCGGCGCCGCGCTGGCCGCGCTCGGGTTTCTGGCCGGGGGCTTCGTTCTGTACTTTTTCCGCGACCCTGAGCGCCCCGCGCCCTCCGACGCCGGCAAGCTCCATTCGCCCGGCGACGGCACCGTCTTATCGGTCGCGCGGGAAGAGGGCGATGCGGTCGTTCTGCGGATTTTCCTGTCGGTGTTCAACGTCCACGTCCAGCGCGCGCCGTGCGCGGGGACCGTCGTCAAGGTGGAGACGATTCCGGGCTCCTTTGCCGCGGCCATGAAAGACGAGGCCCGGGCCAACTCGCGCGTCGTCTTGACCCTGGACCCGGGCGCCGGGCGCGGGCCCGTGGTCGTCGAGCAGATCGCGGGCCTCATCGCGCGCGTCATCGAGTGCTGGCCCAAGTCCGGAGACCGTCTGGCCGCCGGCCAACGCTACGGGATCATCTATTTCGGCTCGCAGGCGGCGGTGCGCTTTCCGCCGCAGGCGCGCTGCACCGTCAAGCCGGGCGACAAGGTCACGGCCGGCGTCACCGAGATCGGGGAATGGACCGACAAGCGCTGAAGCGCGGCGGGCGCGTGCTGGCGCCATCCCTGTTTACCCTGGGCAACATGGCCTGCGGGTTCTACGCGCTGCTGTCTTCGGTGCGCGGCGAGTTCGTCTCTTCGGCCACGGCGATCATCGCGGGAATGGTCTTCGACGCGCTCGACGGCCGCGTGGCCAGGCTCGTGCACGGCGAGTCCTCGTTCGGCGTCGAGTTCGACTCGATGGCGGATTTCCTGAGTTTCGGCGTGGCCCCCGCGCACATGATGTATGCGTTCATCCTCAAGGATTACGGCTTCTGGGGCTATCCGATGGCCTTCGTCTACGCGCTGTGCGGAGGCTTGCGCCTGGCGCGCTTCAACGCGATGGCCCACGACGGCCACGGCTCCAAGTCGCACTTCACCGG
>JAJZQS010000155.1 GCA_021806745.1 bacterium
CCGGAACCCGGCGACGCCGTCAGTTCGTAGGTCGGCGGCGACTTGTGCTTTTTTTGCAGGACTTCCTGCAGGCGGCTTTTGTGGTCGGTCTCCGCGAGCGCCCCCAGCCGTGCGCGGCACCAAGCACCGATGAGGGTCTCGGCCGCCGAATAGCCGCCGTCGAGATAGACCGCCCCGATGAGGGCCTCCATCGCGTTGGACAGCAGGCTTTGGCGCCGCCGCCCGCCGGTGGACTCCTCGCCCACGCCCAGGCGCAACGACGCGCCCAAGTCCAAACACGCAGCCCATTCGGCCAAGCTGGGCCTGGACACGAGTTGGGCTTTCTTCTTGGACAGCGAGCCCTCGGGCTCGCCCGGCAAGGCGGCGTAGAGCTGGTGGGCGACGACCGCGGCGAGAACGCTGTCGCCGAGGAATTCCAGCCTCTCGTTGTCCGCCCCGGACCGACTCTCGCTGGCGTGCGACTTGTGCGTCAGCGCCAGCGAAAGCAGGTCCGGGTCGCGGAAACGATAGCCGATCGCCGACTCGACGGGCCCGGCGCTCACGCTCGGCTTACTTCTTGGCGTGGCTGGTGATGTAGTCGATCGCTTGACCGACGGTCTGGATCTTCTCGGCCTGCTCGTCGGGAATCTCGGTGTCGAATTCCTCCTCGAGGGCCATCACGAGCTCCACGGTGTCCAGCGAGTCCGCGCCCAGGTCGTTGACGAAGTGCGCGGTCGGGGTGACTTCGGCGGCGTCCACGCCGAGCTGCTCGACGATGATCTGCTTGACGCGGTCCGCGATGTTGGCATCAGCCATGGTGTGGTTTCTCCTTACATGTATCCGCCGCCGTTCACCCCGAGCACGTGGCCGGTGATGTACGACGACTCGTCCGACGACAGAAAGAGCACGGCGCGGGCCACGTCGATGGGATCGCCCATGCGGCCGAGCAGGATTTTCTCGATGAGCTTCTTCTTCGCGTCCTCGGGGATCGCGTCGGTCATGCGCGTCTTGATGAAACCGGGGGCGACCGCGTTGCAGGTGATCTGGCGGCTGGCGAACTCGCGCGCCACGGACTTGGTCAGGGAGATCAGCCCGCCCTTGGACGCCGAGTAGTTGGCCTGCCCGGCGTTGCCCTCCTGGCCCACGATGGAGGCGATGTTGACGATGCGTCCGTAGTGAGCCTTCATCATCGGCCGCACCACGGCCTTGATGAAGTTGAACGCGCCTTTCAAATTGATGTCGAGCACGAGGTCCCAGTCGCCCTCGGACATCCGCATCAGCAGGTTGTCCTTGGTGATTCCGGCGTTGTTCACCAATATATCAATTTTGCCCCACTTCTCCGCGGCGGCCTTGACCACGGCCTCGCACTGGTCGGGCTTGGTCACGTCGCAGGCCATGCCGAAGGCGGTCCCCTTGCCGCCGTCGAGCTTGGCCGCGGACGCCTTGGCCAGGTCTCCGTTCACGTCGACGATCGCCACGCGCGCGCCCTCGGCGGCGAACAGTTCGGCGGTCGCATAGCCGATGCCCTGGGCGGAACCGGTGATGATGGCGACTTTGTCCTTGAGTCGCACGCCCGTAGCCGGCACGGTCTGAGTCGCGGTGTCTGTGCTCATCTGCGCTCTCCTTGGACGACGTTCATTGCGCGCGCGAGCCTCAAGCCCCCGCGCCCGCCTCCGCGGCGGCCTTCGCCGCACGGTCTTGCAACGCCCTGACCATCCCCGACGCCGCCAGCGACCCGGCCGCCTTCAGCGCGTGCGCGATCGCGCGCGCGTTCGAGGAGCCGTGGGCGACCAGCGCCACGCCGTTGACGCCGACCAAGGGCGCGCCGCCGTACTCATCGTAGCTCATTTTGCGCTTCAAGCGCGAAAGCGGTCCCTTGAGGCCGAGGGCGGACAGGCGGTAGCGCCACGAGGACTTGATCTCGGATTTGAGCGCGCCGACGATCGCGGCGGCCGTGCCCTCCATCGTCTTGATGACGATGTTGCCCACGAACGCGTCGCAGACCACCACGTCCGTTTTTCCCGAAGGGATGTCGCGTCCCTCCACCGCGCCTTTGAAATTGAGGCCGGCCGCTTTCAGGCGCGGGAAGGTCTCCTTGACGAGGTCGTTGCCCTTGCCTTCCTCCTCGCCGATGGTCAAAAGACCCACGGTCGGCTCGGCGACGCCGTAGAGATGGCGCGAGAGGATCACCCCCATCTCGGCGAACTGGACCAAGTGCCAGGGCTTGCAGTCCACGTTGGCGCCGGCGTCGAGCAGCAGAGTCACGCCGCGGGAGGTGGGGATGGGTGCCGCGATGGCCGGACGAAGTATGCCGGGTACGCGCTTGAGGTGCCAGAGCGTGCAGGCGACCATCGTGGCCCCCGAGTGGCCCGCCGACACCAGGCCCGACGCCTTGCCCGAGGCGACAAGCTCCGCGCAGACCATGATCGAACTGCGCGGCTTGGCCCGGCAGGCGGCGGCGGGCTCCTCGTCCATCGCCACGAGGTCGGGCGCGTCGACGATTTCGAAACGCGAATCGCCGGCCACGCCGCGCGCCGACAACTCGGCGGCGATCTTGTCGGCCGGGCCCACCAGCACCGGCTCCACGCCGAAGGCGTTGGCGGCCAGCAGGGCGCCGTCGATGTTCGGCGCGAGGCCGAAATCCCCGCCGGCGGCGTCGAGGGCGATTTTCAAGCGGCGATCCCCCCCGCCGGAAACCGGAGGATCATGGTCGAATCGTCAGGCCTGAGGCTGGCCGCCGTCGGAGCCTTCGGAACCGCTCTTCTTCTTAGTCTTGGGCGGGCGCACGAGCACGCCGTTGTAGAAGCCTTCGGGGCTGATCGTGTGCGGACGATGCCAGCGTCCTTCCTTGTCGCGGCTCATCGGCACGGCGTCGAGTTTCCAATTGGCGGCGCGGCGGCTGTCGCGACGGGAGCGCGTGTGCTTGCGTTTGGGGTTGGGCATGATCGTCCTCTTGGTCTGATGGGTGTCGGAGACCGGATTCTAGCCTTTATGGCGGCGAGGGGTCAAACGCGGGCGAGACGACGGCGGCGCGTCGACGGCATGGCCGCAGTCGGTTTTGTTGCGGTCCGCGCGGCAGACGGAGCAAAGTCCGCGGCAATCGGTCCGGCAGAAGACCTTCATCGGTTCGGACAGGGCCACGGCTTGGCGGACGTCGTCGAACAGATCAATCGCGGGGCGGTCCGCGGGCACGGTCGCCGTTACCGGCTCCCGCCAGTCCCGCTCGACGCGCGCCAGGCACAGCGAGCATTCATACGCCGCGCGCCCGGAGGCCTCGCCCTCGAAGACGGCGTCGTCGTCGACGCGGGAGATGACGCCCTCGACGCGCACTTGGCCCGCGAGCTTGCCCTCGGCCAGAGCTCCGGAAAACAGCTCCGCGGGAACCGCGACATCGACGGGCGCCTGTCCCGTTTTCTCAACGAGGGCAAGTGAGAAGCGCAGCGGAGTGTCGGACATGTCGTGATTGGCGGCGTGAGTCGCCGAGATGGGTATCATAGTAAAATCGCACGGTCCGCAAAGGCTTTCGCGAACACGAGCGCGGGCTTTACCTCTTTATTACCCTCTTTATCCTGCTTGTTACCTCTTTTCCCATTTTGTCCCGGGACCCTTGCCCAGGCAATTGACCTTGCCCTCTTTCTGAAGGGCCTTCAAGACCTGCCGCACCATGTCGCGGCTGACGCCGGGGCAGGTCCGCTCCAGTTCGGAAAGCGTAAACTTCCCGAGAAAGCCGTCAACGGCGGCATGGACCATGGCGGTCTTGCCGCCGCGCGAAAGCTTGATCTGTCCGGCGCGCTCCTCGAATTCCTTGTAGGCCCGCCGCACGATCGAGAGGAAGTAATTGACCCACGGGAGGATGTCATGCTTGCCCGCATGCCAGCCCGCCGAGCTCTCCTTGAGGACGCGGTAGTAGTCCTCTTTGGACTCTTCGATGAGGCGTTCCAGACTGATGTAGCGGCCGACCTCGATGCCTTGCTGGTAGAGCGTCAGCAGCGTCAACAGGCGCGCGGCACGGCCGTTGCCGTCGCGGAAGGGATGGATGCAAAGAAAATCAAAGACGAAGGCCGCCGCGGCCAGCAAGGGCGGGACGCGTTCCTGATCCAAGGCGTGACGGTAGGCCCGGCACAACTCCTCGACCGCCGCGGGAGTCTCTTTGACTGAGACGGGCTTGAAGCGGAGGACAGGCGCCTGACCGATCCGCGTCTCGATGATTTCGTTCTCGACTTTCTTCCATTCTCCCGCGTCCCCCGAGCCGGCCTGGATGGCGCCGTGCAGCTTCAGCAGGGTCGCGGGCGCGAGCGGGATGTCGCCGCGGCTCGTGTGAATGAGATTGAGGGCCTTGCGGTAGTTCTGGACTTCCTCTTCCGAGCGGTCCTTGGGGCGTGCATGGCCGACGATGAGCGGCCTAAGACGCGCGGAATCGACGGTCACTCCCTCGATGCGGTTGGAGGATTCCGCGCTCTGGATGAGCGCCGTCTCCAGCATGGCCTTAAGCGCCTGCGGAGCCTGCCTGGTGTAGAGCTCCTGGCGTC
>JAJZQS010000156.1 GCA_021806745.1 bacterium
CTCTCTCGGGCGCGTGAGCCCGGCGCGCGCGCGCGCGCTGTTTCGCGCCTCGGGCGGCAGCGTCAAGATCGCGGTCGCGATGGCGCGCCTGGGCGTGGACGCCGAGGGCGCCGCGCGGGCGCTGGCCGGCGCCGGCGGGGACTTGCGCCGGGCTCTCGGGGAGCGGCGATGAAGGGTTCGCTCCAGATGGAGACTATCGCGAGCGTGGTGCTCAAGGACAATCCGCTGGGCGACCCCCGCCGCCGCGACCTGCCGGTCTATCTCCCGCCGTCCTACGGCCGCGTCCGGGGCCGGCGCTACCCGACGATTTATTTTCTTCTCGGCTACGGTTCGTCCGCCCGCGCGGCCGTGGTCTCCGGCCCTTGGAAGGAGACCGTCGTTCAGCGCCTGGACCGGCTCATCGAGGAAGGCCGCGCCCGGGAGGCCGTGCTCGTCGTCGTCGACGACTTCACCGCTTACGGCGGCGCGCAGTACATGAATTCCACGGCCACGGGCCGCTACGAGGATTTCCTCGCCGACGAGGCGGTCGCCTTCGTCGAGGACAAGTTCGCCGTCGTGCGCTCGGCCGAGGGCCGCGCGCTGCTCGGCCACTCGTCGGGTGGCTTCGGCGCGCTGAACGTCGGCTCTCGCCGTCCGGAAGTCTTCGCGCACGTCGCCGCGCACAGCCCCGACGCGGCCTTCGACTGCAATTTCGCCTTCGAGTTTCTGCGCAGCGTGAACGCCCTCGCCGCCCACGGCGGCTCGCCGGAGCGCTTCGCCGCGGCGTTTCGCGCGGCGCGCGACAAGTCGGCCTTCCCGTTCGAGGCCGTGATGACGCTGGCGATGGCCTCCTGCTACTCGCCCAACGCCCGTCGACCGCTCGGCTTCGACTTGCCCTTCGACTGCCGCACAGGCGAGTTGATCCCGTCGGTGTGGCGGCGCTGGCTCGCGCACGATCCGGTGCGCGCTCTGCCGCGGCGCGCCGCGGCGTTGCGCCGCCTGAAGACGCTGTGGTTCGACGCGGGCACGCGCGACGAGTTTCACCTGCACTTGGCCGCGCGGCGGCTGTCGAAAGCGCTTTCCGTCGCGCGCGTGCCGCACGTCCACCAGGAGCACGGGTTCGGCCACCGTGACGGGGCCGCGCGCTTTGACGCGTCGCTGTCCTTGCTTTCGCGCCGCATGGCGCGGGAGGGCTAGTGCGCGCCGCGCTCCTCGTCGTTCTTGCCTCCGCGGCCGCGTTTGCGCATGCTTGGGCGGCGCCGGCCGCCGAGCGCCTCTCCGGCTTCGTCAGCGCGTGGAGCCAGCAGTGTCCGGACTCCTGTTCGCCGCCCCAGGCCGCGGGCGGCTCGGAGCCGGCCTCCGCCGCTCTGGCGCTTCCGTCCGCGCCCGGCCAGGCCGCCGCCGCCCGCGTCGAGGAGGACTTCGCCTATCCGGGCGGCGAGCGTCTGCACGCGCGAATCGACTTCTATTTCGTCTGCCCGAAGTCCGCTCCCGCGGGCGCGGACTGCCCGGCGCGCTACGTGCAGGCCCAGGTGCTTTTGACCGGAGACGCGCGAGCGTTTTGCGCCGCCTCGCTGAACCCGAAAGACGCGTTTCCGTTTCCGGTGCTGATGTGCGCGGGCGAAGACCTCAAGCGCTCCGGCGCGCGGCTGGGCGTGAGCCTGTCGCGCCGCGCGCTGTCGGACGCGTCCGCCGCGCGGCCGTAAGGCCCGCGATCCCATGCTGATGCTGCGCGCGTTGCGCCGCCGCGAAATCGCCCTGCTGTGGGCCGGGCAGGCCCTCTCGGCCGTCGGCGACGAGATCTTCCGCGTCGCGCTGATCTGGCTGGCGGTGGGGCTGGTGGGCGCCGACGCCGGCTACATCGGCGCGGCGCAGTCGGCGTCGCTTTTGGCGCTGAGCCTGCTTGGCGGGCGTTGGGCCGACCGCTGGGACGGGCGGCGGACGATGATCGCCGTCGACGCGGCGCGCGCGCTCATCGTGTTGCTGCCGGTGGCGGCGTTTCTAATCGGGGGCTTGAGCCTGGGCCTGCTCACGGCGGTGGCGGTGACCTTGTCGGGCTTGAGCGCGTTTTTCGATCCCGCTCTTCAGGCGTTCCTGCCGCAGGTCAGCGGCGACGAGCGCACGCTCGAGGCGGCCAACGGCCTGATGAGCACGATCGCGCGCCTGGCGCGCGCGGTGGGGCCGGGAGTGGTCGGACTGCTCTCGGGCCTCATCGCGACGATCCACTTCTTCACGCTCGACGCGCTGAGCTTCGCGGCCTCGGCGTTGACCGTGTGGGCGGCGCGCGGCGGCCGAAGGCCGGCGCCCGCCCGCGAGCCCGAGAGCTTGGGCTCGGCCTGGCGCGCCTACCGCCGCAGTCCGGTCATGACCTACATGCTGGCCGTCAAGTCCGTCGGCGGCGGGCTCTGGGCGCTGGCTTATGGAGTGGGCTTGGCGCTGATGGTCCAGCGCTTGGCTCCGGGAAACACGGGGGCGTTCGGCTCGATGGTCGCCGCCTACGGAGCGGGAAACCTCGCCGGGGCGCTCGTCATCGGCAACATCCGGCGTCCGCGTCCGGCCGCGGCGATCTGCTTCGGCTACCTTTGGATGGGCGCCGGGTTTTTCGCGATGGGGCTGGCGTCGGAGCTGCGCTGGCTTGCCGTCGCGTGCGCGTGGGCCGGCTTCGGCGGCCCGGTCAACGACCTGCCCTTCATCGACATGATCCAGCGCCGCCACGAAGTGGGCGAAATCCCCCGGCTGTTCCGACTGCGCATGGCCGCCGAGACCGGCGCGGGGCTGATTCTCCTGGCGGCCTCCCCGGCGCTGTTTCGCGCGTTCGGGCCGGGGCGGGTGGTCTCGGCTTGCGGCGCTTTGTTCGCGGCCTTCGGCCTCTACGGCTTCGCGCGCCACGCCGAACCGCGCGAGGCTTAGGTCACTGCGCGGTGCGCCAGGCGTTGGAGCCGTGCTCGCCGCTACTTCTTTTGCCGAAAGTTATCCGTTCATTTGCCGTTGCGGGGTGGCGCATCACGAGTGTGTCGGCCTATACTGGCATCGATGCAGCGCTTCAGTCTGTTCGGCCTTCTCTTCTGCTCCGCCGCCGCGTCGGCGCAAGCGCCCCTCATCACCCCGGCTCAGGTGGCGAATGTCTTCGAGCGCCAAAAGGACGGCGGAGAATATGTCCCCGGCTACGATCTTTCTCTGAAGCTCGGGGTGCCGACGGATACTCAGAATCCATACCAAGTCCATTACTTCGCCCGGGCGTTCACCAGCGACGACGGCGTCGAGCATTCGATCGGCCGCTCCAAGGAGACGGGCGACTACCTCATCGTCGTGCGCAATAAAACGCGGCTCAGCTACATCCACGCCGATCGGGATTTTAAATTCGTCGGTGGAGCGTATTACCGATACAAGGAGTCCGATCCGCCCCGGACCATTCGCCCGGAAGAGACGGCCGCCGCTCTCCTCCGGAAGGAGCTGATTTTCTGGGCCGGCCTCGCCGACAAGAATTAGACGGGCGGTCGCGCAGAGGCGCGGGCCGGTCCGCGCCGGGGCAACATGAACAGGTAGAGCAATACGCCGCCGGGACCCAGCGTGCGTCACAACGCCGGCCCGATCGCCCCCGTAGTTCAGGCATAAAGACTGACCTCGCCAATCCCCTAACCCCGTCTCAGGAGCGCCAGGCGATCCTGGACCTTGCGCGCGCGGCAGGAGTCGCCCAATAGCTTTTCGTCCAGCTTGCCGGCCAGCAGCGATAGAAGTCGGCGCACGTCTTCGTAGTCTTGCCCGCCGCCCGCCTCCAACTTCATCGCGATCAGATCCTCTGGGCGAACCACCGGAATCTTCACGCCCTCGGCCACGATCACCGCGGCCCGTGCCGCGGCTGCGCGGTCCTGCGCGCCGCGCATGACCAGAAGATCGGCCGGAAATCCGTTCGCGCTTCGGGGCGTGAGCCGGACGAGTCCCGCCACCGGGTCGTCATTTCCAGGCGGGCGCCAATCGGCTTCATAATGCTCCGAGAGATGCTTCAGCAGCTCCTTGCGCCGCGAAGGCGGGAGTTCGACCAGCATGTCGATGTCTTCGGACGCGCGCGCAAATCCCCAAGCGATCACCGCCCAGCCGCCGATCAGCGCGTGAGAAAGCCCAAGCTTCTCCAGCGTCCGAAGCAGTCGCGCGATATCGCGAAACGGAGTCTCCGTCATGATCCACGCGACTTCGACGCGGCATCCCGCGCCAGCGAGGCGGCGTCCAGCCACGCTCGTCCCGCCGCCTTGAGCTTGCGGCCGGACGCCGTCATCGCCGCCGCGCGTCGCAGGCGCTGCGCCGGAGTGAGCGCCTTCGCCGCGCCGTCGTGCCGCAGTCTTTTTCCCCGTCGAAAAGACGATTCCGGCATTGCCTCATTGTAACGCGACTTCCACGGACTGTCAACGGCGCGGAGTCGCCGCAAGTGGGCCTCATCCGCTATCGGCCTACCAAACGAACGGGAGGCCGGCGTATCACGAATGGACGGGCGTGGAGTTCGTGCGGCGGGTCGCGGCGCTGATCCCT
>JAJZQS010000035.1 GCA_021806745.1 bacterium
CGTCCTGTCCTCGGCGGCGCTCCACGCCGTCAGCGTCAGCCAGATGCGCTATCGCCTGCCGGTGATGCCGCTGCTGATCCTGGGCGCCGCCGTCCTCTGGGACGCGCGGCAGGGCGCCGATGCCCTCCGGAGAAGACCGCGTCAGTCCGGCTTCGGTGCCAAGTCGCGGTGCTTGTGACCGAACACGCGGCTCTCGCCGAAGAGCGCGTCGTCTTTCTGGAGCAACACCCGGTGTCCGTCGACCGCCTCCACCTCCTGAAGTCCGTCGACGTGCATCTTGCGCCCGCGAAAAATCGGGTGGAGCTTGGCTTTTTGACGCGCGTCGGCGAAGCTTTCCGCGGCCACGAAGAAATTCGCGTGCGACTCGTAGACTCCGTCGCAAATCTCCCCGTCGTAGAACCCGCAGTGCACCAGATAGAGCTTCATCACGGCATTGTAGCCGCACGCGCTCTTATCGTCCAGGGTCGAAATTCGTTTTGTGCCGAGTTCGCCCTGACGCGACCGGCCTGCGGCCGCTATTTCGCGACGCTCAAGAGTTCGATCTCGAAGACCAGCGTCGCCCCTCCCGGAACCAGCGGCGGCGAGCCCGCGGCGCCGTAGGCCGCGGCGGCCGGACAGACCAGTCGCGCCTTCTCGCCGACCTTCATCATCGGCAGGCCGTTGGTCCAGCAGGGGATCACGCTCCAAAGCGAGAAGGTCGCGGGGCCGCCGTGTTTGGCGGAACTGTCGAACTCGGTGCCGTCGGTCAAAGTCCCCCGGTAGTTGACGGTGACCTTGTCGTCGACGCCCGGCGAAGCTCCCGTGCCGGGAGTCAGCGTCTCGATCCAGCCGCCCCAGCGGATGGGCCGAACGTCCGGCTTGGCCGCGAAGGCCGCCTCGAACGCGTTGGCGGGGGGGGGCGGCGCGGCGTCGGAAGCCGCGGGAGCGGGCGGCGCCCCGGCGCAACCGGCCAACAGGCAGGCCAACACGAAAGCCGACGGCATCGTTGATTTATTCACGGCTCCTCCTTTTTGTTGCGGCGCGTCCGCGCGCGGCGCGGCGCGAGAGTTCGTCGAGCAGCCCGCGCGCGTCTTGGCGGCGCGCGATCGCGCGGCGTCGAGCGCCGCTCACGAAACCGCGCTCGACGGCATGGTCCAGGAAACCGAAGAAGCGCTCGAAGTAGCCGTCGACGTCGAGCACTCCGCAGGGCTTGGAGTGCAGGCCGAGTTGCGACCAAGTCAAGACCTCGCAAAGCTCGTCGAGCGTGCCCAGGCCCCCGGGAAGCGCCACGAACGCGTCGGAGAGCTCCGCCATCAAAGCTTTGCGCTCGTGCATCGTGGAGACGACGCGCAAATCCGACAGGCCGCGGTGGGCCAACTCGCGGCGCGCCAGCCCGTCCGGAATGACGCCGACGACCTCGCCGCCGGCCGCCAGCGCCGCGTCGGCGACGGCCCCCATCAATCCGACCCGGCCGCCGCCGTAGACAAGCCCCAGGCCGCGCTCGGCCAGCGCGCGCCCGAAAGCCCTCGCCGCGCCCAGGTAGACGCCGCCGCGGCCGGCGTTAGAGCCGCAATACACCGCGATGCGCTTCACGCCGAGATCATACCAATCGCGCGGGCGGGCGCGGGATTAAGTTATAATCCCCGCGCTGGAAGGGTGGCCGAGTGGTCGAAGGCGCACGACTGGAAATCGTGTAGGGTCTAAAAGCCCTCCAGGGTTCGAATCCCTGCCCTTCCGCCGCTTTTGATCGACACCCCACGCTCCGCGGTCCCGGCGCGTTCCGCTCTGATACTGGCGGCCTGCGCGGCGCTGGTTCTGGCCTTCGCGCCCGCGCAGTATTTCGGGCGCTCGCAAGACGACCTCCTTTACTACCTGGGCGCGCGCGCACTGACGCACGGCCGCTATTGCCTTGAGACCTCGCCCGGCTGTCCCCCGCTGGCGATGATCAATCCCGGCTGGCCGATTTTTCTCGCGCCGCTGGCGGCGCTCACCACCCGCCCGGCGGCCTTCCAGCTTCTGTCCGCGCTGACGCTGGCGCTGGCCCCGGTCGCGGTTTGGGCGTGGCTGCGGCGCCGATGCGGCGAGACCGCGGCGCTGCTGGCGGCCGCCTTGACGGCGTCCTCTCCGCTCGCGTTGGGCCAGGCGGGCGTGGCGATGACCGAAGCGCCTTTTCTTCTGCTGCTGATCGGGATGATCGCCGCGGCGCAGGCCGAACGCCCTCTCGCCGCGGGGGCGCTCTTGGCGGCGGGAGTGCTCCTGCGCACCGCGGGCCTGGCCGCCCTGCCCGCGGCGGTCATGCCTTTCGCGCTTTCCCGGCGGCGAGGCGACGCGCTCAAGGCGGCCGTTCCCGCCCTGGCCGCCTACGCGTCCTGGTCGGCGTGGTCCTTGGCGCGCACGCGCGGCGTCGACAAAATCTCCCTGCTCGCCGCGACCTACCTCGGCCGCCCTCCCGCGGCGGCCGCGCGCCTGGCGCTGGCCGACGCCGCTTTCTACTCCCGCGCCTGGGGCGCTTGCGTCTTGCCCCCCCGCCTGGCGCAATCATCCGCCGCGCTCGGACTGGGCGCGGCGCTGTGGGCGCTGGCGTTTTTCGGCGCCGCGCGCGCGCTGCGGCGCCGACGCGGCGAGCCCGCCGCGTGGGCGCTGCTGGGCTTTGCCGCGCTCCACCTGCTCTGGGGCTGGCAATACGAGCGCTACCTGCTGCCGCTTCTGCCGCTGATGGCGTGGGCCGTGATCGAGGCGGCGGGCCGCTTCGCCCCCGCCGCTCTGTCGGTCCTGCTGGCGCTGCAGTTGGGCGCGCAGGCGCTGCCGCGCCTGATTCAACCAAGCCCCTACGCCGAGCCGGAGCTGGCGCGCACCTATGCGTGGCTCGCCGCCCGGCCCCGGCCCGCGCTGCTGTCGAGCGCCGAGTTCGTGCGCGACGGCTGGTACGCGGGATTGCCCGCCGTGCCTCTCGTCGACGCGCCCTCGCCCGCGGCTTTCGCCGCCGCGATGAAAAGGCGCCGCGTGTCCTACGTCCTGCGCCAGGACGGACTCGCGATCGGCCTCGACGCCGACCCGGGCTCGCCGCTGCGCGCGGCCGTGGAACGCGGCGAGCGCGCTCTGGACGATCCGAAACTTTTCCGCCTCGTCCACGCCGAGCCCGCCGAGGGCGCGAGGGTCTATGCGCCTCTCTGAGGACGGACGCGGGCGCGCGCTGGCCGCGGCCGCGGCTTTGGCCGCCTACGGCGGAGTGCTCCTGGCCCGCGGCTGGCCCCGCGACGACCGCTGGCTGATCCTGGAGCACCCGCTGCTGCGCGCGGGCCTGCCCGGACTGCGGGAGCTTGTGACCAGCGGCTATGTCGAGCCGATCATGGGCCGCGCGGCGACGATCCACGAATGGCGGCCGGTCCTAAGCCTGAGCTTCCTGCTCCAGCGCCTGACCACGGGTTTTTCCCCGCTCCCCCTGCACGCGGTCAATCTTCTGCTGCACGCGGCCGTCTCCGCGCTCGTCTACGGCGCGCTGCGCCGAAGTTTTTCCGCGCGCGCGGCCGCCTTCGGCGCCGCACTGTATGCCGCCCTGCCCGTCCACGCCGAGGTCGTCGCCTATTTGACCAGCCGCTCGGAGCAGTTGGCGGCGCTGTCGGTCTTGGGAGCCTGGTCCTTGCTCGGCGCGCCCGCCCGCGTCGGCCCGCGGCGCGCCGCGGCGGGAGCGCTGGTCTTTCTGGCCGGCGCGCTGTCCAAGGAGAGCGCGTTCCTGCTGCCGCCGTTCTTGGCGCTGGCGGACTGGACCTTGGCCGGAGAGCTTCCCTGGTCGCGCGGCCGCCGCGCGGCCTACCTCGCCCTCGGCGCGTGCGCGGCTCTGGCCTTGGCCGCGCGCGCGGCCGTCTTGCCCGCGCTCGCCGCCGGCGGCGTCCCCTATTTTCGCGGCGCGTCGCCGGCGTCGCGCCTGCTGACGCTGGCCAAGTTCTGGACCTGGTTCTACGCCCGTCCGACCCTGCTGGGCGTTGGTCTGTGCGCGGACTTCTCGCGGCCGATGATCGCCGACGCGCGCCCGGACGATCTGCTCGCGTGGGCGTGCCTGCTGGCGATTGGCGCGGCGCTGGCCTTGGCCGCGCGGGCCGCCGCGCGCCGCCGCGCCTGGGGATTTTGGCTGCTGGGTCCGCTGCTTTTCTTGGCGCCGACGTCGCAGCTGTTCATGAACCTCGATGTGATCGGAGCCCAGAGGTTCCTCTACCTTCCCGCGCTCGCCCTGGCCGCCGCGGCCGCCGGGCTCTACGCGCACGCGCAGTCGGCGCGGCCGCGGGCCGCGCCCCTCCTCGCGGCCGCGCTGGTCGTCTTGGCGGCGGCGCGAAGCGAGCGACGCGCCTTGGACTGGCGAGACGGCCTCGCCTACGACCGCGCGGCGCTGGCCTGCAACCCGGCCTCGGTCAAGGCGCGCGCGGCGCTGGGCTTGGACTTTCTGCGCGCGGGCCGGGCGGACGCCGGCGAGCGCGAACTGACGGCCGCGCGCAACATGGACCCGGCCTCGTTCGAGGCGAACTTCGACCTCGCGCGCCTCGCCTACGACCGCGGCGACGGCACGGCCTGCCGCGCCCGGCTCGAAGACGCTCTGCGCGCGCGCCCCGATGCGGCCGACGCGCTGACGCTGGCGTCGCTTCTGGCGGAACGCGACGGCCGCGCGGCCGACGCCGAGCGCCTGCTTGCCCGCGCGGTCGACGCCGCCCCCGACGACGAGGTCGCGCGCTTCGATTTGGCGCGAGCGCTGGCGCGGCGAGGCGATTTCGGCGGCGCCGCGCGCGAACTTCGCGCGTACCTTCGTCTTGAGCCGCAAGACGCCGCCGCGCGCGCGTGGCTGTCGTCTCTGGAAAGCGGAGCCGCGCGATGAGGCGAGACGAACTTCGCGTCGCGGCGGGAGTGCTGCCGGCGGTCTTGCTGCTCGACATGTCCTGGCGCTCGTATTTCTTCAATTTCGACGGCGTCGCCTGCGCGATCGCCGTCGAGCTCAAGGATTTCCGCCACTTGGTCCACGGAAACCACCTCGCCTACGGCGTGCTCGGCTGGCTGTTCGACGCCGCCCTGCGCGGCTTCGGCTACCGCGGCGGAGCGCTGTGGTCGCTGCAGCTTCTCGACGGACTTCTCGGCGCCGCGGGCGCGGCCGCGTTCGCGTCCATCCTCATCCGCGCCGGGCGAACGACGCGCGAGGCGGCTCTGGCCGCCGCGGCGCTGGCCGTGTCGCAGGCCTGGTGGTTCTGGAGCCTGGAGGCGCAAGTCTACATGCTGGGCGCTCTTTTCGCCGCGCTGGCCGCGCGCGAAGTCTTGGGAGAAAACCCGCGCCCCGCCGTGGCCGGAGCGCTGGCCGCCGCGGCGGCGCTGGGCCATGTCGGGCATCTGATGGCCGTGCCGGCCCTGCTGTGGCTGCTGTCCAGGCGCAAGCCCGCGAGCACGCGCGCGTTTCTGCTCTCTCTGACCGGGGTCTTGATCGCCGCCTATCTGGCCGCGGGCGCTTTGGCCGTGCGGCCAAGCGGCGCGCGCGACGTCCGCCTCTGGCTTTTGGGCAGCGCGGCGCTCAACACGAAAAGAAGTTTTCTCTGGCACGGCGCGGCGCCGCCGGCCGCGCTCAAGTCCTGGTCGCTGATGACGCTGAGGATTTTCTGCGAGTTCACCGGACTTCCCGGCGTAATCAAGGCCGCGGGAGTCGTCTTGGCCCTTCTTCCGCTGGCCGCCGCCGCGCGCGCGGCGCGGCGCGGCGGCGAGACGGCGCGATTTTGGACGCTGTGGCTGGCCGGCTACGCGGCGCTCTATCTGTGCTGGGAACCCTACACCATCGTCTACCGCATCGGCGATTTGATCGGCCTGTGGGCGTTGGCCGACATGGGTCTGGACGCCCTTCCCGAGGCGGCGCGCGCGTGGTCGCTATCGGCCTGGATCGCGGCGGCCGGATTCTACAACTGGCGCGCGCAGATCGCGCCCAACGCCGACCCCGCGGCCAACGCCGATTACGCCGAGGCGCTTTGGACGGCCGAACGCACGCCCGCCGACGCTTGGGCGCTCGCCGTCGGCCGCGGACAGGTCTACCTGCCCTATTTCGCCCATCGACGGCCGCTGAACCCCCTCTACTGGCCGGGCGCTTCGCTTGAAGCCCGCCTGGACGCGCTGGCGGCCTCGGGACAACCCGTGTTCGCCACCGACCGGGCTCTGGCCGCGTCCGAGCGCGAGCCGGAGCTGCGCGCCTACGGCGTCGAGCCGGCCGCGTCGTCCGACGGTCTGACCTTGTACCGCGTCAGACGAGAGGCCAACCCAACGGCAAAAGCCGGAAAAGATTGAGAATCGCGCCCGCGGCCAAGAAGGGGCCGAACGGGATCGCGTCTCCGCGCTTGGCCTTTTTCATGACGAGTTGACGGACCGCGAAGACGGTACCGAGCAGCGATCCGACCATCAAGCAGTCGAAGGCGCCCAAAAGTCCCGTCCACGCGCCCACGCCCGCCAGCAATTTCACGTCGCCGCCGCCCAGCGCCTCCCGCTTGAAGGCCGCCTCGCCTCCCGCGGCCAGCGCCCAGCCCAGCGCAAAACCGCCCAAGGCGCCGCGCAGGCTCCACCACAACGACACCCGCCAGTCCCCGCACGCGAAATACGGATTGACCGCCGAAAAAAAAGGCCCCGCCGCGGCCAGGCCCAGAGACAATTCATCGGGAATGATGAAGGTGTCCCAATCGATGAGCGCGACCGCAAGCAACGCGCCCGCGGCCAGGGACGCGCCGACGACCCACGCCGAGGACTGCGGCCAGCGCCGCGCCAGTCCCGCGGCCAGAAATCCCGCCGACGCCTCCACCAGCGGGTAGCGAATGGAAATCGATTTGCGGCAATGCCGGCAACGCCCGCGCAGGATCAGCCAGGAAAGGACCGGGACATTGTCATGCCAGGCGATCGGGCGCCGGCAGTGCGGGCAACGCGAGCGAGGGCGGACCAACGACTCCTCGCGGGGCAACCGCCAGACCACGACGTTGAGGAAGCTGCCGTAGATCGCCCCGTAGACGAAAGCCGCGGCCTGAAAAATCTCGTTCTCGGACATAAAGAGCCCCCGGGAGCCGCAGCTCCCGAGGGCGTCCTTAATCGCGCGCCTAGCTCAGTAAGAAGTCCAGACGCTGCCCTTCGTGTCGGTGTGCGTGCAGTTGACGTTGAGCGCGCCGACGTTGGGGTCGGTGGTCTCATTGTTGTAGAGCCAGCCGCCCGCGTCGGAGACTCCACCCATCGTGACGTCGACTTCGACCGAGGAGTCCGCGTGGTAGTTCGGCGTCTTCGCGTTCGGGATGGTGCCGAGGTACTTGGACTGGATGGTCAACGCGGCGATCTGGCCGGGATAGGAACCTTCCATGTCGCCGTAGTAGATGCTCAAAGACGAGCGGATCGAGCCCAGGTTGCCCTTGGACGCGCCCTCGCCCGACTGACGGATCAGCGCCGCGAACTTCGGGATCGCGATCGCCGCCAAGATGCCGATGATGGCCACCACGATCATCAGCTCGATGAGCGTGAAGCCCGACGCCGCCAACTTCTTCAACTTCGTCATGTGCATGACCCCCTCTGCGCCGTTATGTATGGATGATCCGGGTAAACCAGGCGTTATCGGCGCTTCGCAGTCACGCCCATCCCGCACAGTATAGCCCGTCGCCGGCCGTCTGTCAAGCGAACGAAAACGAAACGGTTCGTCCCGACCGGTGGGCAAGGGGGGACTTGAACCCCCAAGGCCTTGCGGCCACACGGTCCTGAGCCGTGCGCGTCTGCCAGTTCCGCCACCTGCCCGCCGCTCGGGACGAAATGCTACGATGCGCATTCTACGACATATGTCCGCGCAAGACAAGAAGCCCGACGAGAAAAAAGTCGTCGCCACGCACCGCAAGGCGCGTCAGTTCTACGAGATCCTGGAGGTCTTCGAGGCCGGCCTCGAACTCAAGGGCCCCGAGGTCAAGTCCCTGCGCGGCGGTCGGGCGAGCTTGGACGGCTGCTTCGGCCGCGCCGACGAGTCGGGACTGTGGCTTGAGAACTTCTACATCCCCCCCTACGGATTCGCGACCAACATCGAGCCGCTCGACGCGAGACGGCGGCGCAAGCTCCTGCTGCACGCCGCGGAGATCGCCAAGATCCGCGGCAAGCTCGCGACCAAGGGCCTGACGCTGGTTCCTCTGGAGATCTACTTCCGCCGCGGCTGGGCCAAGGCCGCGCTGGGCCTGGCGCGAGGCAAGACCGGCGCGGACCGCCGCGACGCGCTCAAGGCCAAGGCGCAGCGGCGCGACGCCGAGAAGAGCTTCAAGGGCGCTTACCGGGGCTAGGCGGCGTCAAGCGCTCCAAGCGCCGCAAGTCCGCGCGCGCGACGGCGTCGTCCGGATCGGCCGCGAGCGCCGCCAAGAAGCCTTCACGCGCGACGGCGTAATCGCCGAGCGCGGCGCGCGCGACGGCGTAGTCGAGCGCCGCATGCCGGCAGATCGGCCGCGGGTCCAGCGCCGCGCGCAGGCGGCGGGCCTCGGCGGACTCCGCTTGCCCTTCGCGCGCCAGCGACAGAAGCCGCGCCAGGTCCGCAGCGCAGGCGCGATCGGTCCGCCGCGCGCGCGCGAACGACTCGGCCGCGGCGGCGACTCGGCCTTGGGAGGCCAGGGCGTGGCCCAGGCCCAGCAGCGCGGTACCGGAATCCGGATCGATCGAGAGCGCGCGGGTCCACAGTGTTTCGGAGTCGCGCCAGAACGATTGTTGACGCACGCACGCCGCGGCCAGCAACGCCACGGCCGAAACGGCGGCCGCGGCGGCCGCCCGCCGCCGCTTGCCGGACGAAAACCGCGTCAGAGCGGCGCCCGCCAGCACGGCCAGCGGCAAAGCCGCCAAGTAGGAGTAGCGGTCGGCCACCAACTGGCTTCCGGACTGGAATAACCCCGACAGCGGGAGGATCATCAGCGCGTAGGCGCACGCGGCGCTGATCACTCCGGGATGGTCGCGCCGAGCACGGCGCAGCCACGCGACGAGCGCGGCCAACGCCGCGCAAGAGGCCAGGAAGCGCGGCTCCAGGACATCCAGCGGCGGACGCAGTTCGTAGATCGGCGACAGTCCCGAGGGTAAAATCGTCTTGCGCGCGTAGAAGACGAGCGCGTAGGCGGTCTGCGCCAGACGCGCGAGAAGTCCGTGATCGCGCCACGCCGCCGAGGCGCGCGCTCCGCGCTGGGTCGCGATCTGGACGGCGCCCAACGCGGAGGAAATCGCCAGCAGCGGGATCTTCTCTCGCCAAGACTCGCGCAAGCCCCGCTTCAACGGCCAATGGTCGACGCACAGCAAGACCAGAGGAAAGGTCACCGCCGTACCCTTGGCCAGGCACGCGGCGGCAAACAGCGCCGCCGTCGCGACCAGGGATTTCGGCGGCGCCGACGAGGGCGCGCGGGCGCGCAGGTAGGCCAGAAGCGCCGCCAGCCACAGCACGCCGGAAAGCGGGTCGCGCAGTTCCGCGATCCAGGAGACGGACTCCACTCGCAGCGGATGGACGGCGAAGACGAGCGCGGCGAGCGCCGCGCCGGCGTCGATCGCGGACGGCCCGGCTTCGGCAAGCCCTAGTTCCAAAAGCCGACGCGCGGCGAGGAAGGCCAGCCCCGCCGCAAGCGCGTGCAGCAGGATGCTCGCCGCGTGAAAAACGAACGGGGAAAAACCCGCGGCCCGGCCTAGAATTCCCCAGACCACGAAGGCCAGCGGCTGGTATGCGCCTGCGGGAGCGGTAGTCCACGCCCCGCGCAACAGAGCGGGCCACGGGGCGCGCAAAAGCGGATTGCCGAAAACCAGGATGTCGTCGTCCCAGTTCAGCGAGCCAAGGCGCAGGCTCGGCAGGAAAACCAGCAAGGCCGCGGCCGCGCAGGCGGCGGCCGCAAGCCCGCGGCGCGCGCGCGCGCCGTCGCGCACGACGGCCCTAGAAGCGCACGCCGAGGCCCGCCTCGGCGGCGGCCTGGCCGTGCAGGTAGTCGAAGGCGGCGTTCAGGTAGGTGAAATGGAACGGCTTGACGCGCACGCCCGCGGTGAAGCGGCTTTCGAAAGTCGTCGCCGATGTGCCTTCCAGCGCGACGTCGTTGGAGACGTGGGCCTCCAGGCGCGTGCGGTCGAAGCCCGCGCCCAGATACGGAGTGACCACCGAGTTGCCCATCGACGCGACCAGGTCGCCCGCGAAGTGGCTGGCGGAGAAATCCTGGTGCACGACGGAATCTCCGGACAGGGAGACGAGGACTTGCGGGGTCCACGGCTTGTCGGAGGGCGCGTAGAGGCCGTAGCGCAGACCGCCGCCGGCGACGGTGAGCCCGTCGTAGGAGATGCCGTGGATGAAGCCGTCGATCTTGAAGGGAAGGCCGATGTCGGCGTGCACCCAGGGCAGGCCGAACCCCTTCACGCCGTTGTTGAGCAGGATCGTGTCGCCCTTGGACGGATAGAACTGGGCCGCCACCGCGGGCCCCACGTCGAAGCCGGAAAAACCCAGCGAGCGGCCGCTGTTGAAGGTGGCCGAACCGAGCAGGCCGCCGAGGTCGCGCGTGAAGGGCTTGAGCGAGCCGGAGTCGGAATACTGGGCGAAGCCGCCGAAGGTGTCGACGGCCGCGGCGGGCGCGGCGCACAGCGCGGCAAGCAGGGCGGCGGCGGCGAGTTTCATGGGGTCAGGGACGATGATGCAAGATTTCATGGGCGATCCTCAACCCATGCAGGGTCAAATCGGGCTCGTGGCGGACCTCGGGCAGATCCTTCAAGAACAGGCCCGACAACCCGCCCGTCGCGACCACGCGCGGCGAGCCGGGCAATTCCGCGCGCGTGCGCGCCAGCACCTCGCGGATCATGCCGAGGTAGCCGAAATAGAGCCCCGCCTGCAGGCACTCGACGGTGTCTCGTCCGATCGCGCGCGCGGGCTTGCGCACCCTCGCCAGCGGCAGCTTCGCGGTGAACTCATGCAGCGCGCGCGCGGCGGAGTTGGGCCCGAGCAGGATCGCGCCGCCGACGTAGTCGCCGGCGGCGTCGACGCAGTCGAAGGTGGTGGCGGTGCCGAAATCGATGGCGATGGCCGGCGCGCCGACGGTCGCCTTCAGCGCCAGCGCGTTGAGCACGCGGTCGGCCCCGACCTGGCCCGGCGCCTTGACCTTGAGGCGCAAGCCGAGCTTCGAACGCGGGGTCACCGCCGCCGCGCTCAAGCCGAAGGCCTTCTCGATCGCCGCCGAGAGCTTGGCGTCGAGCGCCGGCACGACCGAACCGAAGACGGCCGCCGTCGGCTTGGCGAGCCCGCGCCACGGCGCGCGCAGCGCGCGCGCGTAGAAGGCCGCGGGACGCCGGGAATCGGTCTCGATCCGCCACTGGCGGACGAGCCGATTCCCGGAAAACGCCCCGACGGTCAGGTTCGTGTTGCCGGCGTCGACGGCGAGAAGCAAACTACTTCAGCGCCCCGACCAACTCCTTGACCGCTCCGGCCGACTTCAGCAGCGCCGCGCGCTCCTCCACGGTGAGGTTGAGCTGGATGACCTGCTCGATGCCCCGCGCGCCGAGCTTGCAGGGCACGCCGACGAACACCCCGTCGACGCCGTACTCGCCTTCGAGCAGGGCCGCGCAGGGCAGGATCTTCTTCTTGTCTTTCAGGATGGACTCGACCATCTCCGCCGAGGACGCCGACGGCGCGTAGTACGCCGAGCCGGTCTTGAGCAGCTTGACGATCTCGGCGCCGCCGTCGCGGGTGCGCTGGTTGATGGCCTCGATCTTCTCCTTGGGCAAGAGCTCCGTGATCGCGATGCCGCCGACCGTCGAGAAGCGGGGCATGGGCACCATCGTGTCGCCGTGGCCGCCGAGCACCATCGCATGGACGCTCTCCATGCTGACGTCGAGCGCCTCGGCGATGAACCAGCGCATGCGCGCGGAGTCGAGCACGCCGGCCATCCCGATCACCCGGTGCTTGGGGAACTTCGAGGTCTTCAACGCCACCTGGCACATCGCGTCGAGCGGATTGGAGACGATGATCAGCACGCAGTTCGGCGAGTGCTTGGCCACGCTCTCGGTGACCGACGCGACGATCTTGGCGTTGGTGTTGAGCAGGTCGTCGCGGCTCATGCCCGGCTTGCGCGGCAGGCCCGCGGTGATGACCACCACGTCCGAGCCCGCCGTGGCCTCGTAAGAGGTCGCGCCCGTCACCTTCGTGTCGTAGCCGACCACCGGTCCCGACTCCATCAAGTCCAGCGCCTTGCCCGCGGGCATCCCCTCCGTCTGCGGGATGTCGACGACGACCACTTCGTTGGCCACCTCCATCTCCGCCAGGCGCTGCACCAAAGTCGCGCCGACGTTTCCGGCTCCGACCACCGTCACTTTCGTTCGAGCCATGACTGCCTCCTTGAGACTGGAACGGCTAGACCGGGATGTTGCCGTGCTTCTTGGGCAAGGTCGCGACTTTCTTGCCTTTGAGGAAGTGCAGCGCGCGCACGACCTTCGGACGCGTCAGGCGCGCCTCGATGACCTCGTCAACGTAGCCGTGGCGTGCCGCCTGGTAGGGCGAGGCGAACTTGGCCGTGTATTCGGCGACCAACTCCGCGCGCCGCCTCTCGGGGTCCTTGGCCGCCTTCAACTCCGCCTTATAAAGGATGTTGACCGCCCCCTGCGGCCCCATCACCGCGATCTCGGCCGAGGGCCAGGCGAAGTTGACGTCGCCGCGGATGTGCTTGGAGCTCATCACGTCGTAGGCGCCGCCGTAGGCCTTGCGCAAGACGACGGTGACCTTGGGCACGGTCGCGCGGGCGTAGGCGTAGAGAAGCTTCGCTCCGCGGCGGATGATGCCGCCGTGCTCCTGCTGGACGCCGGGCCAGTAGCCGGGCACGTCGACCAAGGTCAGGATCGGGATGTTGAAGGAGTCGCAGAGGTTGACGAAACGAGCCCCTTTCTCGGAGGCGTCGATGTCGAGCGCGCCGGAGAGCACGTCGGGGTTGTTGCCGATCACGCCCACGGACTCGCCGTCCAGGCGGATGAAGCCGCAGATCAGGTTGCGCGCGAAGTTGCGGTGCACCTGCAGGAACTGGTGGCCGTCGCCGATTTCTCGAATGACGTCTTGTATTCTATAGGACTTCTTGGGGTCCAGAGCGGCCACCTCGTCGAGGAACGCGCTCTCGCGGCGCGGGTCGTCGGCGGTCATCGCGGGCTTGGGCTTCTCCTTGCAGTTTTGCGGCAGGTAGTCGAGCAGTTCGCGAATCTGGCGGAAGCAATCGTGCTCGGAGCCGGCGATGAAGTGCGCCACGCCGGAGCGCTTGGCGTGCGTCATCGCGCCGCCGAGCGTCTCGAAGTCGCAGGTTTCGCCGGTGGCCGCCTTGACCACGTCGGGGCCGGTGATGAACATGTGGCTGGTGCCCTCGATCATGAACACGAAGTCGGTCAGCGCCGGAGAATACACGGCGCCGCCCGCGCAGGGCCCGAGAATCGCCGAGATCTGCGGGATGTAGCCGGACGCCTGGACGTTGCGGTAGAAGATTTCCGCGTAGCCGCCCAGGCTCTCGACGCCCTCTTGAATGCGCGCCCCGCCGGAGTCGCAAAGCCCGATCACCGGCACTCCGGCGGAAATCGCCAGGTCCATGGCCTTGCAGATCTTCATCGCGTGCGACAGGCCCAGGGATCCGCCGGCCACCGAGAAGTCCTGCGCGAACACGCACACCGGCCTGCCGTTGACGCGGGCGAAGCCCGTGACCACGCCGTCGGCGGCCATGTACTTCTTGTCCAGGCCGAAATCCGTCGCGCGCGTCTCCACGAGCAGGTCGATCTCCTCGAAGGAGTCGTCGTCGACGAGCGCGTCGACGCGCTCGCGCGCGGTGAGCTTGCCGGCCGCCTTCTGCGCGGCCAAGCGCTCGGGGCCGCCGCCGGCCGTCGCCTTCGCGCGGCGCGCGTGCAGCTCTTGGATTTTGGCCGCGACCGGCGGACGCGCCTCGACGCGTTCCGGCTTCTCGCCCTTGCCCGTCTTCTCGGCGTTCATCATCGGTGTGACTCCTCGACCAGCTCGATCAGCACGCCCCCGTGGCTTTTCGGATGCACGAACGCCACTCGATGCCCCCAGGCGCCGGGGCGCGGCGCGCGGTCGATGAGCGCGGCACCCGCCGCCTCCTGGCGCTTGAGCTCCGAAACGATGCTCTCCACCGCGAACGCGAGGTGATGCTGCCCGACGCCCTTATTGGCCACGAACTTCGCCACCGGAGAATCCGGCGAAGTCGCGGCCAGCAATTCGATGAACGGCCCCTCGCCCATGAACGCGACCTCGACTTTTTGGGACGCCACGACCTCGCGGTGCGCCAGCTTCAGGCCCATCGCCTCGTGGCGAGTGATCGCCTCGTTTAGATCCGCGACGGCCACGCCGACGTGGTGAAGCTTCATGACCGAAAAATCTCCCGTCCCAGCGTCGCCGGGTCCGTCTTGTGCGCGAGCAAGTCCTCGAGCGACTTCTCGGTCACGCGGTCGAGCGCCCTCTGGACGACGCGCCGCTCGATCCAGAAGCGCAATTCGGCCGAGTGTTGGCGCTTCAGACGCTCGCGCCCCTCGCCCGTGGACGACAAACGCTCGAGATGCGCGTCCAAAATTTTTCCCAATTCCTCGATTCCCTCGCCGGAGATCGCCGCGGTCGCGCACACCGGAGGCTCCCATGAGCTTTCGCGCGGCTCGACGGAGGCGGCAGTCAAGCGGGCTTGGGAGCCGTGATGGCCTGCCGGCGCCGCCGACGCGCGCCCCAAACCCAACGCGGACCTCAAGTCCGCCACGGCCTTGTCGCGGCCGGCCAAGTCGGCCTTGTTGACGACGAACACGTCGCCGACTTCCATCGCGCCGGCCTTCATCGCCTGGATCTCGTCGCCCATCGCCGGGGTGGTCACGTAGACCACCGTGTCGGCCACCGAGGCGATGTCCACTTCGTCTTGCCCGGTGCCCACGGTCTCGACGATGATCTTGCCGCAGCCCAGCGCCTCCAACACGTGGATCGCGCCGAAAATCGTGTGCGTAAGCCCGCCCACCATCCCGCGCGAGGCCAGGGAGCGGATGAACACCCCCGGATCGGTCGCGTGCTCCATCACGCGCAGGCGGTCGCCCAGGAACGCCCCCCCGGTGATCGGCGAACTCGGGTCGACGGCGAGAATGCCCACCTTGAGCCCGCGCTTGCGGTAGAGCCCGATCAGCCTTCCGGTCAGCGTCGACTTTCCCGCGCCCGGCGGGCCGCACACGCCGATCTTCTGTGCTGCGCCCGCGGACTTGAAGAACTCCCGCGAGAGTTCGTCGGCGGCGGGGTCCTCGTCGACGACCAGAGTCAGCGCGCGCGCCGCCGCCGCGTGCTCGCCGCGGCGCACGCGCGCGATCAGGTCCGACGGATCGTCCTTACGCCGCAACGCGCAGCTTCCCGTTCAGATAGTCGACGATCTCGCGCAGCGGCGTGCCCGGCCCGAACACCCGGTCCACGCCCGCCTTCTTGAGCTTGTCCGCGTCCTCGTCCGGGATGATTCCCCCGCCGAAGACCAGCATGTCGTCAAGGCCCTTCTTGCGCAGCGCCTTGACCACCTCGGGAAACAGCGTCATGTGCGCGCCCGACAGCAGCGACAACCCCACCGCGTCCACGCCCTCCTGCAGAGCCGCGGCCGCGATCATCTCCGGCGTTTGGCGGATGCCGGTGTAGATGACCTCGAAGCCCGCGTCGCGCAGCGCGCGCACGATCACCTTGGCGCCGCGGTCGTGCCCGTCCAGGCCCGGCTTGGCCACCAGCACGCGAATTTTCTTCTGATTCACCAGGTTCCTCCCTGCGACTCCAAAAGGGCGGCGAACGCCTCCACGACCTCCGGATCGAAGCGCGAGCCCGCGCCGGCCCGAGCCTCCTTCAGCGCCTGGGCCCCAAGCTGCGCGCCGGACAGGCCCGCCGCGCGCAGGCCTTCCATCGCCTCCACCAAGCCCAGAACGCGCGCGCCCGCGGGTATGTCGGCGCCTTTCAGGCGCCCCGGGAAGCCCGCGCCGTCCCAACGCTCCTTGTGGTGTCGGATGGCGGGCAGGGCCCCCTCGATCATGCGGATGCCCTCGAGCATGCGCGCCGACAACTGCGGCACCAATTCCTCGGCCGGCCCCGTCGCGCCGAACTCGGCCAACAGACGCGGGTTGCGCAGCCCCGCGTAGCCGAGCTTGTGCAGCAGGCCCGCGTAGTAGAGCATCCGGTAGTCGTAGTCGTCGACGCCCGACACCCGCCCGATCTCGCAGGCCAGGCGCGCCGCGCGCGCCGGATAGCCGAGCAGCGCCGGACGCTCGGCCTCGATGACCGCGACCAAGGTCTCAAGAACGTGCGAAAAGAAGTTTTTTTGGTCGGCGATCACGCGCGCGTTGGTCACCGCGACCGAGGCCACCCCGGCCAGGCTCGACAAGAGCTCCGCGTGCGCCGGGCCGTATTGACCCGAGCGCTTGTTGAGCACCTCGACGACTCCCACCAGTTCGTCGCGAAACATCATCGGCACGCACAGCAAGGAGCGCGTGACGAACCCGCTGGCCTTGTCGAAGCGCCCGGCAAACCTCGGGTCCTTGGCCGCGTCGTTGACGATCTCGGGCTTGCGCGTACGCGCGACCTCGCCGGCGATGCCCTGGCCGATGGGCAGGGTCATGGTGCGCAGGACCTTGGTCTTGGCCTGGTCGCCGGAGGCCACGCGGAAAAAAAGACTGCGCCGGTCGTCGCTGACCAGCATGATCGAACTTGCCTCGGAGTCGGTCAGCTTCTCGGCCGCCGCGCCGATCTTCTGCAGCAGGAAATCCAGGTCGCGCGTGGAGTTCAGCGCGCCCGCGATCGAGAACAAATGGAGCGCGAGGTCGATCTCCTCGCCGCCTTTCTTGGTCGAGGCCATGCTAGTCCGTGCCTCCCAGAACCTCGCGCACCGTCGTCAAGCCCAGCTTGACCTTCTCAAGCCCGTCCTGGACGATCAGGCGCATCCCCTCGGAGCGCGCCTGCGCGCGCACGGTCTCCGCGGAGACGTCCTTGAGACAGTGCAGGCGCAGCGCGTCGCTCATCACCAACAGCTCGTGCAGGCCCACGCGTCCGCGATAGCCCAGCCCCTTGCACGAGTCGCAGCCGCCCGACGGCGGGGGGCCGAAGACCTTCGCGTCGGCCGCGAGCTCGACCGCGTTGTCCTTGAAGACCGCGCGCTCCTCGGGCGTGGCCTCGCGCGCGACCTTGCACTCCGAGCAGAGCCTGCGCGACAGGCGCTGGGCCAGGATCGCCTTGACCGTGGAGGCCACCATGAACGCGGGCAGGCCCATGTCGGTCAGGCGCGACACCGCCGAGGGGGCGTCGTTGGTGTGGATGGTCGAGAAGACCAAGTGGCCGGTCATCGCCGCTTCCATGGCGATGTGCGCGGTCTCCTCGTCGCGGATCTCGCCGACCATGATCACGTCGGGGTCCAGGCGCAGAAAGGAGCGCAGGGCCGTGGCGAAATCGAAAGTCTTGTCGCCGAGCTTGATTTCCGGATTGACCGGAACCTGCACGATGCCGTCGAGATTGTACTCGACGGGATTTTCCGCGGTCAGGATCTTGATGTCGGGACGGTTGACGTGATTGAGCGCGGCGTAGAGCGTCGTCGATTTTCCAGATCCCGTGGGGCCGCAGACCAGGACCAGCCCGAAGTTCTTCTTGCCGCCGATGCCCTTGAGCAGGCCGAGCAGACGCGCCAGCGTGTCGTCGAGAAACCCCATCTTCATGATGTCGACCTGGACCGACTTGCGGTCGAGGATGCGCATCACGCACGACTCGCCGTAGACGGTGGGCACCATCTCCACGCGAAACTCGATGGGGTTTCCCTGCGCCAGGATCTGGATGCGGCCCGACTGCGGGACGCGGCGCTCGGTGATGTTCATCGAGTTGGTCATGATCTTGATCTTGGCCGCGACGGCGAAACGGTAGCTCCACGGCACCGTGAACGGGCCCGGGATCAGCCGTCCGTCGACGCGGTAGCGCAGCAGGATCTTGGACGCCCTTCCCGCGGGATCCTCGAAAGGCTCGATGTGGATGTCCGAAGCCTTCATCGACAGGGCGCCCAGGATGATCGCGTTGACGAACTTCTCGACTTCCGGCGCGGACGCGTCGACTTCGGTGATGTCGGCTTTCGCCCCGTCTTTCTGCACCTGCAGTTCGCCGTCGGCCTGCGCCTCGGCGGTCTTTGCGGCCACGTCGGTCATCAGGCGGCTGAGAGCCGCGCCCTCGCCGCGCCCGTAGGCGGCGTCGAGCGCCGCCAGCACGTCCTGCGGCAGCGCGAGGTAGGGCTGCACGTCCAAGCCGGTGCGAAGCTGGATGTCCTCGGCCACGAAGAAGTCGCGCGGATCGGCCATCGCCACGAAGAGCACGTTCTCTTCCTTGGCGAAGGGGACCGCCGAGTGGCGCCGCGCCACCGCCTCCGGGATGATCTTGGCGGTCTCGGCGTCGACTCCCATCGCGGCGAGGTCGACGGCCTTGACCTCCCACTCCTCGGACAGGGTCTTGAGCAGCGGCCCCTTCTCGACGAATTTAAGCTCCAGCGCCGACTGCTGGAAGGCGCGGCCGGTCTTGGCGGCGTCGGCCTGGGCGAGCTTGGCCTTGTCGGCGTCGAGCAGGCCGCGCTCGACGAGGATCTCCGCGGCGCTCTTGCGCCGCTGCAGGCCTTTAACCGGCATGGTGCTCGCCGAAGACGCCGCGCAGCACGCCGAAGATCTCGCCGATGGTCGCGTGAGCCTCGACGGCCTCCAGGATCGGCGCGAAGAGGTTCCCGGTCCCGCGCGCGGCCGCGCCCAAATTTTCGAGCGCGGCGGCGGATTTCTTGGCGTCGCGAGCCTTGCGGAAGGCCTTCAGACGCCGCACCTGTTCGGCTTCGACTCTCGGCGATATCTTCAGGCGCTGCGCCGGTTTTTCCTTCTCCTCAAGGACCAATGTGTTGACGCCGACGATCTTGCGCCGCCCCTCCTCGATCTCGCGCTGGTATTTGTAGGCGCTGTCCTGGATCTCACGCTGGGGTATCTCCTGCTCGATGAGCTTGAGCATCCCGCCCTGGCCGCGCAGGCGTTCCAAGGTCTTGCGCGCGCGGCTTTCGAGCTCCGCGGTCAGAGCCTCCACCGCCCACGCGCCGCCCAGCGGATCCACCGTCGAGGGTATGCCGGTCTCGTAGGCGAGGATTTGCTGGGTGCGCAGCGCGAGCTGTGCCGAGGTCTCCGTGGGCAGCGCCAGCGCCTCGTCATATGAGTTCGTGTGCAGGCTCTGCGCGCCTCCGAGCACCGCCGCCAGCGCCTGCCAGGCCACGCGCATCGCGTTGTTGAGCGGCTGGGCGCCGGTCAGCGTGGAGCCGCAGGTCTGAACATGGAAGCGCAGCGACTGGGACTTCGCGTCCTTGGCGCAAAACTCGTCTTTCATGATCCGCGCCCACAATCGGCGAGCCGCGCGGAACTTGGCGATCTCCTCCAGGAAATGGTTGTGGCAGCCGAAGAAGAACGCCAGCTTCGGCCCGATCGCGTCGATGTCGATGCCCCGATCGAGAAGTTCCCGGACGTAGACTTCCGCGTTGGCGAAAGTGAAGGCCAATTCCTGGACGGCGTCGGAACCGGCCTCGCGGATGTGGTAGCCGGAAATGGAGATCGGATGAAATTTCGGGGCGTTCTTCAGCGACCACTCCATCGCGTCCACGCACAGGCGCAGAGAGGGCGCCACCGGAAACACCTGGGTGCCGCGCGCGATGAATTCCTTGAGCACGTCGTTTTGCAAAGTGCCCTGAAGGTTCTCGACCGCGACGCCGCGGCGCCGCGCCACGGCCACGTAGAAGGCCAGCAGGACCGCGGCCGTCGAGTTGATCGTCAGAGAAGTCGAGACCCGGTCGAGCGGGATTTGATCGAAGAGGATTTCCATGTCCTCGATCGTGCCCACGTGCACGCCGACGCGGCCGACCTCGCCTTTCGCGCGCGGGTCGTCGGCGTCAAGGCCTATCTGCGTGGGCAAGTCGAAGGCCGTCGACAGCCCGGTCTGTCCCTGCTCCAAAAGCCAGCGGAAGCGCTGGTTGGTCTGCCGGGCGGTGGCGAAACCCGCGTACTGACGCATCGTCCACAGGCGGCCGCGGTACATCGTCTTCTGGATGCCGCGCGTGAACGGATGCTCGCCCGCGCGCCCCGGCGCGGGAGCCGCGGCGTCCTCGGGGCCGTAATAGCGCCGGATCTCCACTCCCGAGGGCGTGGCGAACTCCGGCGCGGCGGGGGCCGTCTCGGAATCGTTCATGCGGGCCTCATCTCCAGTCTGTCTCCGACGCGGACCGCGCCGCGAAGCGTCCCGCCCGCGAGCTCCAGCACGCTGTGGGCCGAAAAAACCCACGGCGACAGGCGCCACGGCCGGAGGTTCTCGACGACGCGGCGCGCGGTCAGCCCGCGGTCCAGGAACACCGCGTCGATGGGGAACTTCATGAAGAAGGTGTGAATCATCGGGCAAGGCACGATCCAAAGACCTTCGCCCTCGGCAAGCCGCGCGCGGCCCAAAAGACCCTGGGAGCGCGACGCGAAGTCCGAGGCCGTCTCCACGCGCGCGGCCAAGACGGCGCCGCGCGTCGCGTTCAAGACTACCATATGGCCCGGAGCGGTTCCAGGCATCGCGGCGTCAGGCTCCCGCGGTCGCGGCGGCGTTTTCGCGGCGCACCAGTTCGACGACTTGGTGGATGTCGTCGAGCTCGAACTCGGCGCCGGACTCCTTGGTGCCGAAGGTGTCGCCGTACTTGGCCCATGCGGTGCGCATGCCCACGCCCTTGGCGCCGCGGATGTCGCGCTCGGGCCAGTCGCCGACCATCAGCGTCTCCTCGGGACCGGTGCCCAGCACTTCCAACGCCCGCCGGTAGGGCTTGGGGTCGGGCTTCTTGACGCCGAAATCCTCGGAGGTGATGATCTCGTCGAAGTAGTGGTGCAGGCCCAGCCCCACGATGCGCAGCCAGACCTCGAGCTTGGGCGCGTCGGAAATCACCGTGCGGCCGATGCCCATCTTCAGCAGCTCCATCAGCGTCTGGTTGACGCGCGGGTAGAGCGTCATCGCGCCGTTCTTGGCGCGACGGTAGGCCAAAATTCCCCCGGCCAGGATCTTGTAGTCGACGCGGCCGAGCTTGGCCTTGAGGATCTTGTCGAAGATCTTCTGGTCCTCGATTCCCTCTTTCCAGTAGACGTCGAAGACCTCCTGCACGAGCGCGTCCTTGGCGCCGGGCAGCCCGCAGTCGATCATCCCCTCCACCGCCGCGTCCACGGCGGCCTTCTTCATTTTCATGAAGTCGGTCAGAGTGTTGTCGATGTCGAAGACGACCGCGCGGATCATGCCGGGGCTATTCCTTGACGCGCTCGATGTATTCCGACGAGCGGGTGTCCACGCGCACGCGGTCGCCTTCCTTGACGAACAGCGGCACCGAGATCTCGAGACCGGTCTCGAGCGTCGCCTTTTTATTCATGTTGGACACCGAGTCGCCCTTGACGCCGGGCTCGCTGGAGGTCACGGTCAAGACCACATTGGCGGGCAATTCGATGGAGGTCAGCTTGCCGTCGACGTAGACGCCGAGCACCTCCATGTTCTCGGTGAGAAACTTCCCCGCCGGACCGAGCAAGTCCTTCGGATAGAAGACCTGCTCGTAGGTCTCGTTGTCCATGAACACGGCCTTGTCGCCCTCGTCGTAGGAGTAGATCTTCTCGCGCTTGGTTACCGGCACCTCGCGGAACTTCGTGCCGGACGCGTAGGAGCGCTCGATGACGCTGTTGTTGGCCAGCACGCGCAGAGTGGTCCGGTAGACCGCCGCGGACTGCGACTTGCGGTGGTGCTGGTAGTTGATGATCTGTACGATTTGGCCGTCATCTTCGAAAACGAGGCCGAGCTTGAACTGGGACGTGTCGATCATGGCGGGAGTCTCCTGAAATGGAATGGGCCCCCATTGTACCAAAACCCCCGGTTTCCATGCTAGAATCTTCTTACCATTCTTATGAACCCGCACGAGCGCCTCGACGAGCTGCGCGACCTGCTGGAGGCGCGCACGCGCCTGCTCCACGACGCGGCCCACGAGCTCAAAAATCCGCTGGCCGTCGTGCACGGCTACGCGGCCGCGCTCGCCGAGCGCCGCGATTTCACCCCCGAAGATTTGCGCAAGGCCCTGCGCGCCATCCAATCCAACGCCGAGCGCGCGATCGCGCTGGTCGACCAACTCCAGGACTGCGCGCGCGCGGAGTCCCGGACGGGCCGGCTGTCGACTGGAGACTGCGACCCAGCCGCGTTGCTTGAGGAGGCCGCGGTGTCGGCCGAAGTGGAGGCGGCGCGCCGCGGCGTGACGCTGCGCTGGACGAGCCCGATCGCGCCTCTGCCCTCCGTACGCGCCGACGCGCGCCGGGCCGCGCAGGTGCTGGCCAACTTGGTCGGCAACGCGCTGAAATTCACCCCCGCCGGCGGCGTGGTGGAACTGTCGGCCCGCGCTGAAGCCGGCGGCGTCGTCTTCAGCGTCTGCGACACCGGCCCCGGCATCGCCGCCGGCGACCTGCCGCGCCTGTTCGAGCGCTTCTATCAATCCGGCGCCGACGAGCACCGGCGGCAAGGCTTGGGCCTGGGCCTGGCCATCTCCAAGTCCCTGGTCGAGGCGCAAGGCGGACGCATCTGGGCCGAGAGCCGCCCCGGCAAGGGCGCGCGCTTGCGCTTCACCTTGCCGCTCGCCTCAGCCGCGCCGCCAGCGACGGATCCAGCGTCAACGCGGCTTTAAGCTGCGCGTCGCCTTCCGCTTTTCGCCCCAGAGCACGCAAGATCAATCCGCGATTGAACTGCGCCGGCGCAAAAGCCGGATTCTCGTGGACCGCCGCGTCGAGAAGATCCAACGCCCCGCGCCGGTCGCCGCGCGCGGAAAGAACATTGGCCAAATCCACGGCCGCCTCGGCCGAATCGGGGCGCAAAGCCAAAGCCGCGCGCAGATCGCCTTGCGCCTCGTCGATCTCGCCCGATTCCAGACACAGAACTCCCGCGTTAAGCCGCGCGTCGAAATCGTCGGGGCGCAGGCGCAAGACCTCGCGCTCGTCGGAAAGCGCCGCGGATGAGTCGCCTGCGGCCAAATCCGCCGCGGCCAGGTTCGCGCGCGGAAGATAACCGTCGGGCGCCAGCGCGACCGCGCGCGTCCACAGCGCCCGGTCGTCGCGCCAGAACAGCGACTGGCGCCAGGACAAACTCGATAAAACGACGATGAGCACGGTCGAAACGAGCGCCGACGGCGCAAACCAGCGAGACGCCGAACGCGCGACCACGCCCCCAAAAATCAGAAACAACGGCAAAGACGGCAAATAGGTGTATCGATCGGCCGCGATCTGCGCGCCGTTTTGAAAGAGTCCCGAGACCGGCGCCAGCGCGGCGAGAAACGCCGCCCACGCCGTCCAGGCCCACGGCGCGCGCGCGCGCCAGGCCGCGGAGGTCGCGGCCAAGCCCACGAGCGCGTAGAGCGCGAAATGCGCGGCCAGCCGCGAGGGCGGCGACAACAGCGGGTAATACGGGGACAATCCCGCGGGCCAAATCGTCTTGATCAGGTAAAAGCCCGGCGCGTGCGCGGCGATGGCCAATCGCGTACGCCATCCGATCCACGGAACCTGCAAGTCCGCGCCCAGGCCGCGGAGGTTCATCGCGCCGGCGAGCAAAGCCAGGACGAAGAACGGCGCCAGCCGCCGCGCGGCGGCGCCGGGGTCTTGCCGCAAGCGCCCCAACGGATAGGACTCGCAGGCCAACAGATAGACGGGAAGTATCGTGGCGGTTCCCTTGGAGAGCAGCGCCGCGGCGAAGGCCGCCAGCGCCGCGAAACGCTTTCCATCCAGGTAAGCCAGCCACGCCGCCATAAAAAAAAGACCGGATAAGACATCCCGCCGCTCGGTGAGCCAGACCACGGACTCCACGCGCAAAGGGTGCAGCGCGAACGCGCACGCGGCGGCGAAGGCGCCCAGTTCGCGCGCGCGCGCCGGGACGCGCTCGCTCAAAGCCGAGTCCAGGACGCGGCGCGCCACCAGCGCGAAAATCCCCGCGGCCGCCGCGTGAAGGGCCAGATTCGTCAAGCGCATGGCCGGAGCGTTCAAGCCCCACAGCGCGCGATCCAACGCATACGACAGCCAGCTCAGCGGCTGCCAGGGCCCGCGGAAGTGCGTCGTCCACATCCAACGCAGGCTCGCCGCCGAAAATCCTCGATACGCGCGGTTGTCGACGAGGTTGGCTCGGTCGTCCCAGTTCAGGAAGCCCGCGCGCGCCGCGGCCAGAAACGGCAGCGGCGCCAGCGCGGCCGCGGCGGCCGCCGCGCGCGCGCCGGGCTTCATCGCGCGGCCCCCCGCCTCAGCCACAGCCGCCCGCAGCCGGAGGGAGCGTAGTCCCGCTCGATTTCCCGCGACAAGCGCGCGGGCAGGCGGGCCAGGCAGCTGTCGCAGCGCACCGCCGCGCGGGTGCGCGGGTCGCGCAGACCCGCGATCATCCCGTCGACGACCCAGTCCTCGTTCAAGTTCGCCTGCTCGTCGTCGGGAAAAAACCAGATCGCGGCCGCGTGCGGGCGCATGAACGCGTCGCCGCTCCACACATCGAACACGCGGGCGCCCGGCGGCACGAGCCTTTCCACGCAGGCCCAGCGCGCGCGCTGGAGCGCGTTGCCCGCGCGCGCAAGCGCCAGTTGCGCCGCGGCGGGGCGCGCGCAGGCCGCGAGCACGACCGCCGCGGCCAACACTCCGCGCGCGCGCGCGCCGCGGCCCTCTCCCACCGCGCGCGCCAAGGCGGTCGCGGCCAGCGCGCACAAAGACGGAGCCACGAACAGCAGATACTGTGCGTAGGCCGACGGCGAGACGAACAGACCGGCGAGAGCTCCGGCGAAAATCCCCGACTCCTCCGGGCGGCGTCGCCAGGACGCTAGGCCGAGCAGCCCTAAAATCCAGGTCGGCCCGTCCAACGCCAGCGACGGCTCGAGCGTGAACGCCCAGGCGCCGGCCCCGCTGCGAAAGCGCGCGTTGAACAGCACGCACTCGCGCCAGAACGCGCCGAGCGCGCCGAGCGCCGCCAGCGCCGCAAGCCCCAGCGCCGCGACAAGCAGCGCCGCGATCGCCGTTTCCCCCGCGAA
>JAJZQS010000036.1 GCA_021806745.1 bacterium
TCAGGAGCCGCAACGCTCCCGCCTCCTCGCCCTCTGCGCAGCACCCGCCGCCCCGGTGGACCTGAGCGCGGTGGAAGTGGCGATAGCGCGTTACGCTGATGCGGCCTACACCTTCCGCTCATCGAAGTCGCCGGACGTGAAGGCCGAGAGCAAGGAACTGAATGACTCCTATGCCGCCCTCCTCTCGCTCTACCGTACCGCCTCCGGCGTCACGGCGAAGGAAGCGGGGGAGCCTAAGGCCGACACGAGAATTCAGACGGCGCTTGAACTGGCTCGTTCGTATGGCAGCACCGACGGCGCACACCACAAGATGTGGCTGATCGACCAGATGGTGCGCGCGCTCTTGCCGAACGATGGCGAATACGAGGCGTGGGTTGTCGCGCAGAAGGCAGGAGAGGACGGCCCCGACACATACGAGTGGGACGAGGGAATCGCACCGTGACCACCACCCCCTCACCGGAGGACCGCAAGTGAGCCGAGAACTGAAAAGTTTTGAGGAGCGCAATGCTGCGGCGCACCTGTGTAACGCGCGCCATCCGCTTCCCGTGCAGGACCGCGACCCCGAGACGGTTCCGTGCCCCACCTGCCGCGCCGACATCATGCGCCTGATGGACGCCCCGCCGCGCGAGCGCGTGCCGGAGGAAGCCAGCCCGCTGGCGTGGCTGCTCTGCAAGGCTGTGCTGGCGCCGAACGAGGACGGCGACATCTTGCTGCTGTTCCTGAATCTGTGGGGCGAGTGGGAGGAGGAGCGTGGGCTGATGATTGCCTCGGCGGACGGCGAGACCTCCGAGGAGCCATTCACCGCCGAGGACGTGCCGTTCCTAACCGACGAGCAGCGGGCGCACATCAACGGCACGACCACTCACGCGAGAGGTTACATCGACGATCTACCGACGATCATCAAGGCGGTGGAGTACTGCGCCGCCCAGAACCGGAGGAAGCCATGAGCCCCCGCGACTCGCGCGACGCATGGCCGGAGGATGTGCCGCCGGGAACCTTCGACGTGATTGACGGGCCGGTGCAGGGTCAGCCGGGATGCACGGCGCACATGACCTTTGTATGCCCGAACGGGAAACGATGCGGGGTGTTGCTCGGGCCGGTATTCGTGCCCCGCCCGAACCCTGATGCGCTGAACGTGTGGGGATGGAATGGGAGTTATGACGCACCGACGCTGACGCCCTCAGTCAACTGCATCGCCGAGAAGGATGGCAAGCCGACAGGCGGGTGCGGCTGGCACGGCTTCATCACCAACGGAGAATTTCGATGAGCAAACTGACGCCAGAAGCGCAGGCCGAACTTGATGCTTTCGCCGAGCATGTGCACTGGCATCAGTCCGGCGTCGAAGGGTGCCGGTTCTGTCTTGAGCGGGCCGTCAAACGACTCACCGTGCCGACACCCGCCAGCAAGTCCGACACCGGAGGCCCGATGCCTGACGCACGGAGGGAGGGGATGACGGCGGAAGTGGTCACGCTTCAAGAGTTCGTTGCCCTACGCCACCGCCTCGCCGCCAGCCAGCAGGAAGTGGAGCGGCTACAACAGCGCGAGCGCGAGGCATTGGACGCCCACGCCGCCAGCTTCGGTGCTCTCGCGGCCATCTCACGGCTAACGGCGTTGGGCGGTGAAGTGGACGAGTACGACGACGTGACGAAGGCGGTTGAAGCCGCCCTCGCCGCCGCACGGGAGGATAGCGCCATCGTGGACGCGATTGAGCGGCGCGACCTTACCATCGAGCAGATGGGCACGACGGTAGAGTACGTGAACGTCTATGGGCCGAGGGGGTTCCGCTCAACGGCTGGCGGAGAAAACCAAGGCAAGCCCCTGCGGCAGCTCATCCGCGAAACGATGAAATCCACCCCCACCGGAGAGCGGAATGGCTGACATCCGGCGAGGCACTCTGTCACGCAACATCGTCGGCGGCAAGGTGATCCATACGGGCGCGTGGGCCGAGGGTGTGCATACGATGGACGAGATGCGGGCATTTGTCGCCGAACATCTGGTTCCCGTCGAGCGCCCGGAAGGCTCGCGGTACGAACAGCGGTTCAACATCAACGCCGACAGCACGACGACGTTCACGGAAACGGCAATACCTAACACCAATTGGCGCGGCACTCGGGGACTCGACACCGCCCGCTCCACCGACGCCGAGCGCACAAATGGCTAATACCCTTCGCCGCCGCGTGCCGGTACGCCGGTTGCCCCCTGTCGGCGACCTCACACAGAACGTGCCGCGTGGGGCATCGGTTCCGTGCGACATCCTGCTCAACTTGGCGGGAGACAGGGCGCGCGTCACCCTGCCCGTTCCGTTCACCGCACGGGACGTTGAGAAGGTGATGCGCTTCTGCCGCCACGTATTGCTTCCGATGACCGCACTCCCAACCACCGACGCCGCAGACAGGGGGACGGACAATGGCTGACACGACAGAACTGGTTGCCGCCATCGCGGAACTTGGCGCACAGAACGGGGCGCTGAAGTCCCGCATCGCGCAGTTGGAGGAGGAGGGCCGGAAGCTGAAGCGCGAGGCCGAGGAATGGTACGGCGTGGCGCAGACGCTTGGACAGGCTCAGATGCACAAGCGGATGGCGACGAACACCATCGTCTTCACACTGGAAGTGGACGGCTGGACGCTCCGCGCTGGCGGGCCGGACGTGTTTATCGCCTCAATCCAAAAGCTGATGCGCGAGATTGGTGAGCGCACCGACATCCTGCGAGGTAAGAAATATGCCTAACCCCCCAGCCGGAACGCCGACCATCGGCGGATCGGTGTCGTGTCCCCTCTGCCACAAGACGGTTGACCCGTACAAGCTCAACGGCGCGCACGTTTGCGCCGGAACGCCGAACGCGGTGGCGGAGGCGCTGGAAACGATCAGGCGGCGCACAAAGAGTTGGACCGTTTACGACAGTAGCGACGAGGATTTCAGTGAGCGCCTTGATTCTGACGAGGGCTACCGCCGTCTCATCGCCGCCGCCCGCACGCAGGCGTTCGCGGAGGTGCGGTCGTGGGCGCGACGGATGCCCCCTGACACGATGTACGATGCGGCTACGCTCCTCGCCGCCCTCGACGCCCTAGAGAGGGGACCATGACAACCCGCCGCGACTTCCTACGCCGGACCTCGCTCGCCATCGCTGGCGGGCTGATCGTGGGCGACGCCGCGCTGGAACTGATGGAGCGGCTGGCGCACCGGCCCATCTTTGCGCTGGGGCCGATGCCGCGCTGGCTCGTGGTCAACACGGGGGCGATGGGCGGCACGTTCTCGTTCGTCGCCGAGGAAGTGCGACACCCGATCTCGGGCGTCCTCATCGACGGACAGCGGGCCGACATCATCACGGAACTTGGGCGCGGCCCGAACGGGGGACGGCTCTTTCGCGCCGCCCGCTGGCTCGGCCCCGATGCGCCGCACCCCGTGAACGGCGACCTGATTCGCAAGCAGTTTCCGCGCAACGTCCACGGCATCCACGCGCAACTGGAAGACGGTCGCTGGCCCACGTCGCCCATCGTGACGTACAAGGCCCCTGCCACGCGCGCGCCCGACGTGCTCCGCTTTCCGTGGGAGGTGCGGGATGGCGTCGTGCAGATGACGCACCCGTTGCCGGGCTCCACGCCGATGCGCTACGACCATGCGGGGCGCCTGCTGCGGGAAGGAGCGGCCACCAACTACGTCCTGCATTCCGGCGATCCCCGCGCCCTTGCCTCGGAGGGGAAGTGACCCTACACACGCACGCGCAGCACATGAAGCGCCTGGCGGAAAAGGCACGCCGCCGGCGCCTGCTCAACCGCTGCTTTCCCGGCTTTATCGTCAGCCCGCGGACCTACGACTATCTGCTCCGGCACATCGACCGCATCGCCGCGATGGCGGGGGTCCAATGAGCAAGGGCAGCCGCCGGCGGGACGCCCAGGTATCCGCCTCCGACGTCGCGCAGCGATGGGAGCAGACGTTCGGCCTGCTCGATGCCCTCGCCACCCCCAGCTGCGACACCCTGACCGGCCACATGGAGATACGCGGCTGCGAGCCGTTGCCGGTGGTCGGATTGGTCCCGCCGTCCTCCCCTGTTACCGTAGAGCCCGATGCAACCTGACGACGGCTGGCTGATCTTCGCGCTTGGCGTCACGCTCGGCTTCGTGGCGGGCTGGATCGGCCACGGGCTGTACCTGGCGGCCACCGACGCCGCCCGCTTCGTCGTGACCGCCTGCCGGAAGCTGTACGGCTGGCACCGCGCCCGCGATGCCAAGCGCCTGACGCGCCTCGAGTCCCAGATGGCCGACCTTCACCCCGACCTGACATGAGCGCCGATGCCCCGGTGATCACACCGCTGATGGTGGACCGCGCCGAGCGGGTCCACAACCTCCGCTGCGCGCACCGGCTCCGCCGCGAGTACATCGCGGAAATGCTGCTGGCGGCGACCGATGTCAACTACACCCCGCCCGACAACGCCGTGGACGTGGGGCGTACCGTGGCGCAATGGGGGACGCGATGAGTCTCGAGGATATTCTCGCCCGCGCCCCCGTCCCGGCGCCGCCCGACCCACCCGCGAAACGAGGCGGCTTCGTCCCCGGACTCTCCCCGCTCGAACTGCAAACCGAGCGTGCCCGTGCCGTGGCCGACCGGCTGGGCTGGCTCTATGAGCGCCTGGTGCGGGTGCACGAGGCGCAGGGTGGCGTACCCGCCACCGTGACGCCGGATGCCGAATGGACCCGTTCGAATACGACACTTCGGCTGGCGCAGGTGATCACCCGACAAGAGCGGTACGTGCACGCAATGGACATCCTCACCGACTCCCTCTTTCCCGACATTCCATGAGCGCCCCACTCCCTGCGGTCCCTGCCCGCTCCCGCCCCGCCGTCTGGTGTCCGGGCACCCATCCCACCTGCCCCAACTGCGGCAGCCGGTTGTACGTCGCCGTGGACCGCAACCAGAGCACGCGGGGACTCTGCCGGAACCGGGCGGACGGGAAGCGGTGCGAACAGCACTACATCGCCACCGGCATTGGCGGGGACGTGACGGTGGTCCTCGCGCTGACGCCGGACGAGTTCCGCGCGCTGGCGTCGGGGCGGCGGTTGGCGGGGGTGCAGGTGGAGGAGGTGACGTGGGCGCCACGCGGGTGAAGAAGAAGGCGCGTGGAAATGTGGAAAAGTCTCGGGTCAAGTCTCGGAAAGTGGACACCACACCTGAGCCTCCTTCCCCTGCCGTGGCGGCACCGGTTCCGCAACCCCACGGCGGTGCGCTGATTCCGGGCAAGGGCCGTGGCCCGGCGCCCGGTGCCCCGAACGCGGGTCGTCCCCCGGATGCGTTCCGCGCCAAGATGCGGCTGTTGCTCGCCGAAGACGGCATCGACACCGCGCGGGAAATGCTGCGGGGCGAACCGGACAAGCAGGGCCGCGTGCCGGATCACGACTTGCGGCTGCGGCTGCTCTCCAAGCTGACTGAGATTGGCTTCAACGAGCGGATGCGCACCGCCAAGCTCGAAGCCGAGGCGGCGGCTGCAGCGACTACCGGGTCCAAGGCCCAAGCTGGGGTCCAGCTCATCCTGCAGGGTGGACCGGCCGGCAACCTGCTCCCTGACGGCACCGCGAAGTGATCCAGTCCGCCCTCACCGAACGGGCGGTCCTGCGGAAGCAGCTGCACGCCACGCGCGAGGCGCTGCGGACCTACCAGAGCCGCTTCGTCGTCAGGGTCACGCTCCCGGACGGTCAAGGGGGCACCGTCGAGCGGGTGCTGTACAAGGCCCAGCCCAAACAGGACCAGCTCCACGCGTGCTCTGCGCCAAACATCCTCTTTGGGGGAGCCGCCGGAGGCTCGAAGTCCCACGGGTTGCGCTGGGACGCGATCATCAAGTGCCTGCAGACGCCAGGGCTCAAGGTGCTGTTCCTGCGCCGGACGTACCCCGAGCTCGAACGCACGCACCTGCTGCGCCTCCCCTTCGAGGTCCCGCGCGAGATCGCGACGTACAACGGCCAGCTCAAGCGGCTGACCTTCAACGCCGTGGACGGCATCAGTTCGCTCATCCAGTTCGGTCACTGCCAGTACGAGAAGGACCTGTACGCGTACCTCTCGACCGAGTGGGACCTGATCTATGTGGACGAGGGCTCGACGTTCACGCCGAAGATGCTCGAGCTTCTGCCGTCCAGAGCCCGCACGTCGCTGGCCCCGCGCAACGGCTACCGCGTCGTGCCGCAGTTCATCGTCGGCAGCAATCCCGGCGGCGACGGGCATCTGTTCCTCGAAACGCGGTTCATCAGCCACAACCCCGTCCTCGACGAGGGACAGTCGTACGACCCCGCCGAGTGGGTGTACATCCCCGCGCGGGTCACGGACAACGCGTACATCACCGACGAGTACATCGACCGGCTGCTGGGGCTCTCGGAGACCGAGCGTGACGCGTACCTGCACGGCAACTGGAACGCCTTTTCGGGGCAGTTCTTCCGCGAGTGGGATCCCAAGATCCACACGACCTCGGGCGACGGCTTGGAGTTGCCGCCGTGGATGGAGCGCGAAGGGGGGATGGACTGGGGGTACGACCCGGACCCGTTCTATGTCTGCGTGGCGGCCTTCGATGCGTTCGGCCGGCCGTGGTGCTACCGCGAGATCACGGGGCACCGCTGTAGCCCGCGCGAAGTGGCCGAGCAGATCGACGCGGCCTGTCCCGAGGGGCGACTCCGCGGATTCCTCCTCCGCGGCGATACCCAGATGTGGATCAAGAGCCCCGAGTCGGGGGTGTCGATCGCCGAACAGATCAACGATCGGCTGTACGAGCTGGGGTCGCAAATCACGCTCATTCAGGCGAACAAGGACCGCGTGAACGGCTGGATGCGGGTGCGCTCCTACCTCAACCCGCGTCGCAAGCGGCCTGACGAGCCCGGCACGGCGCCGTGGATTCAGATTGTGCGGCCCGCGGACGACGGGCGGGAGTGGGGGTGTCCGTACCTGATCCAGACCATCGGCACGATGCGTCACCACGACACGAAGAAGGGGGATATGGCGCCGAGTGCGCACGATCACCCGCCGGACGGGTTGCGCTACTTGCTGATGGGCCGCCCGCCTCTCTCGCCGGTCCCCTACGAAGAGCAGGACGTGCCGAAGAACAAGCAGGCCGGACACGCGAACAACGAGAAGCTGCTGAAGCGCCTGGCGAAGATGGCGGCGATGGAGGAGGAGGCCGCGACGGGCGCGTTCACGGTGGACGACGTGCCGGACGACGAGACCATGGCGATGGATCAGGGCTCGGATGCCGAGGAAGCGATCCGGGACGTGTGGCAGTAGCGGGGCCCGGCTGGTCGGATTGCATCTTTTCGGCCGCGTTATTACCCTCTCTCGCTGACGAGCCAACAGAGCATCGAGGCCCGGTCGCTGGAACCCCTCTTGTACGTCGTCGGGGGCTCCGGTGCGCCGGGCCTCGTTGCGTTTCCGATGGGGCAATCATGGCGGCACTCACGCTGCGCGCGGCGGGCGAACACCCTGAGATCGGCATCCGCGTGGACAAGAAGGGCATCGCGTTCGACCTGGCGACCGGCAAGCCGCTCAGTCGCGCCGACGTGGACGGGCGGATCGCGCAGTTTCAGCGCGCGAACCCCGGCACGCAAGTGGCCGGGCTCGTCAAGAAGAGGGGCGGCTTGGCGCGCGTCTGGGATAACAACAAGAAGGTCATCACGCCGGCACTGGAAATCGGCGCGGGGCTGCTCGGTGGGCCCATGGCTGCCGCTGCGGTCGGGGCGGCGGCGAAGGGCTTCGACCGCAAGGGACAGGGCGGGATCGGGTTCGACGCGGGCCAAGGCCTGCGCGGGGGCATCGAGGGCGGGTTGCTCGGCTACGGCGCGGGCAAGGTCGCGAGTGCCGTGGGCTCGCAGGGCGTCGGCGGCGCCATCAAGTCCGGCATGACCAAGCTCGGGAGCGTCGCGAAGACGGCGGGCTCAACCCTGCTCGGCGGCGCGAAGGAGCTCGTGGCCGGTCCCGATGGCGTCGCGTCCTCGGGCGACTGGCTCAAGGCGGGTCTGACCGCGATTCCGGCGATTCAGGGCTACAACCGGGCCAAGAACTTCGAGAAGACCGCCAATACGCAGCTTGGGGCTGCGACGGCAGGCAACGCCGCCATGGCCGATATCGCCAAAGCGATCCTCGCACGCGGGTCTGCTCCTGTCGCCGCACCCGACCTCTCCAACCTCATCGACACGCGGAACCCCTACGCCAAGAAGCTGCGCCCGATGATCGGCGCACCGGGGGTATAGCCATGCTACTGCAAGGGGCCGAAGGGTACGGCGTGCGGCGGAAGCGGCCGGGCGAGGACTTTGGGGGCGAGGCCGACGCGGACCAGCCAGAGCTCACCGCTCCGTCCAAGCCGTTGACGCCCGACCTCACCGCCACGACGGCCAACGGGCCGATTGCGCGCGTACCGGCGCCGATGGTCGGGGCGCCGGGACCTGTCCTGAAGGCGCCTGAGCCCATCACGACCCCGCAGGCGCCGCAGTCGGTGGCCGGGATCGCCCTGGGGACGAGTGCGCCGAAGGTGAACATGGCGCCGCCAGCCGCACCGGGACAGCCGCCCGCAGGCCCGACGCCGCAGGTGGGGGCACCGGAACCAATCAAGACGCTCTCGGGCGAATGGACGCCGCCCACGGCCAGCGCGCAGTCGGCGCCGCTGATCGCGAGCGCGGCCGGTGGCACGATGACGCCACAGGGCGATTCGGCCAACTCGTTCCGTGGCTACCAGACCTCTCAGGGGGGCAGCTTCGGTGGAGCGTTCGCTGAGAAGGGGGCCGATGCCCCGCTCTGGTCCTCGGTGTCGAATGGCGACCCACAGGCCATCCAGACGGCGCTCTCCTCGGCTGACCCTGCGCTCAAGCAGGCGGCGGCGGATGCCGTGAGTCGGATGCTCACGATGAACGACACGCAAGGCGGCGGCGCGCAGATTCTCGCGCGTCTCTCGCCCGAACAGCGACAGGCGGTCCAAGAGTCCTTCCTTGGGGCCACGGGCGGCTTCGCGGCGGATCAGGCGGGCTACGACCCCAACCGCGCCAAGTATGCGGGGGCCTACAAGCAGACGTGGGATCGCATCACGAGCGGCCTCGACTCCGCTCCCGCCGGGCTTCCTGCGGGCCGGAACGCGGGCAACTACACGGCCAAAGACCCGGAAGAGCAGCAGCGGTTGCTCGCCGACATGGCGGCCGGCCGTATCCCGAGTGGACCAACGCCGGCAGTTGGAGCGCCGGGTGCGGCACCGGAAGGCGTGACGGCGACACCGGGCAAGGTCAACACGACAACGGCAGGACCGGCAGGTGGTGGTGGTGGGGCGCCGGCGGTGGGGGTGGGGCCCAGTGGCACCCCGGCGTTCCCATCCACGCCATCACCATCTGTCGGAGCGCCGGGCGACCTGACCGATCTGGATCCCGTGCAGAAGGCCATGCGCGACGAAACGCTGCGCCGGCTGCAGAACCCGTCGCCCTACGATGACGCACTCTGGCAGAAGGAAGTCGATCGCGCCAAGGCGTCGAGCGAGGAACAGTGGAAGCGGGGCCGGGATAATCTCGACGCCGACCTTGCCGCACGCGGCATCAACTGGTCGAGCATCGCGGGCGACAAGCTCTCCGACTTCAACACCGCCAAGGCGCGCAGTTGGGACGACGTACTGACGGGCTTCCTCTCGGATCGCGCGAAGGGGATCGGCGCGGCCCGCGATCAGGCGTTCAACGCCGGAAGCACGGAGCGCAACTACTACGACAAGCTGCGTCAGGATGCCATCAGCAACCAGTTCGACGTGACCAAGCTCGCGGAAGCGCTGCGACAGGGCCGTGAGGGGACGGCGATTGACTGGACGCGGCTCGGGCTCGATGCGCTCGGCAACTCCACGAGCGGCGCGGCGGACCTCGGCGCTGGCGCCGCCGCATCCGCTGGCAACACGGGCACCGGCGACTACCTCGCGCAGTGGTTCGCGCAGTACTACGGCAGGCAGGCGCCGAAGCCGGCCGTAGGCACGCCTGCCCCGGCGATGGCGGGAGCGTACGGCTGATGCGCCCCGTCGTGTTTGGGCCCTCACCGCTGATGGAAGCCGCACTCGGGGTGTTCAAGGGACAGGCCCTCGGCCGCGAGCGCGAAGCCGCTGCACAGGATCGCGCGGACGAGCTGGCCAAGCGGAAGCGCGGGGAGCAGCTCGACGCGCTCACCATCGCGCAGCGCACGATTGCGAACGACACCCTGACGACTGCACGGAGCCGGGACGCCGCGCAGCAGGCGCGCGCAGATGCGGACGCACTCGAACTGCGCACGTCGGAGGTCAACGCCGATGGGCGGTTCGGCCGAGACACAGACCCGGCGGACAAGGGCACCGACTACCGCGGCATCCTGACGAAGGAACGGAAGATCGCGGAGCGGGCCAAGCAACTGATGGCGGCCGGGCATCCTGCCGACCTTGCATGGGACGCGGCGCGGCGGGACCAGACGGAGACCGATCTTCAGGAGCAGGCGGCCAAGCGGCGACGCGAACGGGAACTCCACGAGGCGAAGGTTGCGAATACGAAGGCGCTGACCGCACTGAATGCCGCTCGCGCGGTGGTCGAACGCGCCTCGGGCGGCAAGGACGCGAAGGCGAAGGTGGACGCTGCACGCCGGGAAGATCGCGACCGGCGCCGCGAGTTCCAGTCACTTCTGACGCGGCGACCGAAACAGAGTCAGTTCATGGATGCTCCGGGTCTGCCAAACGTCGCCGGATACGAGGATGCTCTGACCAACTGGCGCGCCGATTCCACGGAACGGAAAGGCGCGGCCGACGATGCGGCAGCCGACCTGCGCGCGCTCGTGCCGGGCCTGCAGCCAGTGACCGAACCCACGCCCGCGGCCGGCAATCCGGCGCACCAAGCGCTCGCGCTGGAGGCACAGGACGCGATTGCCAGGATCATGGCGTCCACGCTGCCGGACGCGGAGAAACAGGCGCGGGTGCGGGCCGTCAAGGAGCGTCTGTCGGCGGCCCTTCAGTCGAGTCGCTAGATGGCGGGCACCGGCCGTAGCGGACTCTTCGATGACCTGATTCCGGCGCGCGCACCACGCGGACGGGAACCGAGCGGGCTGTTCGACGATCTCGTCCCGTCGTCGTCGCCTCCCGAGGCGCGCACCAACGCCGCATCCGATCTTGCCGCGCAGGTCTTGGCCGCCCCGGCGAAGATGGTCACCACGTACGGCGAAGGGGCCGCCCGGCTGGGCTCGCGCGTGTTCAAGAAACTCTCGGGCGACAAGACGTTGAACGTGCTGGATCGCGCGGCCAATCGCCTGCGCACGTTGCGTGAAGGGATCAGCGAGGACCTGGCGCCCGAGTCCACCACGGCGCGCGTGGGCGGAGCCGTCGCGGACATCGGTACGAATCTGGTGCCGTTTATGGCGAGCGGCGGGGCGATGGGGCTCCCCGCGGCGGCGGCCGTGTCGGCGGCGTTGACGGGCGTGCAATCGCAGGCGGGGCGGGATGCCTCCACCACGGGGATGGTCGCGGACCTGACCGGCGCGGACTGGCTGCAGCGGATTGCCGCTGATCCGACGTTGCGGACGATCACCGATATGGGCGTGGACCTTGCGGCGTCGGGCGTGGGCGCCGGGATCTCGAAAGGGCTCAAGGCGCGTGCGGCGGCGAAGGCGGCGGAGCAACAGACGGCACTTGAGCGCGCCGCGGACGTGGTGCGTCGCGAGCAGACGGCCGCCCAAGACGCCGCGCGGGCGGACGCGCTCCAGAAACTCGACGAGACGAAACGCGCCGCTGCAGAAGCCGCCCGCGCCCGCGCGGCTCGCAAGGTCGCGCGTACCGAGGCGCTCGCGAAACTTGATGAGACGAAACTGGACGCGCGGCACGCGGCCCTCGAACGCGACGCGTTGAAGGGAAAGCCCAGGGCATTGCTTCCGCCCGGCCCGGATGAAGCCACCGCCTATGACGTCGAAACGTACCAGTTGAACCGCGACGCCAACGCGGGCAAGCGGGACGCCCTGCGGGCGGAGTGGGAAGCCAAGCAGGAGCGGGCCGCGTTGCAGGCGCCGGAGTTGCCGGGGGTCCGGAACGCGGACGGGGTTTTGGCGCGCGATCTCTCCGACGTGCCTACGGAAGACCTGCGCAACGAAATCGCGCGACTGACCGAGGCACACGCGGCGGACGAGGCGGTATTGGCGTCCACCGACACCCCGCAGTTTGAGACGTGGCGCAACCTGCCCGACAAGGAACGTCTGGGCCGCTCGACGCGCACCACGGACGAGTTTGGCAACCGGATCAAGCGCCAGCAGGAAGACTTGCCGGACGCCGATGGCACGATGGACCCGGACCAACTGGCCGCCCTGCGCAAGGCGGAAGGCGATGTGCGCCGCCGGACGATGGTGCGACAGGCGCAGGAGAAGAGCATTGCGCGCCTTGAGGCGGAGATCGCCCGCCGGGGTGAGGGGGCCGATGCGACGGCATTTGATTTCGGGGCCAATGTGGCGGAGGCGCCGACGCCCGCGCGCCCCGTCACCGCCGAGACGATGCTGGCCGTGGGCAAGCAGCGCGCGGCCGAACTGGAATCCGGCATCGCGCCCCGCTCGGCGCCTGACCTGCGTCCGGCGATGGAACGCGAAGGGCGGATGTTCGGCGATCTGCCACCCAGCGGCGTGATGTTCGATGTGGGCGGGGCGATCACGCACGCCGTGCAATCGCGCGCCGGGCAGTCGGCGGTGATGGGCGCGACCGGGGCGGGGCTGCAGCAATCGGACGACGAGAAGATCAAGGCGACGGGTACCGGGCTGATGGCGCTCGCCGCGATCCACGCGGTCGGCTTGCCGCGCATCAAGGCAGGCGCGGGGTTCGTCGGGAAGGAAGTGGTCGAGCGCATGAAACAGTCGCCGCTCGGCGTGAAGGTGCTGAACGGGATGTCGCACGACATTCTCGCCGACCCTGAGGTCAAGACGCTCTTCTCGGCGTATCAGGATGCGGTCGCGAAGGGTCGTGCGCGCGCCGCCGAACTGTCGAAGGCCGCGAAGGCGCTCGGCCCCTCGGGCGACCGGGCGGTCAGTGACGCCATCGAACGCGAGGCGTTCGAACCGCTGACGGGCGACCAGACGGCGGTGCTGGCCGTCGCGCAGCGCATCAGTGACGAGTTTACCGCGCTCGGCCGCGGGAAGGTCGAGGCCGGATTGCTTGCGCCGGCGACCGTGGCCAAGCGCGAAGGGCAGTATCTCCCGCGCGTCTATGCCGAACATCTTGGCGAGTCGGCGACCGATGCCGCGGAGCGGGTGGTCAAGCAGACGACGCGCAAGCCGCGGATCGTTGGCGACAAGGCGCGCCTGGACGATCTCTCGGACGCGGCGCGCAATGCACTCGGCGAAGTGCGCGAGGCGTCGTTCCGCACCGCCTACGGCCTCGACAAGGGCTACCGGGACATCGCGGCGGCGAAGCTCTTTGCCGGGCTCCGCGAAATGCCGGGCGTGGTGCATCCCGAGTTCGCGAGTGCGGCCGATGCGCTCTTGGCGGCGCGCACGTCGGGCGACGCCGGGGCCATCCGGGCCGCAAAACAGCAGCTCGAAGGCATCGCGAAGACGCTGGAACGCGCGGGCGAGGGCTACAAGCGCCTGCCGGACACGCCGGGCATGGGAATCCTGCGCGGGGCGGTGGTGCGCGCCGATGTGGCGGCGTACATGGACGGCATCCCCGCATGGGGCGGGAAGATGGGCGACCTGTACACGTTCTGGAAGCGTGTGCACACGGTCATGAATCCCGGTACGCATGTCGGGAACACGATGAGCAACAGCGTCGTGGCGCACATGTCCGGATTGCCGGTGTGGCAGCAGCCCGTGGCGCTGAAGCGCGCCCTCGCGGACTACAACGCCTACGGCCCGACGACGAAGTACCTCGCCGAGCTGGGCATCTTGGAGCGCGGGTTGCCGACGATTGCCGACGCCGTGCCGGTGGGCGGGCGGAAGATGAGCACCGCCCTGACGGAACTGAGCGAGACGACGCGGCCCGAGACCAAGCGCGCGCTGGCGGAGCACGGCATCACGCCGCGCGGCAAACTGCGCAAGGGCTTCGACAAGGTGTCGCAGAAGATGGAGGCCGCGTACTCGAAGGAGGATGGGGTCTTCCGTGTAGCGACGTTCAATCGCTTGGTATCCGATGGCATGGAACCGCGGGCGGCGGCGGACTACGTGGACCGGGCGTTCGTGAACTACCAGACGCGCTCTCCGTTGCTCGGGGCGATCAAGAACACCGTGTCGCCGTTTATCCTCTACCCGGCGAAGGCGATCCCGTTTGTCGCGGGGCAGATTGTCGAGCACCCGTGGCGGTGGGCGACGCTGGCCGCTGCGTGGGGGGCGATGGACCAGTACAGCCAGAAGAAGGTCGGGGAGATCGCGCAGTCGGATTTGCGGCCCGATCAGCGCCTGAACAAGCGCCTCGGCTATCTGGTGCCGGGCTTCACGCAACTGCCCTTCACGAATGAGAAGGGCGATCGCTACGGCATCGACGTCGCCCGGTGGACGCCGTTCTCCGCCCTGACGGGGGCGCCGGCGCCGGGATCCACGGCGATGGCGCTCGGGGGTGCGGACGTGCCTGCCATTCTGCAGCCCTCGGGACCGTTCCTCGATATCGGCGCGCGGGTGGTGAATACCGATCCCTTCACCGGGCAAAAGCTCGTGAAGCCCGGCGATGACTTCATGGACAAGGCCGCCACGGTCGTGAAGGGGGCGGCGAGTCTCGCGCTTCCGTCTGCGGCCTCGTTCCACCTGCCGCGCGTCGTGGGCGATCTGCGGAACGCGGACCCGAAGGCGGCGGCGATTGACGCACTCGGGTTCGTCGGGGCCAAGCCCTCCGTGGTGCGGCCCGGTGCGCAGCGCACGCGCGAACAGCGGGAGTATGCCGCGGCGCGCGCGAACATCCTCGGCGACCTGCGCTACGACCTGCAGCGCGCGAAGTCGCCCGAACGCAAGCGCGCGCTTGAAGCACGGGCACGCGAGAAGCTGCTACGCCTCGCCGGACCCATGCAAGAACTGGCCGGCCGGAAATGACCCATGCACCGACGAGGACTGCGCTGTGAGTATTGAAACAACCGTATCCGCCGCCGTGGGGACCGTGGGCGCTGCCGTGGGCCTGCTGCAGGCCGCCGCCATGTCGTCAGGGCCGAGTCCCATCGTGCTCGCCGTGGGGGGCGGGGCCGTGGGCTGGCTCGTGTCGTGGGGCGCCATGAAAGCCACGGTGCGCAGTCAGGATCAGCGCATGGACCGCTGGGAACGCTCGGCGACGGCGCGGCATGACGAGACGAACGGGAAGCTGGACAAGCTCTCAACCGAAGTCGGGCAGGTGCGCGACCGGGTGTCGCGGATTGAGGGGCAACTGGTGGAGCGGGGGGACTGATGAAGGGCACGCTCTGGCATGAGAAAGACGGCGACTTCAACCCCGGCTGGGCGCTGTTCATCGGGTTCTCGGCGCTCGGCGCGGTGGTGTCGCTCGCGGCAACCGTGGTGGCGCTCCTGCACGAGAAGGCGTGGCCCGCGGCGGTGGCGGCACTCTGTTTCATCGCCTTTGCCATGCTGTGCACCGCCATCATCGTGGTGCCGATCGCCCGCGCCAAGCTAATGGCGCCAGCCCTCAAAACGGCGGCGGGGAGCATCGCGAAGACCGTCCAGCCGCCATACCCCGGCATGGACTACGACGAGCGGGGCGATGAAGGCAACGATTGAACGCCCCTCGCCGAACCAGAACGCGCGCTCGCATCCCATTCGGTGCGTGGTGCTGCACAACGACGGTTCGCCCAAGACGTCGGCGACCGAAAGCTGGGTCATGGCCGAGGTCTCGAAGGTGAGTTACCACCTGCACATCGACCGCGACGGCACGGTGCGCCGGTTCGTGCCGGATGACCGGCGGGCGTATGCCGTGGGCTATGCCGCGTGGCGCGGGGTGCGCGATGTCAACTCCGTGTCGCTCTCGCTCGCCTTCGCCAATCGGGACGACGGCAAGGAGCCGCTGACCGACGCGCAGATCGCCGCCGCGCGTGAGATCATCGCCGACTGGCGCGCGCGCTGGCAGATCGAAGAAGTCACGACGCACAAGATCGTGTCGCGCTGGAAGGACGGGAAGACGCTCAACGCGGCCGGCCATCGCCGGAAGAAAGACCCCGAGGCCGCGCCAAACTTTCGGCTCGAGGATTTCCAGTGAGCTACAGCGCATGGGTCTCGCCCGTCTCCGGCCACAAGATCACGATCCACTGGCGCAGCCGCCTCGCGCGTCTCGGTGGAGCGAACAACTGCATGACGCCCTGCGCCGGGCACATTCTCGTCAGCGACTCCGACATCAACGCCGAAACCCTCTGCCACGAGGACGGCCACGAGATCACCGCCGCCAAGCGGGGTGTGTTCTACCTGCTCTGGGTCGCGTGGGCCTTCGTGTTCAACGGCTACGAGCGGTCGAAGGCCGAGCGGGAGGCCGAAGAACATCGCTCCAAGTACGTCCACCGCTACACCGGCCTGAAGGAAGGCACATGAACGTCAAGGCATGGCTCCGGCAGGTCCCGACCACGGCGTACCTCTACGGTGTCCTCGCCGTGGCGGTCGTGGGCGGCGTCTCCACGTTCACGTACCAGCAACGGCAAATCGGGGCGCGGAACGCGGAACTCCGGCAGAGCCGGGCGGCCGAGGACTCGCTGGCCCGAGAGGTCAAGCAGGCGAAGGCAGCACGGTTGGCGGCGGAAGCCGTGGCCCGCAAGGACTCGCTGGCGCTCGTGGAAAGTCGGCGGAAAATCGTGCTCGTTTCTGCACGTACCGACTCGGCGGTGCGAGCGGCGGACGCGGAACGGCAACGCGCCCTCGCCCTGGCGGCCGATTCCGGCGCGACCCTCGGCCAACTCCGGGCGCAGCTCGTGACGCTGGCCGCCACCACGGCGCGCGCGGACTCCCTGCACGCCGTAGAGCGCGTCCAATGGGCGGCGGATACGGCCAAGTCCAATGATCGCGTCCGGTCGCTCACCGAGGCGCTGGCGGCGGCGAAGGTCGAAAACGAGAAACTGGCCGACGCGAACGCCAACCTGCGGCGACAGATAAAGCTCGTGGAGCGGGACCGTCCGGGAGCGGTGGTGCGCTACGTCGTGCCGGTCGTGGCGTTCGCGGTGGGTGTGGGGGTCGCGCGATGACATGTGGCGGATTGGTCGCGCCGCGCGAGCGTGCTATCGTGCCGCCCATCGGAGGGGACACGCCATGATCGTTGCCGCACTGTGCTTGGGACTGCTCGCCGGATTCCTCGGCGGGTCCGTCTTTTCGACCCGCGCCTACCGCGTGGTACTGGATCGCGAGCGCGCGATGGCGGATGCGCAGTCGGCCGCGTGGCAGGTGCAGGTGCACGCCCTGACCGAGCGCGCCGCGCACCTGGGGCTGATGATTGACGAGCGCCGGGCGTACGACATGAAAGTCACGCCGCCGCCGATGGCCGGGGTATCGGTCGGGCCGGACGAGCAGCCGCTGGAATCGGCGTTCACGCGGGAGCTGGCGGCGGTCGAGGACGAGGAAGCGCGGCAGGAGTTCGAGGCCCTGATCCGGGCGCAGCTGAAGACGCACCCGGACCGGCCGGCGCGGGAGATCATCGCCGAGGTGTTCGGTGGCTAACACGACAGCGCAATCATCGCGGGACATGGACGAGTTCGACCGCCTCGCACGGGCGGCCGAACGGGGATTGACCGCCGGGGACCGGACGGCCAAGGCGTTCGACGGACGCCGGGCCGGACCCGCCAAGCGGCTGTACGAGTCGCTGGGCCTCAAGGTCGTGGGGTACGACTCCAAGGACGAGGACCTGGCCGAGTTCACGGACCGGCTGGAAGCGTCGCATGATGCCATCCTGACCGACCGGCATCGCGAGTGGCAACAGCACATCTACTACTGTGGCGGGTTGCAGTACATCACGTATCACCGCGACCGGCGCACGTTCCTGATGCGGCGCACGCTGCCGTGGCGCATCCGGTGCCAGTACAACGTCATGGGCAAGGCGCAGAACCTCCGGGTGTCGCGCCTGACCGAGAACAAGCCCGCCGTCTCCGTGCAGGCCCGGAGCACCGACCGCGACGACCGCGAGAAGGCGGAGTACAAGGAATCCCTCTTCTGGTACCTGTGGGACCGGCTCTTCCTGCATAGCAAGATCAGCCGCGCGCGCCGCTGGGCGTTCAAGTGCGGGTCGGGCATCCTGAAGACGGGCTGGAACGCCGACGACGGCGAGTACTACCCGGCGACGATCAAGCAACCGAAGTACGCCGAGGTCGTGGAGACCATCCCGCCCACCGAAGAGGAGATCGCACTGGCGGCGGAGACGGGCGAAGCCCCGGAGCCCCGCCAGAGCATCCGGCAGGTCGCCGTGGGCGTCGAGGAGTTCTACGTCAACGACAAGAAGCAGGTCACGGGGCCGGTCTTCGAGGACGTGGAGGGGAAGGACGGGACGATCACGCAACAGAAGCTCGACCCGCCCGAGGGGACCGCGTTTCTCTATCAGGGCGAAGCGTTCTGCGAGGTCATTCCGACCTTCGAGTGCCTGTGGGACCCCTACGTCGAGGACATCAGCGACTCGTGGTACGTCCTGCATCGCCGGATCATGCCGCTGTCGAAGATCGCGGCCCTGTTCCCGGACGCAGTGGACAAGATCAAGGAGGCGAAGCAGGCCGACTCGGACGGGCGCGCGGTGCGGTGGAACGGGCTCATGCAACGCGGGCTCATGGTCGAGGAAGGGGGCACGAGCTACGACAAGGCCACGGGCGCCTCGGGTGACGAGATGGGCTATATCGACCGCGAGTACATCGTGGTCGAGACGTGGATCTATCCGAAGGACGAGAACCTGCGCCGCCTGTGGGGCGAGCGCGGGGCCGTCCTGACGACCGTGGGCGGGGTGCTGGTGGACAAGAAGCCGCTCCCCATGTGGGCGACGCGCGTCTGCAACTTCATCCAGCTGCCGGAAGAGTCGGAAGAGGGCAACCACTACGGCAAGCCGCCGGCGCGCGACATCGTGCCGTTGCAGGACGACATCAACCGCACCCTGAGCACGGCGGCGGAAGATTTCCAGTTGCGCTCCCGGCTCCTCATGGGCGCGCCGCAGAACCACGGCCTCAACGTCCGGATTCTGGGCGGCCTACCGGGCATGCTCCTGACGTACCGCAGCGCCGAGCACGCGCCGCAGCCGATCCAGTTCGGGCGCGGGGCCGAGGGCTGGGGGAACCTCCTCAGCGCGTTCCTGAGCGCGGCGAACGATCTCGGCAACATGAACGACGCAAGCACCGGCAAGCTGCCGAGTGCCGGGCTGGCCGCGAAGACGGTCTACGCCCTGCAATACGCCGACGAACGGTCCATCACCGAGGCGTCGAACTTGCAGGACTTGGCGCTGAAGCGGCTGGCCGAGTCGCTGGACGCCATCACGCGCGAGGAGTATACCGAGGCGCGGAAGATTCGCCTCGTCGGGCCGGACCGCGCCTTCATGATCGAACAGGACATCCTCCCCGACTATCTGGCGGTGGACGTGGACTACACGTTCACGCCGGGCTCGATGATGAGCCGCCAGAAGGACGCGGTGAAGAACGAAATGCTGCAACTGAAGGACGCGGGGCTCCTGCCGCCGGCGACGGTGCTGAAGCATCTGGCGTCGGCGGTGCCGGACGTGTTCCGGCTGGAATACGACCTGCAGTACGCCCACGCGCGGCGCATGCTCTCGGGGATCACCAAGGACAAGAGCGGCCAGCCGAGGGCCCCGCAGCCGCAGCCGTGGGAAGACGCGGGCGTCCATGCACAGGTGCTCCAAGAGTACATGCTGACGACGGCCTACGCGGACGACTGCACCGACACGCAAAAGGCCCTCATCGCGCAGCTCTGGCAGACGTACACGCTGATGGCGCAGGGGACGATGCCACAGACGCCGGGGGCGCCGAACGGGGCACCGGCACCGCCGGCACCGGGTGGCGCTCCCATCGGCCCGAAGGATGAAGCCATGCAGCCCGCCGAAGGGGCGCAGCAGATGGATCAGCGCGCGTCGCAGGCGATGGAACGCAAGGGCCCGCCGGGCGCGCAGCCGGGACAGGGTGGGATGGCGGCGTAGCACGGAGGGCCGTGGTCGGATTGCATCTTTTCAGGGCACCATGTTAGGGTAGCAGGCAGTAGGCACAACTCAACGAGGCCCGAAGGGCCAGCACTCTCTCGCGAGGGCGCTGGCCTTTTCGCGTTCAACGGGGATTCTGTGGCAGACACCGAAGTCGTAGCAGGCACCGAACCGACCCCAGACGCCAACGCGCTTGCGCGCGAGGCCGAGGGCAACGCGTTCGAGAAGACCATGCGCAGTGCGTACCGCGTGCTCGATGAGGCGCGGACGCCGGAACCGAAGGGGAAGGACGGAGCGCGCGCACCGCAGGGATCGGACGCGTTCTCGATCACCGACGAAGAGGAAGACGAGTCGAAGGCCGACGCCAAGAGCGACACGAAGGGCGAAGCCGACGACGGCAGCAAGCAGGACGAGAAGGGCGACGATGGGAAGGACAAGCCGAAGGACGGCGAGAAGCCGGACGCGGCCGACAAGGGCGAGGATGCGGCGAAGGGTGCCCGCTTCCAGCTCATCGGCGCGGACGGCAAGCCGGTACCGGACGGCGTGAAATGGCCCGAGGGGGCCAAGATGCGATTCACGGTAGACGGCCGACCCGTCACGGTGAAGTCGCCGGATCATCTGGTCGCGATGGCGCAGCGTGGGGCATTGGCGGACCGACACGAGGCGCGCGCGACGCGCGCCGAACGCACGGTCGATACCCTGAGCGAGCGCATCCGAGAGGTCAACCAGAAGAGTCAGGACATTCTCCTGGCGGCCATCTTCGGGACCGAGGATCGCAGCGCCGAAGAGATCACGGACGCGCTGAAGGAAATCCTGGAACCCTACCGCAATCCCGAGTTCCGCAAGGGCCAAGAGGCCCTGCGCGAGAAGGCGGCCGCGGAGGAGCAGGACGAGGCAGCGGAGGCCGAGCAGGCGCAGGAACGCACGGCAGCCATCTGGTCGCACGCGGACGCGGTATTCGAGGACTCCCTGACGGAGTTCCCGTACCTCGAAGCCAGCGACGCGGTGGCGGCGAAGAGTGTGCTTCATCAGCGCTACGTGCAGGCCCACGCGCAGGCCACGAGGGACCTCGCCCCGGAGGCGAAGGCGCGTCGCTGGACCGCGCGCCAGTACGCCGCGGAAGTCGAGGCGATCGCCAGTCAGGAACTCACGGAAGAGAACCTGAAGGCGGTCATGCAGGACCTCAATCACACCTACGAGCGCCGGCTGAAGGGCAAGGGTGCCCCGCCCGCCACGCCATCCAAGCCCTCTGCGCCAGCCGTGAAGCTGGTTGAGGACGAGGACGACGAGGACGAATCGGGCGAGGACATCGAGGCCGAGGCCACGGCGCACAACGCAAAGACGGCCGGGAAGCTGGAACAGCGGGAACGGAGTCGCACGCTCCGCGGTGGGGGAAGCCCCGCCGTGGCAGGGGTCCGGGTGGCGAACCTCGAAGGCAAGTCCTACGAGGAGCAGCAAGCCGCCTGGAAGAAGGAGCTGCGCTCGCTCGCGCGCTAGCGGACTGGCGGGAGATTCACGATGGCCACGGGTTACGCAGACATTGCCACGACTTCGGTCGCCGATGTCAGTTCGACGTTCAAGCGGGTGTATCTCATGGCGGTCAACGCCGTGCCGGATGCCACCGCCCTCAGTGCGCAGTTCAAGCGCACGCGGAAGTTCAAGGCCGGACCGGATGGCATGTACTTCAATGCCAAGCTCGAGACCGGCGGCAAGGTCGCCAACGTGGGCGACGGCAAGCTGCTCCCCAAGGCGAGCCGCCCGCAGCGCAAGCAGGGCAAGGCGTCGATCTCGCACACCTACACGGTGATCGCGGTCGGCGGCCAGTCGGTCCCGCTCACGGAAGACAACCGCAACGCGTTCGTCGGCAACCTCGAAGACCAGATGGAAGACGGGATGACCCGTGTCCGCCTGGACGTCGAGCGCCAGCTGAACGGCGACGGCCGCGGCATCCTCTGCCTGCTCGAGACGGTGGTCGGCGCCCCGACGTACGGCGCCTACCGCGCGTACGGCATGGCCACGCCCGCGGGCGCACCGGGCACGCTGCTCCTCGTGGAAGGCATGGAACTCGCCTTCATCAATCCGGGCGACGGCACAGAGCGCGGGCGCTCGTACATCGCGTCCATCGACACGAGCGCGGACACGTTCACCACGGCCGGCGCGGTCGCGGGCGCGACCATCGGCGACTACGTCGTGCTCTGCAACGACGTGGACGCCACGGGCACGGACCAGTCGAACAACTACAACGCCGAGGCGCAGGGCATCGGCGCGGTCTGTAACTCGGGCGACACGTTCGAGGACATCAGCGGCGTGACGTACCGGCGCTGGAACTCGGTGCGCTACAACGCGGCTGCGGCGAACATCACCGAGAAGATGCTGGCCACGGAAGAGGCGAAGGTGAAGAGCAAGTCGGGCAAGAAGCCCAACCTGCACTACACCACGCCGGGCATCAGCATCGACCTGCAGGACTCCCTCGCGGGCCTGCGGCGCTTCGCGGAGAAGAAGAAGCTCGCCGGCGGCTATGACGGCCTGGAGATCAACGGCCGCACGGTCATCGATGGCGACTTCTGCCCCAAGGGCACGTGGAACCTCCTCAACACCGACGAGGACTGCGTGGGCATGATGGACCTCGTGAAGATGGGCTACGTCGATCTCGACGGGGCCAAGCTGCACCGGATGGAAGGGCGGCACGCCTACCGCGCGGACCTGTACTTCCCGCACGGGGTCATCTGGTTCTCGCGCTCGTCGCACAAGATGATCTACGACCTGGCCGACGACACCACGATCACGCGCTAGCCGCGTGGCATCCATCGGGTGACGGCGGCTCCGGTCGCCGTCGCTCCTCGGATGCGGGAGAGCAACCATGACGGTAAAGATCAAGCGCTCTTGGCCGCGGAACACCAAGGATGCGCTGTACAACCTGATCCAAGTGCTGTGGCCCGAGCTGCTGGTCGATCTGGCGGCGCTGGTGACGCTCACGTCGGCGCTGCGGTCGCGGGTGCTGGCGGATCGCATCCTCAGCTCGCCGGGTCTCGGCATCGGGTCCACGGACCGAAACGTCGCGAACATCGCCTTTGACTATCAGGTCGGGGCGAGTGCGGCGATTGTCAACACGTTCAAGAAGGCGGCGGCGGTCGCGGCGGGCACCGCGCTCGCAGCGGGCACGATCCCAGCGGACAAGTGGGGCATCTACCTGTTTGTCGTGGATGCAGCGGACACGAAGACGTGCAGCGCCGGGGCCGCGAACTTCACGACGGGTTACGCCTCGGAAGCGGCAGCGATTGCCGCGCTCCCGGCGGCGGTCGCGAACAAACCCGACATGGGCTACGTGACGGTGAAAACGGCCGTGGGTCAGCCGTTCATCGGCGGCACGGATTCGCTGAAGACCGGCGCGGTCGGCAACGTCGCCTCGGAGACGAACTACTACAACGCCGGCGTGAACTTCCGCTCGCCCATCGGGGCGGCCGTGACGCAGACGGCCGAGTCAGTGACGGTCCTGTAGGATGATCGCGTTCGGGTCGCAGGTTCGGGTCGGCGCGCGCGTCGTGGCGGCGCCGTGGGCTCCCGAGGTCGGGAACCGCACGGTACGTCAGGAAGCGCACGTCCGCCCCGATCCGGCGGCCCTCGCGCGCTACCAGCGGGTCTTTCCCTACCGGACGGTGCACTGGAACGTGCGCCGGCAGTGCTTCGAGGTCATGGAGCGCCTGCCGGGATGGGGACAGGCCCGGCGCGTTGCGCTGGTCACGGCCTACGCCACGCACCCGGAACAGGGCGGGCTCTGGGAGACCTTCCAGCCGTTCAATCACGAGTGGGTGAACGCCCGGCTCGCCGAGTACCAACTGATCTGCCGCGAAGGCCGGTCGGCGGTCGGGCGGCATGTGTACCGCAAGAACAAGCAGCGCCAGCGCGACGTGCTGGTGCAGCAACAGACGGTCGTGCGCGAGTGGATGAAAGAGGATCGGCGCTGGCTGCCGGTCTTGGCCGCCGCGCAGGCCGGGGCACGCCCGAGCGAAGCCATGCTCGAAAAGGCGCCGTTCATCACGCCCGGCATTTCCCTGAAATCCCCATGACCACGAGGACCCCATGCCGTTGATCCAGCGCAAAGTCGAACAGAAGATCCCGCACAACCATGCGGTGCAGTATCACCACATCACCAAGTACGTCCATCCGACGCGCCTCCGGCCAGGGGACGTGGAAGTGCCGCTGCACGCCATCAGCGACCGGCAGTTGGCGGACCTCGCCACGCTGTTCCCGGAGGAGTATCTGGCCCCGTGCGAAGAGCGCGGCCTGACGCCCGCGCAGCCGGTGGAAGT
>JAJZQS010000037.1 GCA_021806745.1 bacterium
AGACGAGAGTCACGATTTTCTTCTCGCGCTCCAGCCGCTTGATCTCCTTGAGCAAATCGGCCTTTTGATCGAGTTCACGGCCGTAGCGCGACTGAAAATCGGCCCATTGGGCCGGTTCATGGCCGAAGGCCTTCCTCAGTCCCGTGCTCGGGGCGACCTCCTTGAGCCACAGGTCGACTTTCGCCTTCTCCTTTGACAGCCCCCGCGGCCAGAGCCGGTCGATGAGGATGCGAAAGCCGTCGGCGGCGGCCGGCGCTTCGTAGACTCGTTTGATCTCGATCACGGTCTCTCCGTAATTCACGAGCGGATCATCGTCAGCACCATCTTGAAGCGATGGACCGCCTTCAGCGCGTGGGGCTTGCCGGCGGGCATCAGGATCATCTCGCCCGCGCCGAGCAGATGAGGCTGTCCCGCGATGGCGACCTCGGCCGAGCCCTCGACGACCTGCACGAGAGCGTCGAAGGGCGACGTGTGCTCGGCAAGGCCTTGCCCTTGATCGAAGGCGAACAGCGTGACGTTCCCGGTCTGCTTCCTGATCAATTGGCGGCTGACCACCGATCCGGGCTGATAGTCGACGAGCCGGGCGGCATTCTCCACCGTCGCGTACTCCAGCGTGCGCGCCGCTTCCGCCTCCCCCGGGCGAGCCTGCGCGGGCCAACAGATGGTCAGCAAAAACGCGCTCTCTTCCTCGGCCTCGACGTCATGCTGAACCCCGCGTTCGAGCGTCAGGAGTTGGCCCGGTCCGAGTTCGACGACCTCGTCGGGAAGATGAAGCAGGAGCCGGCCTTGCATGGTCTGGATGGAGATCCTCGCGTCGGCCTTGTGGCCTTCGATGCGCTTGCGCGGCTTGAGGAGGATCAGGGCGATCCTCAGGTCCGGATATTTGACCAGTTCCTTGGCGCCGTGACCCGTGTCGCGCCATGTCGCCGTCTGCCTGATCTTTTCGATCTCCTCGCGGGTGTCGAAACGCGCCTCGGGGCGGGAGAGATGGCGGGCCAATCCCGATCGAGCGCCGTCGCCGCCGTGCGTCGCCGCCTGTCCGTCAACCATGAGAGGTACCTCCTACGCGGCCTTCGGGTCACGCGCCGACGAAAATCTCAAGACCACATCCGAGGTCCGGACCTCGCCCGTGGGAGCCGATTTCCATAAGATAGTATGCGTCCGGCCGAGTCGAGAAAATATGCGCTGACGCAGATTCTCGCTCCGTATCCCGAGGTATCCTGATCGCATGGACAAGCCGAGCGAGGGCCGGACGGTGAACCTGGACGTGAACGGCCTCGAGCCGCCCGAGCCGATGGTCCGCATCCTCGAGGCCGTAACGACGCTGGGCCCCGAGGACCGCCTCGTCGTCGAGCACTTCCGCGAGCCCGTGCCGCTGTACGCGCACCTGGAGGCGGCGGGCTTCGCTCACGACATCGTCAAGCTCGGAGAAAGCCGTTACCGCCTGACGATTCGGAGAGCGAAATGAGCGCCGCTCCCGCCGCCCTCAATCTCGCCAAATCACCGCCGCTCGACCTGCCCATGAGGCATTTCGCCGCCGCCGCCGTCGCGTTCTGGGTCTTCGCGGCCGCGTTCGCGCTGGGAACGGACCGGCTCCTGGGCTTCGGCTTCCAGGCCAAGTGGAGCCTCGGCTTGGTTCACATATTGACGCTGGGCTGGATCACGATGACGATCTTCGGGGCGATCTGCCAGCTTTCGGCCGTGCTCTGGGAAACGCCCCTGGCCTGGCCGGACGCCGCGCGCTGGGCGTGGTGGGCCTTCATCCTGGGCCTCTCGGGCTTCGTCGGCGAGTTGTGGCTGGGAGGCAACCGCTATTGGATCGCGGCGGTCCTGCTTGTCGGTTCGGTCGCAGTCTATCTCGCCTGCTTCGCGCGCACGATGATCCTGGCCCCGCGACTCGATTGGACGGCCCGGCATCTCGCCGTCTCGATCGCGTGCCTCGCCGCCGTGATCGCGCTCGGGCTCATGCTGGCCTGGGACCGCGAGCGCGGCGTGCTCTTCCACGATCCTCAGGGCGCCCTGATCGCGCACATTCATCTGGCGCTCGTCGGCTGGGTGTCGCTGACCATCGTGGGCGTGTCTTACAGGCTGGTGTCGATGTTCGCTCTGGCGCACGTGGACTCCAAGACGCCCGGAAGGCTCGCGCTGGCGCTGGCGCTCGCGGGGCTCGCCGGCCTGGCGCTGGACGGCCTGTTCTTCGGCCGCCGCCTCCTGCCGCTCTGGGCGTGCCTGCTCGCCTCGGCCTACGCGTCCTACGCGTGGCAGATGCGGCACATCTTTTCCGCGCGCAACCGGCGCATCGATCCGGCGCTCGCCTACACGCTACTCGCCTTGGCCGGCGGCGCGGTTTGGGCCGCGCTCGGCGTCGGACTGGCCTTCGGGCTTCTGCGCGACGACACCAGCGTCCTGGCCGCCTATATTTACGCCGCTCTCGTGGGCTGGGCCACGCCGTTCATCCTGGGGCAAGTCCACAAGATCACGCCCTTCCTCGTGTGGCTTCATCTGTTCGCAAGCCGCCCCTGGACCGCGAAGAGCCCGCCTCCCAAGATGACGGAACTGGCCAGCGAGAAGCTCGCCTGGGCGGAATTTTCGGCCATGATCCCGGCCATCGCGCTGGGGCTGGCGGGATTGCTGAGGGAATCGCAGCCGCTGCTGCGCGCGGGCTCCTTGTTCCTGCTGGCGACGGCCACGCTTTACGCCGCAGGCACCGGGTTGACCCTGTCGTTTCTGGTTCGGGAGGGAGCATGGACGCAGACAAGCGCGCCGCGCTGATGGCCTTGAATTCGGTGATCGATCCCGAGGTGGGGCTTGACGTGGTGACCATGGGACTTCTCTACGGGCTGGACGTCACGCCGGCGAGCGTGGACGTGCGGCTGACGCTGACATCGCAGGGCTGTCCGCTTGGTCCGACCATCATCAAGATGGCGCGGGAAGCGCTCGAGGGCATCGCCGGAGACCGTGCCGTCAACATAGAGCTCGACTGGACCCCGCCGTGGTCCCCGGCGATGCTCTCACAGGAAGGGCGCCGCCAGCTAATGCCTTAGCGTGAGTCTTTCCCTCAGAATCTTCCGCATGCGGGGCAAAACGTCGCCCGCGAACCACGGATTCTTCTTCAGCCATCCATTGTTTCGGCCGGACGGATGGGGCAGAACCAAAATCGGCAGGTACTCCTTCCACGCCCGCACCGTCTCCGTGAGCGTTTCTTTGCCTTGCTTGCCGAGGTAATACTCCAACGCGTGGCGCCCGACCAGCACCTTCTGAATGTCGCCGCGCAGGCGCGAGAATATCTCCCCGTGCCACAACGGCGCGCACTCCTTGCGCGGCGGCAGGTCGCCGGATTTTCCGGTTCCCGGATAGCAGAAGCCCATGGCGACGACGGCAACCTTTTTCGGGTCGTAGAATTCCTCCCGCGAGAGGCCGAGCCAAGCCCTCAACCGGTCGCCGCTGAGGTCATCCCAGGGGATCGCCGACGCGTGCACCAGGCGTCCCGGAGCGTGGCCGATGACGGCGATCTTCGCCTTCGCGTGAGCCTGAACGACCGGCCTCGGCCCGAGCGGCAGGTCCCGACAGGCCGCGCACGCGCGAACGCGAGCCAGCAACTCCTCCAGGCTTTCAGCGTGGTCGGTCGACCTCACGCGCAGGCGGCCAGAGTCTTGTCCAGACGCGCGCCCAGATCCTTGGCCGCGGCCTCGTCCTTGATGCCGCCGAGATTGATGCGCACGTTCTCGGCCGCGCACTGGATGGCGGCCTTGAGCAGGTGCATGGCGCAGTTCATGTCCGAGGCCACCGCCTGGCCCGCCAGGGGCGCCACCGCGCGCGCGGCGGCCAAAGCTCCCGCCGCCTGCTGGGCCGTCTTGAGCGGCACCTCGGCCGCGTGCGTGAGGGCGTCTTGCATCTTGCTCGCGCGCGCGGGGTCGTCCTTGGGCAGGCTCATCGCCTCCATGAACCGGTCGAAGGCCGCGGCGTCGTCGCCGGCCAGAGCGTCGAAGCGCGCGCGATACTCGGAGAACGCCAACACCGCGCGCCCAAGCTCCGGACGCTTGGCCTCGTCGAGCTTCTTGGACTTGAGAGTGATGCCCGCGGCCATCTGCGCCAGACCGCAGCCCATGGCGGCCGAAATCGCCGCCGCCGAGCCGCCGCCGGGCGTGGCGTCGGTGCCGGCCAGCGCCTCGCCGACGATGCGGCCCGCCTCGCGCCAGCCCGGACGCGGCGCCGTCGCGCCCACGGCCTCCAGTCGATTCTCGAGGATTTGGACTTCGGGCTTGAAATTCTCCAGGTTCAGCGTCTCCAGCGCGAAATCAAGCAAGGCCTCGCGCGGCAGAAGGCCGACGATCTCCGTGGTCTTGACCTTGGCGCCGTGCTCCGCGGCCAAGCGCGAAGCCTCGTCGATCACCCGGCGCATCGACGAGACCTTGTAGTCGGTCAGCACCGTCGATATCTGCACTTGCCGGCGCGCGGCCAGCTCGATCTCCTTGCCGCGCACGCACGGCAGGCCGCCGCCGGAGGCGCGAAGGCGCTTGGCGATGTCTTTGCCCGCGGCCATGTCCGCCGTGTCCAGGTTCAGGTTGAAGTTGACGATCTGGCGACGCGCGCCCACGGCCACGGCGCCCGCCGTCGGGTGGATGTGATTGGGACCGAAGTCCGGGCGACGGGACTCGTCCTTGCCGATCAAGTCCCTGAGACCCTCGAACTGGCCCTTGCGCACCGCGGCCAAGTCCTTGCGCTCCGGACGGCGCGCGGCCTGGTCGTAAAGATAGACCGGAATGCCGAGCTCGCGGCCGATGCGCTCGCCCAGCTTCTCCGCCAGCGCCGCGCACTCCTCGATGGTGACGCCGGACACCGGGATGAACGGGATCACGTCCACGGCGCCCATGCGCGGGTGCTCGCCCTTGTGCGCGTTCAAGTCGATGAGCTGCGCGGCTTTGCGCGCCACGCCCAAGCACGCCTCCACGCAAGTTTCCGGCGCGCCCACAAACGACAGCACGCAGCGGTGATGGTCCGCGTCGGTCTCCACATCCAGGATCGTGGCTCCGGCCGCGCGGGCGGCGCCCACGATCGCCTCGACCTTGGCTTGGTCGCGGCCCTCGGAAAAGTTCGGCACGCACTCCACGAGCTTGTTCATTGGTTTCTCCAGATTCCGTCGATGTGCTCGGCCTCGTCGTCGTGGCGGTGCAGCGTGCCCAGGCCGAAAGCGTCTTCGATCGTGCGCAGAAGGCTGTAGTGGTCGTAGCGGTGACCGGACTTGGCTCCGGGCTTGACGCTGTCGCCCACGAGAACCGTCAGGATGTGGTTGCCGCGCGTGCCCGAGTCCTCGTCGAAGGTCACGACCAGGAGCATCCCCTTCATGAAGCGCGGGTCGTCGAGCAGAGGTCCGAAGCGCTTGGCCAGCCAGCGGTCGGCGAAGGCGACACCGGTGTCGTGGCCGTCGTCGTCCATGTTCGGCGTGTAGAGCGCGAACTGCGGCAGATCGCCGGAGGCGATGTCCTTGTCGAGCTCGGAGGCGTCCTTGATGCGCGCGCAGCGCATCGGCACGGTCTGTATGTCCAGGAAGCTGATGAACGGCTCGTGCTTGCGCGCGTAGCGTCCCGAGCGCTCCTTGCGGAAGCATTTCCCGGGCCAGCCCTCGGCGTAGGCGGTCCAGGTGCTGCCGGCCGCCTCGAAGAGGTCGCCGAGCTCGCGCTCGTAGAGGCCGATGTCCTGGCGGCCGTCGCCCGTGACGCCCATCGTGTCGCCGGCCACCAGCGCCACGTAGTTGGGTTGGGACGGGTGCGCGATCGCGTGATAATTGGTCAGCGTCGCGCCTCGGCGCATCAACTTCTTCAGGAACGGCTGCTGGACCGCCTTCTTGTAGTCGGCGTTCTCCAGCACCACCACCATCATGCGCTTGAATCCGGGGCGGTAGGGCGGCGGCTTGTCGGCGTCGTCGGCGCGCGCGGAGCGCGCGAGCGCGCCGAGGAGAACGGCCAGGCACAGCGCTGTCTTCATCGTCGGTTCCTCACTTGAGCGAGAATATGCCCAGCCACGCGGCCAGGTCGCGGTAGTCGCGCGCCAGATGGTCGGGCTTGGCGGCGCGCAAGTCCTTCCATTCGGAAAACCCCGTGCCCACCGCCACGGTGCGAAAGCCCGCCTCGCGGCCGGCGGCCACGTCGAAGGGCGTGTCGCCGATGACGAACACATCGCGCGGCGAGACGCGCCCGCGCGCGAGCCGGCGCGCGCGCGCCGCGGCCTTGCGCAGCAGCGCCGCGCGGTGGAGCGCGTCCGAGCCGAAGCCGCCGAAGCGGAAATACGGGTTGAAGCCCGAGGGTTCCAGCTTGATGCGCGCGCCTCGCTCGAGATTGCCGGTGCCAAGCCCCAGCAGAATCCCGGGGTCGCGGCTCAGGCGCTTGAGCAACGCCGGCAGGCCCTCGGGGACTTCGTAGCGCCCTTCGCGACGCGCCGCGTTCACGAAGCGCGGCAGACGACTCAGGTAGGCCTCCTGCAGACGCTCCAACTCCCGACGCGTGGCCCGCCGGCCCGCCGCCTTCCGGTACGCGGCGTGGAAGTTGTAGAGGTCCGTTCGTCCCGCCAAAGACAGCTCCGAGCACGCGTCGCGCGCGCCGTAGAGCTCGCGCGCCGCCGCGTTGAGCGCGCGCCGCCCCGCTCCGCCGGCGCGAATCAAGGTTCCGTCCACGTCGAAGAGCAGGACCTTCACGGCGCGCGGTAGACCACCTTCCCGCTTTTCATGGTCCAGTGCGTACGCGGCGAGCCGAACCAGTAGGCGAGCTCGCGGTAATCCTCGGCGTCGTGGCAGACCAGGTCCGCGCGCTTGCCGGGTTCCAGCGACCCGTGCGTCCCCCCCAGTCCCGCGGCGTGCGCGCCGTTGATCGTGGCCGCGACCAGCGCCTCGGCGGGGCTCAGGCGCATCTGCGTGCACGAAATCGACAAGATCAGCCGCATGTCCAGGCACGGGCAGGTCCCCGGGTTGAAGTCGGTGGCCAGCGCGACGGAGGCGCCGGCGTCAAGCAATGCGCGCGCGGGCGGGTAGGGCTTGGCCAAGAAATAATTGGAGCCGGGAACCAGGCAGGCCACGGTCCGGCCTCCCGCGAGGGCCGCGAAGTCTTGCGGCGTCGCGTGGTCCAGGTGGTCGACCGAAACCGCGCCGCGGCGCACCGCCGCGGCCAGGCCGCCGGTGCGCGAGAGCTGCTCGACGTGCGCCTTGAGGCCGAGCCCCGCCTTGGCTCCGGCCTCGGCCACGCGCTCGAGGTCGGCCGGGGTGAAGTAGCCGTCGTCGCAGAAGGCGTCCACGAACCGGGCCAAGCCCTGCGCGGCCGCGCGCGGAATCATTTCTTCGCACACGCGCGCCAGGTAGTCGTCCTTGCGCCCGGCCAGTTCCGGCGGCACCGCGTGCGCGCCGAGGAGAGTCGCGACGATCTCCAGCGGCCCGCGCTCGGCCGCGGTCTTGATCGCGCGCAGGATTTTGAGCTCGTTGTCAAGGTCGAGTCCGTAACCGGACTTGGCTTCGATCGTGGTGCTTCCGGCGGCCAGGAACTCGAAGGCGCGGCGGCGTAAGTCCGCGGCCAGGTCCGCCTCGCTTGCCCCGCGCACGCCGCGCACGGTCTGGAGTATTCCGCCGCCGCGCGCGGCGATGGAGCGGTAGTCGTCGCCGCTCAGGCGCGCCTCGAAATCGTCGAGCCTAGGGGCGGCGAAGACCGGGTGCGTGTGCGCGTCGACGAACCCCGGCGTCACCACGCGGTGTCCGGCGCTCAGGCGCTCGGCGCGCGCGGCCAGCGCATGATCGAGCACGCGCTCGCGCGGACCCGCGGCGACGATGGTCCGTCCGTCGACGAGCACCGCCCCGTCGCGCAGAAGGCCGAGCGCGTCCTTCTCGACGCCGGAGCGCGGGATGTCGGAACCCGCCATCGTCAGCAACTGGCTGATGTGCTCGACGAGGATCGCCATGCCCGGATTGTAGAAAATCCCGCGCGCCCGGGCGTCCTTAGGCCCCGGGCGCCCGCGTCGGGGCCGAAAGACTCAGGCGCGCGGCGGCAAGAGCGGATATCCTAATCAAGATGCCGCGACGCCTCGCCGCCGCCCTGATCTTGCTGTGCGCTCCCGCGCTCGGGCAGATGCGCCTGTCGGTGGATGCGCCGGCGGCGCTCCAGGCGCCGCCGGCCTCGGTCGTCGCCGCGCCCCTGCCGTCTTCGGCGCTGACCGCCGCGGTCCCCATCCCGGCGGCCGCATCCCCCGCGCTCCTTTCCGCCCCCGCGGCCGCGGCGCCTGCCGCGGCGCAGGCCGCTCCTCCCGCCGCATCGGCGCAATCCGCGCCGATTTCGCCCGCCGCCGCGAAAAGCCCGCGCGAGGGCGAACCCTCGTTGCGCGAGCGCCTGCGCGCGCGGGTCGCTTTCGACGGAGAAGGCGATGCTCGGCGCGACGCGGCTTTAAGCGACGCTCTCGACCGCATGCTCGAAAGCCCCACGGCCCGCGCGCTGGCCGAGCGCTACGCCGCGCAGGGAGCTGCGGCGACGGTGCGCTTCGAAGACATTCCGGGCACGGTGCCGACCTCGCCCGACGGCCGGGCGTTTTTCCACGGCACGCGCGGACTCACGCATTGGACCGGAGACTCGGTGCTCGTGCGTCTGAACTCGGCCTATCTCGATTCCGACGCGCATCACCGCCGGCAAAGCCTGCCCGCGATCCTGGCTCACGAGCTTCTCGGCCACGGACTGTGGTACTCGCGCGCGGCGGACGAAAACCTCCTTCAGGCCTTCCACCACCACGACCTCAACGAAATCAACGCGAGGCTTGTGGGCTGGCTCGTCGACCACGAGCTCGACGGCCGCATGGAGGAGTCCGGGGCGTGGACATACCTGCGCGACCCCTCCGCCTACACCGACAATCTCAAGCTTCGTCTCCTCTACTACGCGCTGACCTTCTCCGGCGCGGAGATGTCGGCCCCGATGCCCGCCCTGGAGACCCGCCTGGCCCGCGCGCGCGAGCGCCGCGCGCGCCTGGAAAGCGAGCGCGCCAACGTCCGTTCCTGGACGCCTGTCGTCGATTATTTCGCGGCCGAGGGCGTGCCCGAGGCCCGTTTCCGGGATTTGCGCGCGGAGCTCGCGCAAAACGACGCGTCCTACGCCGCCGACATCGCCTCGGCCGATGAAGCGATCGCGGGCATGGAGACGGTGCTCGCGCGCTTCAAGGCCGAGACCGACGGCGCGTCGACGCGCTACCTGGCCGCGGCCGCCGCGCACCCGATGTTCGCCGAACTCCAGCGCGAGGTCGACGAACGCCTGGCCGAACTGCGCGCGCGCGCCGTCGAACCGCAGCCCCAAGCCGCCCCGGCGGCGGCCGCCGCGAGCGGCCAGATCACCTTCGATGAACTGCGCCGGATGTACGAGCAAGACCGCGCCCGCCACCCCGAGCGCTGGCGCTGACGCGCCGCGGCTTCAGCGGAAGTTCTTGAACTGGAGGTCGAGCTCCCAGGCGCCCTCGCGAAGCAGCCGCATCGCGGCCTGGAGTTCGTCCTTGGACTTGCTCGACACGCGCAGCTGGCCGTCTTGGATCTGCGCGTTGACCTTGAGCTTGGCGTCGCGCACGGCCTGCTGCATCTTCTTGGCCTTGTCGGTGGGAATGCCGGACTGGATGGCGACTTCAAGCCGCGCGGTCTGCCCCAGCGCGGCCGCGACCTTGCCCTTGCTCAGATTCTTGATGGGAAGCCCGCGCTTGGCCAGGCGCGTGACCAGCACGTCGTAGGCCTGCTCGATCTTGAACTCGTCGGCGGCGCGCACGACGAGCTTCTTGGCCTTCGCGTCGAGTTCGATGGACGCGCCCGCGTCCTTGAAGTCGAAGCGATTGCCGATCTCCTTCATCGCCGTCTGCACGACCTCGGACACCAAGTTCAAGTCCACGTCGGACACCGCGTCGAACGAATAATCGGACGCCATGGAAATTCCTCCCGCGCGGCCGCCGTCGCCGCCGATCATAGATTCGCAATTTTCGGCGCGCGCGCGCCAGCGTCTACGGCGCCCGCCGCCGCGCCTCGGGCCGCGTGAGGTGGCTCAGGCTCAGGCCCAGGTTGAGCGCGTAGGCCAGTCCCCCGGCCAGCAAAGTCAATGCGCCGGCGCGCAGGATGTCCGCGCGCTCCAGCCACAATCCCGCCGCGCCCAGCGGCGCGGCGACGGCCAGCAGCAAGAACTCGAGCCAGGCCAGGCGACGGCTGCTCAATTCATCGATGCTCGGCGCGCGAACGGCGGTCTGCGCGAGGGGCGCATAGACGCTCAGCCAGACCAAAAACGGCGCGATCTTGTGGACCTGAGCCAGGATCATGGGCGTGGCGCAGCCCACCAGCGCGACCCAGATGTAGGCCGCGCGCGCGGGCCCCGCGTCGGCGAACGCGCCGAAGGCCAGGCCCAGCCCCATCGCCGCCCAGCACGCCCCGCCCGCAAACGCCAGCGCGGTGAAGGCCAGCGACGGATTGAGCGAGGGGCCGCCGTCGAGCATCGGCCCGAGCTGCCACGCGTATGCCATGAAGCCCGCCGCCAGCAGGCAGGCCCACAGCGGCATCAGCCGCCTGCCGAAAAAAAGGCCGTCCAAGGCCAAGCCCGCCAGGCCGGCCTGCGTCAGCAGGAAGCTCGCGCGCGCGGCGCGTCGGCCGCCCATGCCGCCCATCGCCACCCACGGGATCAGCCGCAACCCCGCGCCGTAAATCGCCGTCGCCACGAATCCGATCAGCGCCAGGTGGACATGCGCGATGCGCCCGCCTTCGGGATCGCGGAAAATCAGCCCGCGGCCGCGGTCGCGGGCCAGCAGGACTCCCAGGATCGCCAGCGCCGCCAACCAGGCGAAGGCCGCGGTGAAATTCGCCCACGCCAAGTCGCGGCGCGGCGAGCGAGCGTGCGCCTCGGCCAGGACCGACAGCTCCAAAATCGCCCCCGCCGCCGCGACCGAAGCGGCGATCCAATACCGCGTCCAGCCCGACCACAGCGCCGCGACGTAGGCCGCGCCTCCGAGAGAAAACAGCCACCAGCCCGCCGCGAGAACGCGCGTGCGGCGCAGCGGAGCCTGCCCGTGCACCGGAATCATCTGGCACCACGCGCCCAGTATCGTCTGCGCGATCCAGCCCAGCGTCAGGACATGGACCGTTCCCAGCGCCAGCCTCGCGTCGACGAAGCCGGTCAAGTCCCCGGCTCGCAGCGCGACCGCGGCGGCGAAAATCGGCAGCGCGAGAGCCGCCAAGACGAAGTGCCGCATCGGCAGGCTCGGCGGCGGCGCGACGCGCAGAAAAGGCGGACCCGAGGCTTCGGCCGCCGGCGCGCTCACGCTCGCCGCGCGGCGGCGCGAAGTTCGGCCAACAGCGCGTCGGGGTCGACGCCGTGCGCGCGCGCGGCTATGCCCACTGGATGCATGCCGCCGCAGCACAAGTCCAGCCCCCGCAAGGCCAGCACCGGCCCCGTGCCCGGCCAGCGCTCGAGCATCTCGCGCACCGTCGTCTCCAAATTCGGCAAATCTTCTTCGTCTACCATGGATTGAACCTCAGCAGCGCCGCGCAAAAAACGATGGCCAGCATCAGCGCGGCGTTGATCTTGCCCCAAAACGCCGCGCGCCGGGCCAGCGCGGCGCGCGCGGCGGCGGAAAGCCCTCCGCGCGTGAGGGCCGGCCCCCAGGACAGGGAATGGATCAGGCTCAACGCCACCATCGCCGCCACGAGAGTCAGCTTCACGGCCAAGATGCGGCCGAAGGGCCCCAGGAAGACCTCGGGCGTGGAGCGCAAGCCCCAGAGCTTCCACAGCCCCGTGGCCAGCAGAACTCCCCAGGTCCACCACTGAACCGCGTTGAGCCTGCGGCCCAGCGCTTCATAGACCGCCAAGCGCTCTTTTTCGCCCAGTTGCGCGCGCAAGACGGGATGTATCGCCAGCGAGGTGAACAGCGTTCCGCCGACCCAAAGGATGGCCGCCATCAGGTGCAGCCAGTGGACCGTCGCGTCAAGCCACGGCACTTCAGCCCCCCGGCCGCGCCAAATCGGCCACGCTCAGGCGCTCCAGCGCGCGGCGCAGACGCCGCTCGGCCGTCTGTCCGGGACCGTGCAGGGCGCATCGGCGTCGTCCGCCGCAGGGCCTCTCCTCCAAAAGACATCGCCCGCGCCGTCCCTCCAAGCCGCCCGCCGCGTCCACGACCAGGGAAAGCCTCATGCGCTCCGGTGGGCGCGCCAACCGGTAGCCGCCGCCGGGCCCGCGCCGCGCCTGAAGCAGGCCGCGCCGCGCCAGGCGCTGGAATATCTTCGACAGCGCCGCCGCCGGAATCCCGCCGCGCCGAGCGACCTCCTCGGCGCGCCGCGGGCGCCCGGGCTCCAGGCCGAGCTGCGCCAACCCCGCCAGAGCGTGGCGCATCGGCGAAGACAAGCCCACGATGCGGATTTTTTTGTCCGAAATACCCGGACGCACGCGGCGCGGCGCGGCCTTCATGCCCACGACTAAAGCAACGCTTCTGCCGCGCCCGCCGGGCGCGTCCAGCGCCAGCCGGCGATTTCGGGAAGGTCCTCGCCGGTCTCGGCGATGCGCGCGCGGTTGGCCTCGCGCGCCGCGCTCCAGACGCGATGGTGCTCGTCGGCGCGCGCCGAAAGGCGCGGCACGCGCTCGACGACGTCCATGGCCAGCCTGTAGCGGTCCATGTCGTTGCGCGCGACCATGTCGAAGGGCGTGGTCGTCGAACCTTCTTCTTTGTAGCCGCGCGCGTGGATGTTGGCGCTGTTGGGACGGCGGTAGGTCAGGCGGTGGATCAGCCACGGGTAGCCGTGGAAGGCGAAGATCACGGGCTTGTCGCGGGTGAACAAGTCCAAGAACGCCTCGTCGGACAGCCCGTGCGGGTGCTCCTCGCGCGGCTGGAGCTTCATCAAGTCCACGACGTTGACCACGCGCAGCCGCAAGTCGGGCTCGGCGGCGCGCAGAAGCGTCGCCGCGGCCAAGACCTCGAGCGTGGGCACGTCGCCGCAGCAGGCCAGCACCGCGTCCGGCTCGCCGGGGTCGGAGGCGAACTCCCAGATCCCGGCTCCGGCCGCGCAGTGCGCGACGGCCTGGTCCATGGTCAGCCACTGCGGCGCGGGCTGCTTGCCGGCCACCACCACATTCACATAGCCGCGGCTGCGCAGGCAGTGCTCGGTCACCGACAGCAGGGTGTTCTGATCCGGCGGCAGATACACGCGCACGATTTCGGCCTTCTTGTTGACCACGTGGTCGATGAAGCCCGGATCCTGATGCGAGAAGCCGTTGTGGTCCTGGCGCCAGACATGCGAGCTCAGCAGGTAGTTGAGCGAGGCGATGGGCTTGCGCCAGGGCAGGCCGCGCGTGACCTTCAACCACTTCGCGTGCTGGTTGAACATCGAGTCCACGATGTGGACGAAGGCCTCGTAGCAGTTGAAAAATCCGTGCCGCCCGGTGAGCAGGTAGCCCTCCAGCCAGCCTTGGCAGAGATGCTCGCTCAAGACCTCCATGACCCGGCCGTCCGCGGACACCGAGACGTCGCCGGGCAAGACCTTGGCCATCGAGGCCCGGCTGTCGACCTCGAACACCGCGCTCCAGCGGTTGGAAGCCGTCTCATCGGGGCCGAACACGCGGAAAGTCCGACGGTTGGCCTTGAGCACGTCGCGCAGGAATCTCCCCTGCGCGCGCGTGGCCTCGGAGTCGACCGCGCCCGGCGCGGGCACCTCCACGGCGTAGGCGCGGAAATCCGGCAGGCGCAGGTCGCGCAGGCGCAGGCCGCCGTTGGCGCGCGTGCTGGCGCTCATGCGCCGCGCGCCCTTGGGCGCCAGCGCCGCCAACTCCGCGCGCAGGCGGCCGCGCGCGTCGAAAAGCTCCTCGGGACGATAGCTCTTCATCCACGACTCGAGCAAAGTCAGGTGCTCGGGCTTGTCCATGTCGCCCATGGGCACCTGGTGGGCGCGGAAAGTCCCCTCGACGGGCTGCCCGTCGACGACCTTGGGCCCCGTCCAGCCCTTGGGCGTGCGCAGGACGATCATCGGCCAGGCCGGGCGGGACGCCTTGGCACCGCGCCTTCGCGCCGCGCGCTGGATGGCGGAGATCTTGTCGGCGCAAGCGTCCATCGCCGCGGCCATCTGCTGGTGAACCTTCACGGGGTCGTCGCCGGAAACCAGGATGGGGTCGTGGCCGTAGCCGCGCAGCAGGGCCTCCAGCTCCGAATCCGGAATGCGCGCCAGCACGGTGGGCCCGGCGATCTTGTAGCCGTTGAGAGCGAGAACGGGCAAGACGGCTCCGTCGCGCGCGGGATTGAGGAATTTGTTCGAGTGCCAGCTCGCGGCCAGCGGGCCGGTCTCCGCCTCGCCGTCGCCGATCACGCAGACGGCCAGAAGCCGGGGATCGTCGAAGACCGCGCCGTAGGCGTGGGCCAGCGCGTAGCCGAGTTCGCCGCCTTCATGGATGGAGCCCGGCGTCTCCGGGGCCACGTGGCTGGGGATTCCTCCCGGAAACGAGAACTGCTTGAAAAGCCGCCGCAGACCTTCCTCGTCGCGCGTGATGTGCGGGTAGACCTCGCTGTAGGTGCCCTCGAGATAGGCGTTGGCCACGGCCGCCGGCCCGCCGTGTCCGGGACCGGCGATGAACAGCGCCTCAAGACCCCGTTCGCGGATGAGGCGGTTGGCGTGCGCGTAGATCAGATTCAGGCCCGGCGTCGTGCCCCAGTGGCCGAGCAATCGCGGCTTGACGTGCGCTCGCTCCAACGGCGACTTGAGCAACGGGTTGTCGAGCAGGTAAATCTGTCCGACCGACAGATAGTTGGCCGCGCGCCAATAGGCGTCGACGGCGGACAGTTCGCGGACGGACAAAGGCTTGCGCGCCAGGGTCTTCATCATGCCTCCAATCTAGCAAACCCCCGCACGAATGGCACGCAACGCAAGGGCCTCGCCGCTTCGTTGCGTAACAAGGGGCAAGGACGCACGGGAAAAATCATGCTCTTGCAGCGCTACATCGACGTCGACGACGAAAGAATCCGCCCGGGCCTGTGGGGCGCCGGCCTTCTGCAGGACCCGAGCCTCAACAAGGGAACCGCGTTCACGCGCGAGGAGCGCCGCCGGCTGGGACTGGAGGGGCTTTTGCCTCCCCACGTTTCGAGCATGGACGAGCAAGTCGCCCGCGTGATGGAAAACGTCCGCGGCCAGGGCTCGGACCTCAACCGCTACGCGGAGTTGATCTCCCTTCTGGACCGCAACGAGACGCTGTTCTACCGCGTGCTGATGGAGCATCTGCCGGAACTGATGCCCATCGTCTACACCCCCGTCGTCGGCCAGGCGTGCCGGCTCTACGGCCACATCTTCCGGCGGCCGCGCGGGCTTTTCCTGACGCGGCACGAGCGCGGACGCATGCGCGAGGTCCTGCGGCACTGGCCGCACCGCAACGTGCGCGTGATCGTGGTCACCGACGGCGAGCGCATCCTCGGCCTGGGCGACCTCGGCGCCAACGGCATGGGCATTCCCGTGGGCAAACTGGCGCTCTACACGGCCTGCGCCGGAGTCCATCCGTCCTGCACCCTGCCGGTGACGCTCGACGTGGGCACGAACTCCGCCGAACTCCGGGACGATCCGCTGTATCTGGGCGTGCGCGAAAAGCGCCTGGAGGGCGCGGACTACGACGACCTGGTCGAGGAATTCGTCGCGGCTGTCCAGGAGATATTTCCCCGCGCGCTGATCCAGTGGGAGGATTTCGCCAGCCATAACGCGTTTCGGCTCCAGAGCCGCTACCGCGACCGCCTGCCCAGCTTCAACGACGACATCCAGGGCACCGCCGCGGTGACGCTGGCGGGACTTTTGTCGTCCCTGCGCCTGACCGGAGGCTCGCTGTCCGAACAGCGCGTTCTCTTTTGCGGCGCCGGAGAGGCCGCCGCGGGCATCGCCGACTTGATCACGGCGGCCCTGCGCGAGGAGGGCCTGTCGCAAAAGGACGCGCGGGCCCGCTGCTGGTTCGTCGACTCGGGCGGACTGGTGGAAAGCACGCGCCGGGACCTGCGCGAGCACAAGAAGCCCTACGCGCACGAGTTCGCGCCGACGCCGACGCTCGCCGAGGCCGTGCGCCGCCTGCGCCCGACCGCGCTGATCGGCGTCTCGGCCCAGCGCGGGCAGTTCACGCGCGAGATCGTCGCGTCGATGGCCGAATTCAACGCGCGCCCGGTGATCTTCGCGCTTTCGAATCCGACCGACTGCGCGGAGTGCACGGCGGCCCAAGCCTACGAGTGGTCGCAGGGTCGGGCGATCTTCGCCGGAGGCTCGCCGTTCGACCCCGTCGAATTCGGCGGACGGACCATCATCCCCGGCCAAGGCAACAACGCCTACATATTCCCCGGCGTGGGTCTTGGCGCGGTCGTGTCGGAGACCGCGCGCGTGGACGAGGAAATGTTCCTGGCCGCGGCCAAGGTCTTGTCGGCGCAGACAAGCGAGCGGGACCTGGAGTCCGGGCGCGTCTATCCGGCCCTGTCGCGCGTCAGCGAGGTCTCCGCGCTCATCGGCGCCGCCGTGGCCGAGGTCGCCTACGCGCGCGGCTGGGCCCGCGCACCCAGGCCCGCGGACGTCGCGGCCCGAGTGCGCGCCCTGCAATATCGGCCGGTCTACAAGAAATACGTCTAGCGGTCCGCGCCGAGAATCCTTTCGCGTTCGGCCGTCATCCATACATCGACAGCCAGGAGACGAGTTATGCCCCGAACGCGCCCCGTCCGATTTCCCCCGCTGAAAATTCTCGCCGCCGCCGACATGGGGCCGTCGTCGCTGGCCGCGCTGCGTCTGGCCGGGCGGCTGGCGCGGCACTTCCACTCCCGGGTGACGGTGCTTCACGCCCAGCACTTCGAGGCTCCGGCCTACTTCACCGAGGAACAGTCCCGGACCCTGCGCCGCGAATGGCGTACGGCGCGCGACCGCGCCCGCGCCGAACTGGCCCGCGACGCGGCCGCGGCGCTGGGCTTGGAACCTCGGGCGCTGGTCGTCGAGAAGCCGGCGGTCGAGGCGGCGCTTGAGGCCGCCCGCGAGGAGGACGCCGACCTGGTGGTCGTGGGCACGCACGGGCGCCGGGGCGCCGCGAGATTGTGGATGGGTTCGGTGGCCGAGGAAATCCTGCTGCGCGCCGAGCGGCCGACGCTGGCCGTGGGCGCTCGCGCGGCCGACGAGCCGGTGCGCCGCGTGCTGTGTCCGGTCGGCGAGGGTCCCGTCGGGCGGACGGCGCTGGACTACGCCGCCGCCCTTGCCGCCGCGTTGGACGCCAAGCTTTTCTTGCTGAACGCCGCCGACCGCAAGCCCGCCCTTGAGGACTGCCCCTGGAAGCGCGGCGGCGGGCCGGTGGGCTGCGAGACGGTGGAACTGACGGCGGCCGGCGATCCGGCCGAGGCCGTGCTGCGCGCCGCGAGGGACAAATCCGCGGATTTGGTCGTCATGGGTTCCCGCCGGGAACGCTCGGCGCTGGGCTCCTTGTTCAGTTCCACGACGCAGCGCGTGATGCGCCGCCTCGAAGCCCCCCTGCTCGTCGTGCCCCGGACCTGACGCGTCAGCGCCGGCGCGTCAGGTAATCTGCCGCCTCGATGCGGCCGCGCTCGATTTCCCTTGAGAGGGCGCGCACGCGCCGCTCCACGCTCCTGGACAGCGAGCGCTCGCGCGTGCGGCCGACGGAGTGCGCCTCGCGCGGCCACAGGCGGGTTTCCTCGGACTCGAAATGCTCCAGGAGGCGACGGCACAGGGCGAGCGAGCGAGCGGAGAGTTCCGGCCAGGCGGCGTCGACGCCCTCTTCAAGGATCGCGCGGACCTCCTCTCTCAAGACCGCCACCTCCGCGTGCTCGCGCTCGAGTTCCGCGGCCGCCTCGCTCGGCGTCCCGTCGCCCGCGCCCACGGCGCCGGAAAAGGCCTCGGTCTCGATCTCCTCGTGCGCGCGCAAAGCCTCCAGCAGGACCAGCAGGTCCGCGCGCACCCGCGCGCGAGCCTCATCATCGGCGCTCACCAGCGCCGCGTCGATGCGCCTCACCAGACCGCGCAGCGCCTCGTGCTCGCGCGCCAGCGCCGCGATGAGGCTCACGGAACGCTCCGGCCGCCCCCGTTCTGCCCGCGCACCCATGACGCACCTCCGTGCCGCTGAATCATTCGGTCGCAACGCTACCGCCTGGCGTGGCTTTCGGCAAAACCGTTGCCAGCCTTTTGGCCATGATGAGGCTACCGCCCCGACGCATTCTCGTCGCCGCGGATTTCTCCCGCTCGAGCCTGCCCGCCGTGGCGGCCGCGCGGTTGCTGGCCGGACATTTCCACGCGCCGCTGGAGGCGGTCTACTGCGAGGCGCCGGTCGCCTCCGAGCTCTACGACGGCCCCCTCCCCGAAGACCCGGAAATACTCCGACGCACCGCCCTGCGGCTGGGCCAGACGGTGACCAAAGAGCTGCTGCTGCACGCCGTGCACGGCGAGCCGGCGCCTTCGATCGCGCGCGTGGCGCGCGCGCGCAAGGCGGACTTGATCGTCGTGGGCACTCACGGGCGGCGGGGAGTGATGCGCGCGGTGCTTGGCTCCGTGGCCGAGGACCTGGTGCGCCAAGCCCCGGCGCCGGTGCTCGTGGTGCGGCGGCGCATGCGCCTTCCCGAGAGAATCCTGGCGCCGCTGGGCGCCGACGCCGAGGCCGCGCAGGGCCTGATGGCCGCGGCGCTGCTGGCGCGGTCCTTGCGCGCGCGCTTGGATGTCGTGCACGCGGCGCCAAGCGGCGGCGACGCCGAGCGCCTGATGTCCGCGCGCCTCAACGCCTTGCCGGCGGCGCTGCGCCGCGACGCGCGCGTGACCGGCCAGATCGTTTCCGGAAAGCCCGTGGAGGCCATCCTCAAGGCGACGCGGGGGCGGGATTTGCTCGTGCTGCTGACGCGGCCAAAGTCATTGCTCGGCGACCTGGTTCTGGGCACCACGGCCGAACGCGTGGTGCGCTATTGCCCGATCCCGGTCCTGGCGCTGTCGCCGCGAAGGCGCCCCGTGAAGGGCGGAGGAGGCGATGGACGAACATGAGCAGCCGCTTCTTGCCGTCTTCGAACGCCTGAGCGACGGGCTCGTGGTCGGCGACGAGGCCGGCCGCGTCCTCTACATGAACCCGGCGGCCGAGAGGCTGATCGGGCGCGCGCGGGCGCGCGCCGAGGGGCGGCCGCTGTGCGAACTGCTCTGCGACCGGCTGGAGTCGCCTTCGACGCGCGACTGCCCGTTGCGCGCCGCGGACTCCGGCGACGGCGCCGTCACCATTTCGGGCAGCCGCCCGGCGGCCGCGGCCTACGCCTGGCACGACGAGAGGTTGTCCCGCCGAGATGGCGGCCGCCGCCTGCGCGTGCGCTGCCTGAAGACCCCGCCGGCGGCGGGCCGCCCGGGGCGGCACCTGACCTTGATCGAGGACGCTTCCGAAGAGGAAAACCGGGAATCCGCGCGCGAGGAGTGGCGGCGGATGATCGCCCACGACCTGCGCAACCCGCTGACCGCCGTCCAGTCGGCGCTGACGGCGTTGCAGGACTGCGCGCAGCCCGAGATCCTGCGCGTGGGGCTAGACAACTGTCGGCGCATGGCGGAGTTGTTGGACCTGTATCTGGACGTCGGCGACTTGGAAAGCTCCTCGATGCCCGTCAGCCTCCAAGCCGTCGACGCCGATCGCGCCGCGGCGGGCGCGCTGGAGCGCCAGAAGGCCCTGGCAGAGCGGCTCGGCGTCGAACTGAGCCGGCGCCGCACCTCGGGACTGCGCGCGCTCGCCGATCCGGCGCTGCTGGCGCGCGTCTTCCAGAATCTGCTCGACAACGCCCTTAAATTCACGCCGGCCGGGGGCCGCGTGGAGCTGGACGCATGCGCGGCCGGACCCGACGCGGTCGAGTGGTCGGTGGTCGACACGGGCTGCGGCATCCCGGCCGAGGAACTGCCGCGACTGTTCGAGCGGGAATCGGTGACGCGCGCGCGGCAGGCGGGTAAAATCCGCGGAAACGGCCTGGGGCTGGACTTCTGCCGCCGCGCGCTGGAGGCGATGGGCGGCTCCATCCGCGCCGAATCCGAACTCGGCCGCGGCAGCGCCTTTCGCGTGACCTTGCCGCGCGCGCACGAACTCGACGCGTGACCGCCGCGTCGGCGGCTAAGATGTTGCGTAGTTTGTCCCCATCGGGCTATGATAAGCCCAGTCCTTAAACATGCCCTCAAGGAGAAACAACGAGATGACTAATCCAGAATTGCGCCGCAGCGCGGCGCGAGGAGGCCTCGTCGCGGCCGTCTTGGCCGCCGCGTGGATCGCTCCGCCCGCCGTCAGCCGCCTGATGCACCGCTGCCCCGTGCGTCCCGACGGCGTGGAACAGGCCGAGGCTCTGCCGTCGTTCGCGCGCAAGTACCACATGTCCTGCAACCAGTGCCACGCCGGCTACCCGGTGCTCAACGCCTACGGCCGCCAGTTCAAGATGAACGGCTACGTGCGCGACCGCTCGGGCTCCGAGGGCGTGCTCAAGAGCCAGGACGGCTCCTTGTGGACCGAGGCCATGACGCCGTGGGCGGTGATCGTGCGCTCGCGCCCCATCGACAACGGCCGCGGCAACATGTCCAGCCAGGGCTCGCAGATGGGCGGCACCTCCAGCCCCAACCCCAACGGCTTCCAGATGCAGCCGCTCAACGACGTGGACGCGTTCATCGCCGGCGGCGACGTGGCGCGCCACATCTCCTACCTGGGCGAGGTGGACGCCAACCAGTCCAACGGGTTCACCCCCGGCATGGGCGACATCCGCCTGGGCTGGCATCCGTTCACCTGGATGAACGTGATCATGGCGCGGCGCAACTTCTTCGCCGACGACCCGTATCAGACCATCGTCTCCAACGAGTCGCCGACCATCGCCAACCGCGCCACGGACCTGCTGATGCAGGGTCAGGGCTCGATCAGCGGCAACACGATGCTGACCATGCAGCAGCTCGTCGGCGTCAACGGTCAAATCTCCCTGAAGGGCGACTCGTTCTTGTACTACGCCGCGGGCGCCTCCAAGGACAGCGATCACGGCGTGCAGGCCACGTCGCCGACCAACGGCAACGTCCGCTTGGCGCTCGACAACGGCAACGGCGCCATGATCGGAGTCTTCGGCTCTTACGGAAATGAGGTCGCCGGAGCCGGCGGCATCGGCGGAAACCTGGGCGTCACCGGGCCGCTGGGCGGCGAACTGCAGCAGTTCGACCGCGGCGGTTTCGACGCGCTGTGGGAGTACAAGGGCTTCGCCGCGCGCGGCGCGTTCCTCTACAGCCAAGACCACGACAGCGTGCTCGACGTCAGCGACACGAACAAGGCGGCCTACGCCGAACTCGCCTATTACTACAAGCGCCATGACGACGAAACGCCGTTTTTGGTGCCGCTGGTGCGCGAGAACTGGCTGACGACCTACAACGGCACCCAGCAGTTCAACTACGTGACGGCCCAGTTGGCGCACTACTTCGCGCCCAACCTCAAGGGCTTCATCGAGTACTCGGTCGACACCAAGCGCGACTATCAGAACAGCTCGGTGCTCTACCAGCCGACGCTGGCCGCCAACGGCGCGACGCTCGCGCCTCTGGGCGACCGCGTGTCGGTGCAGTTCGAAGTCGGCTTCTAAGAAGCGACGACGCAAGGACGGCCGCGGGCTCTACACGGGCCCGCGGCCGTCGCGCGTACGGGGACTTCACGCGCTCTTGCGCCGAATCGGTGTCCGGGCTACTCTTAGACGGATGGCTCCCCAATGGACGCTCCCGCTGGCGGTCCTGGCCGCGCTGCTCGCCGCGGCGTGCGCGGCTCTCTTCCGGGGTAGTGCCAAGCTTCGTCGCGAGGTCTCGGCGCTCGCCGCCGCGCTGGACGCCGAAAGGCATCGTCCCCCGCCCGAGCCGCCGCCGCGGCTCTACCAATCCCGCCAGACCGCGTTCGCGCTGCTGTGGTTTCCGGAATTGACGGTCGACGACGCGCGCAAGCTCGTCGTCTCCGTGCATGCGGGCGTCCCGCACTGTCCGAAATGCCTGCGCGCGATGACGCTCTGCGCCGGGCAGGCCGAGGCGGGCGATGAGTGGACCTGCTCCTCCTGCGGCGACCGTCGGGCGGACACCGCGGCCGATTTCACCGTCGCCCAGTCCATCGAGGCGGAGGCCGTGCGCGAATTCCTGGCTCTGCGAGCCGACTATCGCCCGGGCCCGAGCCTCCAGACGGACCGGAAAAACGCGGCTTGAGGAGTCCGCGCGAGTGCGCCGCTCAGCGGGAGCGCAAAAGGTCCAGAGCCGAGATGACGCCGACCGCGCGCCCCTCGCGCTCCACGAACACGCGCTGGACGCGTCGGCGCAGCATGTGCCGCTCGACTTCGTCGAGGGGCATGTCCTCGGGCACCACCACCAGCACCCGCGACATCAACTGGCCCACGAGAGCCCCCGCGCGCGCGGCGCCGGGATCGCGGTCGGGCTCGCCGTAGAAGTCCGCGGCGCGCTGGGTGCGCTCGCGCAGGTAGGACGCGAGGTCCGTCTGGGAGACCACGCCGACAAGCCGCCCCTCGCCGTCGACCACCGGAGCCCCGGCCTGCGCGCCGTCAAAGAGCCCGCGCGCGGCCGTCCACGCGTCGTCGCTCTCGTGAAAAACCAGAGCCGCGGGACGCATCGCGTCGCGCGCGGCCTGCGGGCGGCCCGTGCGTCGCTCAGGCGTCAACGCCGGCCTCCCGCGCCAGGGCGTGCCGCACCGCGTTGACGGTACGCCGCGAGATGTCGATGCCGCGCTCGGACTTCAGGCGCCGGGCGAATTCGGCGTCGGTCGCCTTCGGCGTCTCGCGCAGCCAGATCGACAAGAGCTCCTTGAGAACGCGGCGCTGGCCCGGCACGAACGAGATCATCGGCACCTCCGGCCCCCAGGGCAGGCGCAGGCTGCGCCGCGCCAGCGCCCGGCTGACCGTGCTCGGCGCCAAATCCAGCCGCCGCGCCAGAAGACGCAGGCTCACCGGGCGCAGGTCCGCCGGATCGCGTGAGCGCAGGAAATCGGACTGGATGGACACGAACGATTCAAGGATTCTGAAAATCGTGCTCTGGCGCAGGTTCAGCGTCTCCAGACGCTTGAGCAGATGGCGCAGTCGACGGCGCTCGCCGCCGTCCAGATGCCCCGAGGCTTTCCAGGATTCGATGTCGTCGTAGCGGATTTGGTAGAGGCCCCGCGCCCAATACGGCGCGGCGAACTCGAAAACGAATTTGCCGTCTTCGTGCGCCAGCCGCGCCAGACACGCGGTCGCCGGTCCCGCCGCCGCGACCGGCGGCGCGCCGGCGAACTCGGATTGCGCGCCGATGTCCAGGATGAGATCATGGACCTTGGCCACTTCGGCTTCGCTGAGGCCCGTGCGCCGCGCGATCTCGGGCAGCGTCGCCCCGTCGTCGGCGTGCAGGAAATACTTTTCGAAATTCGCCCGCCCCATGCGCCGGATCAGGGGCAAGACGTCGCGGCGCGCCTCCAGGCTGCCTTCCACGTCCACGCGCTCGCCCGAACTCACGCGCGACTCGTCGACTTCGTAGAAGCCCGGCCACAGTCGAGAGCCCGGCCAGCGCCGGCGGCGGATGGCGGGCGGCAAGTCGTCGCCGCCAAAGCGCAGGCGCCGGAACAGAGGGTCTTTCTCGACGCGCTCGATCTCCCGCGCGAACTCACGCTCGGGCATCTCGATCCAATCCGCCATCCGCAGGCGTCCGAGCACCGCCAGCCGCTGACGAAGACGAACGCCCATTTCTTGACGCATGCCGTTCTTTTTTGAGCGCGCGCAAAAGGCTACAATGACGCGCCACTTCTATATGGTTATTCTAGCAACATAATGTCCAACACGCCCGTCGACGCTCCCTCGCCCGACGAACACGAACTGGCGCTGACCCTCTACCAGGCCTTCCGCAGTTCCAACGA
>JAJZQS010000038.1 GCA_021806745.1 bacterium
GAAAAAGGCCTCGCGCCGGGCCCGGGCCCGGACGACCGGGTTGCGCGAGCTTGGCCACGCGCGACATGCGCGCCTTGACGGCCGCAAGCGTCTGCGAGCCCACCTCGCGGGCGCGGGCCGAAAGCCCCGGTTCGGCCGCGGACTCGACGACGAACGGCCAGGGCGAATCGAAGCGCTCCTCGCGCGCGGATTGCAGGAAGAAGTCGGCCGCGGCCGCGGAAAGCGTCTTGACCGACGCAAGTTCGATCGAGCGATGATTTTCCAGCGCGTAATGCGCGAACACGAGTTCGGGCTTGGCCGAGGGCGCCATGACCCAGCCGGCCGCGCCGTCGGCGCGCGCGCCGAACTCCTTGGCCAGGAAAGTCTCGAAGCCCGGCTGGCAGACGCCGAGAGCGCTCATGACCACTCGCCTCGGCGCCCCGCCTTCAGAGCGGCGCGGCGGCGCTTGGCCTCCAGAATTCGAGCCTTCAGGCGCGCGGGCCGCGCGCGCCGGCGTCGGCGCTCGCGCTCCGCGGCGTCGCGTTCACGCGCGGCCTGGTCGCGGGACAAAATCTCCAGGCGCTCGGCCAGGCGAAGGCGCGCCAGGCGGCGGTTTTGCTCGCGCGAGCGCTCCTCGCGGCAGACGACGCGCACGCCGGTGGGGCGATGGAGGAGTTGAACCGCGGTCTCGACTTTATTGACGTTCTGTCCGCCGGGGCCGCCGGCGCGCAGGAAGCGCTCCTCCAAGTCCTGAGGCCGCACGCCGAGTCGGGCCAGGCGCTCCTCGATGCCGCCGCTCACGCGGGCCTCCGAGTGAACAAGAGCAGCCGGTCCTCGTCGTCGAAGGGCGGCGCCTGCCCGGCAACGGCGGGCTCGAAAGTCGGCAAATCGGGCGAGAGATTCACGCGCACCGAGCCCGCGAAGTCGTAGCCGGACAGCAGGAAGGCGCGCATCGCGTCCCGGTAGGCCAGGCCCGCGCGAGAGAAGATCATCGTCGACAGAGGCTGGCCCGACCAGACGACGAAGCGCGGCGGAGCCTTCGCCAGCGCCGCCATCTCCGCGCGCCAGGGGCCGTCGCCGTCGGGAAACAGCGTCAGCGCGTAGCACAGCGTGTGGCGCGTGGCCGGACGCAAGCCGGAGTAGACGAACAGCGCGCCCTCCGAGCCGAACTCGTGCAGGCGGTCGCCGGGCCGCGCGCGCCGCGCGATCTCGGCGCCGAGCGTCTTCGTCTCGAAGAGCGGGTTTGGATAGAGCAGGCGCAGTTCACGCTCGCGCGCGCTCGCCGCGAAAATCGGACGCGGAGCCAGCAGCGCGGGCCAGACCGCAAGCGCCAGGACCGCCGCCGCGCGCGCGCGCGCCGAGCGCAGCCGTTCGACGCCCGCCGCCGATCCCAGCGCCAGCGGTGCGGCGACGACGAGGAAGTAGTGCGGAAAGAAAAAAAGCCCGGTCAACGCGCCCGCCGCAGCCCCGCCGAACCAGATCACGGCCGTGGTCTCCACCGGCCGGCCCGCGCCGGCGCGCCGTCCCGACAGCGACCACACGAACAGCCCCAGCGCCGGCGCGCCGAACGCGAGCAGGGGCGCCAGCACCGAGCTCGAAAACCAGGAGAGTTGCGCGCGCAGCGCGCCGCCGGCGAGGACCGCGGCCGCGTAGCGCGCGTTGCCAGACCACACGCAAGACCAGTAGTCGCCGAACGCTCCCCGCGACCAGAAGTAGACGGCGAAGGCGGACGGAAGCGACGCCGCGCCCAGCGCGAAACGCGCCGCCGCCCGCGCGCGGGCGCCCGGCGCGAGCAGAATGCTCGCCGCGCCAAAGCCCAGGAGCGTCCACAGCGCGGTCTGCTTGGCGCAAAGCGCCGCCCCGCACGCCAGGCCCGCCGAAAACGGCGCGCCGCGAAGCAGCGCCGCCGCCGACAGCGCGGCGAAGAGGTTGACGAAGGACTCCGTGTTGGCGGTGAATCCGTAGTCTCCCAGAGGCAGCGCCGACAGGGACGCCAGCGCCGCCGGCGCGGCCAGGCGCGCGGCCGGGCTCCAGCTCTTGGGCGCGCACAGCCACAGCGCCGCCAGGCCGGCCAGCGCCGCAAGCGCTCCCAGCCCTCTGGGCGCCTCGGGATCGGAGGAAACCGCGCGCGCCGCCCGGTAGGCCAGGAAAATGAGAGGAGGCTTCTGGCTGAACGCGTCGCGGTAGGGCAAGCCGCCCTCGGCCCACGCGCGCGCGGCGACCGCGTATTCGCCCTCGTCGGTGATCAGCGGCAGGCCGCGGCCCTGCGCGCGCAAGACCAAGTGCCAGGCGCCCGCCGCCGCCAACCCCAGCGCGAGCGCCGCGCTTCGGCGGTTCATCCGGGCGCCGCGCTCGCCGCCGCCAGCAGCGCGCGCGCGTCCTCGCGCCCGAGCGCCGTCAGCGCGTCCAGGCCGGCGCGGCGAAAATCCAACACCAACGGCTCCAGCCGGCGAGACGGCGTCCAGCGCCGCACGCGCGCGCGCGTGCCGCCGCGCGCGAGCGCGGCGAACGCCTCGTCGGCCAGCCTTCGTTGCGCGCGGCGGCCGGAACGGTCGATGAGCCGCCAAGGGCTCAACGCCGGCAGATCCGTCTCGTCGGCGCGAACCATCTCCAGCGACAGTATCTCGGCGCAGTGCGCCAGCGGCGACAGATCGAAGCCTCGGCTTTGCGGCACGCCGCCGTCGATCAGGCGCACGCGCCGGCCGCGATAGTCCAACTCCACCGGGGGAAAAACCAACGGGATCGAGCAGGACGCCGCCAGGTGCGCGGCGATCGGCGCGTCCCAGCGGCCGCGCTCGCCGGGCTCGAAAAGCGCGTTGATCGGCGCGCCTTGCGCCGGCGCCGCGCTGATGATGGTCAACGGCACGCGCAGCGCCGCGCGCGCGCGCGTTTCCGACCCCAGCACGTCGAGCACTCCGTAAAGAGGCGCGTCCGAGAAAAGCGACGGCGGGTTCAGGCGCGGGCGAGGGCGCAAAATCCCCGCGCCGAGGCTCGCCCAGCGAGACAGCGCCTCGTCCATGCGATCGTAGGCGACGGCGACGCCGTTGACCGCGCCGATGCTGTAGCCCATCACCGCGTCGAAGCGCGCGCCCGCGCGCGAAAGCTCGGCCAGAACGCCGATTTGCCAGGCGCCGAGAGCTCCGCCGCCCTGCAGGAAAAGCCCGAGCGGCCGCGCAAACGCCTCAGCCACGGCGCCCCTCCAGGAGTTGCTCGTAGAGTCGCTCCTGCGCGCGCACCATCTCGTCAATGTCGAATTCCGGGCCGATCGAGGCGCGTGCGGCCGCCCCCAGGCGCGCGCGCAGCGCGGGGTCGGTCAGCAGAGACGAGAGCTTCTCGGCCAAGGACTGCGCGTCGCCGGGGCGCGCGAGCAGGCCGTTGACTCCGTCGCGCACGAGGTCGGTCACTCCATCGGTCGCGTAGAGCGCGCAGGGCAGGCCCGTGAGCATCGCCTCCACGAGCGCGCGCGGCAGTCCCTCCCACAGGGAGGTCATCACGAACGCGTCGGCCGCCGCGAGCCAGCGCGCCGCGTCGCGCCGCCAGCCGAGAAAAAACAGCCTGTCGTTGAGGCCCAGGGAGAACGCCTTGGCCTCCAGAGCCCGCCGCTGGGGTCCGTCGCCGATGAACACGAAGCGCGCCTCGGGGGCGCGCTTGAGCGCGCGCGCGGCGACGGCCACGAAGTCGGCCGCGTTTTTTTGCGGCTTGAGATTGCCGATGGAAACGACCAGGACCTTGTGGCGGCCGACCCCGATCGACATCTTCAGCGCGTCCCGCTCGACCGCGACCGGATAGTCGGCCAGTCTCACGCCGGAGCGGATGATCGTGGGCTGCTCGTCGCCGATCAGACCGACGGCGCGCGCCAGGCGAGCGTTGGCGTGCGAAACGAAGACCGCCCGAGTGGTCAGCCTCGCGCACAGGCGCTCCAAGCCGACGAACAGCGCACGCGCGGCCGGATTCTGCCCGGGGTGAAAGCCGAAGCCGTGGTGGGTGTGGACGACGACCGGAACCCGCGCCGCGGCCGCGGCCAGCCGCCCGAGGATGCCGGCCTTCGAGCTGTGCGTGTGCACGATCTCCGGGCGCTCGGCGCGCAAAATCGCGGTCAGGCGCGCCAACGCGGCGAGGTCGCGCCCCGGCGAGACCTCGCGCACCAGCGGCGGCACGAAGATCGCGCGCACGCGTTCGTCCGAGCGCGCCGCCTCGTCGAGCAGTCCCCCCTCGCCGCAGACCAGAAACGGAGAAAAGCGAGCGCGGTCGAGGAAGCGCACCGTGTGCAGGGTGTTTTGCTGGGCTCCGCCCAGATCCAGGCGCGTGATCAGATGGGCGACCTTGGTCATCGCCCGGCGATTCTACTCTTTCCGGACCTCGGCGTCGGGGAAATACAGCCGCAGGATGTCGTCTCTGCCGCGTCCGAGCGCCGCCTGGCCGCGCGCGCCGGCGCGGGAAAAACCGCGGCCGTCCCCGGTGCCGGCGCCCCAGACCAGAAAAAGTCTCGGGCGCGCGCGGCGGCCGACCGCGGCCACGCTCAGCAGCGTCGAGCGCAGGCTTCCGGGGGAAAGAAAGTCCTCCATTTGCCTGCCGCTCAGGATCGTTTGTCCGCGCGAGCCCACGACGCTCAACTGCACGGCGCGCCCCGTCGCGGTGCGCGAAGACACCCAGACGCGCTCGATGCGTCCAAGCCGCCCCAGCCCCCGCGCGCGGCGGCGAAGATCCCTCTCGCGCAGCGTCAGCACCCAGCGCGACGACGCCGGGGTTCCAAGGGCGTCCGACGCCGAGAAAAGTCCGCGCGGCGGCTCGCGCAGGAAGCGCTCGAGAGCCTCTTCGGAGGCGGGGCGCGGATCCGTGAAATTTCCGTCGCGCGCGCCCTCTTCGGTCCAGCCGCCGCTGTCTTCGCCTTGCGGCGCGTCGAGGAGCCCCGCGCCCTTGGTCAAAACCAGGCCCGCCGTCGCGTCGACCGCGGCGTCGGCGGCGCGCAGTTCGCCGCTGACGCCGATCGTGCGCAGCCCTCCCGCGTCGCCCAGGTCCCAGTCCCGGGACGCGCCCGCGCGCAAGGCCGACAGGGCCTCGGTGCGGGCCACCACCGCCTCGGCCTCCAGCGCGGCGCGAGGCGCGCCGTCGGGCATCGCGGCGGAGACCGCGCCATACAAGTATGGCTCCAGGGCGCTTTCGTTGACGAGGATGAAGCCGCCGCCCGCGGGCCTGGCGACGATGTCGCCGCGCAGTTCCCTGTCGCCGCGGTCGACGCGCGGGTCGGGCGCGATGAGCGCGGCCGAAGAGACCAGGACCGAGCCGGGCGAGTCCGGCGCCACGCGCAGGGCTCCCGTCGTCTGGGCCAGGAGGTCGCCGGCCAGGTCGCGCATCTGCACGGCGCCGGAGGCCGCGTCGTAGCTCAACACGCGCGGCTGTCCGGGATCGGCAACGAGCACGCAGGAGCTCATCGTCGCGGGGCGGCCGAGGGCGTCGGCGTAGAGCGCCACGCGCACGCGCGGCGACGACGCGTCGGGCGGCGCGGCGTCCGCCGGCAGCATCGGGCGCGTCAGGCGCCGCAGCCCCAACGCGGCGTCAAGGTCGCCCTTGACCGCGGAGCGGGCCTTGTCGCGCTCGGCGAGAGCGTCCGGCTCGCCGGGGTCCATGCGCAGCACCCGCTCGGCCGCGCGCCACGCGTCGGCCGCGTCGCCGTCGCCAAGCAAGACGCGGGCCATCTCCCGCCAGGCGTCGAAATCTTCTCCGTCGAGTTCCAAGGCCTGGCGCAGGGCCGCGCGCTCGGCGGGCTCGTCGCCCAGGCGTTGGAAAGCGCGCGCCCGCAGCCGCGCCGCCGGAGCCACGAGCCCGGGCGCGGCCAGGCCCGCGGACTTCAGGGGATCGAGCGCGTCGCGGTATTTCCCCTCGGCCAAGGCGGACACGCCCGCGCCGAACAGGGCCTCGCCGCGCTGGGCGGGATCGCCCGCCTGGGCCAAGGCCTGCGCGAAAAATCCGCGAGCGTCTCTCCAGCGGCCCACGCTCAAGGCCGTCCAGCCTTGAGACGAAAGCGCGAAGGCGTCCGCGCCGCGCGCCCGCGCCGCGCAGACCAGCAACGCCGCCGCGAGTACGACGGGCTTCATTTCCGGCGTCCGCGCACCGGACGCGCCGCGGGCGTGGCCAACTCATCTTCCTGGCCGGAATCCTCTCCGGCCGGACGCGCATCCTCGGCTTTCTGCGGAACCGCCAGGGAGAGGCGGTTGAGGCGCTCGATGGCGGCGTCGCGATAGCGCGGGTTGTCCAAAGCCAGTGCGGCGTCGGCCGCCTCCTGGAACCCGGTGACATCCAGGCCGCGCGCCCGCGCCGCGGCGATCTCGCCGCTGACGCGGGCGTAAATCCGATGCAAACGGCGGGACTGGTGAGCGTCCAGGGCGGCGGCGATGTCCTCGCCGCCGGCGGCTGGACCCGCGGGCGGGTGGCGCCAGCGCGAATACCAGTCTTTCGGATAGCCTCCGTAGCGGCCCGCCAGCCATGCGGCCAGCGCGACGGCCGCGACCGCCGCGAAGACGCGCGGCTTCAGGCAATCGACGAGAAGTTCGATCACGAAACGCGGGGCGCCGACCCCGGGGAGCCGCCGCGGGGCGGCGTGCTGGTGGCGATGACGATTTTGTTGGCGGAAGTCGGCAGTCCCTGTCCGCGCATGACCATCTCCTCGATGTCCTGGGCCATGTACCAGGCCTCGATTTTGTGGTCGGCCGCCCGGATGTGCTGGTGGGCGAGCAGCGCCATGTCGTGCAGGCCGCGCAGCGACTGCGACAACCTCATGCTCAGACGCATGACGGTCTGGGCGAATTTGGCGGCCCTGTCGTCGTAGGCGGCGACGCGCTCGATTGAGCCCATCACGGTGGGGATCGATGAAAGTTCCCCGCCCATCGCACGCACGTCCCGCCGGAAATGTTGGAGGTCGTAGCCGAACATCATGTCGTTGCTCTTCATCATGTTCTTTTGCGCCGCCGCGATGCGCTGGGCGCGAAACAATAAATCTTCGAGCTTCGCGCGGAGAGTCGACACGCGGTCGCAGGCGACCGAAAGCTGGCTTTCCATCTGCTTGAGCGCCGGGACCGTGTCCATGATCAATCCTTGAGTAGATCGTCGAGCGACTGCTTGTCGCCGGCCGACGAGGACGCCGGCGTCGAAGTTGGCGGCGGCGTGGCGGCTGCGGGTGCGGAGGCTTTCGCCGGCGCGCTCTTGGGGCTTGCTTGCGCCGGCGCGTTCGTTGATGCGGGAGGAGCGAGCACGTCGTCGAGCGTCGCTTTCACGGGCTTGACGACGGGCGCCGATCGAGCGGGAGTCGCCGACTTCCCCGCGATCGTCCGACGCGCTTTTGCTTTCACGACGACCTTCGGGCGGATTTTGACATGGTGCCGCACGGCGGATTTGGCCGCCTTGAGCGCCTTGGAAACGCCCTTGAGCACCGCCTTCGCCGCGGCGTTTCGTCCGGACACGCTCTTGCCGTCGGCGTCCACGGCGAACTCATAGGCGACCGTGGGCCCCCCCGCCGACGCATGGGCGAAGTAGTTGACCAGCACCGTGCCGTCGGCCTGCGGTTCCGCCATCCACGGCGACAGATTCCCGGACGGAGGCGAGAGGCGGTTCAAGACGGACTCCAGAGAACTCGCGCCGACGGGCCAGTGCTTGGTCGTCTCGATCGCGGATTGCCTGGGGTCTGGCGCCGCGGCGGATCCTGCTCCTGCGCCGACCTCCGTGGACAAGGATGGCGGCGGCAGAGATTCTTTCTCGGGCGCGGGCGAAATCGGAACCTGCGCCGGAGATGGCGCCGCCGCCTTCGGCGGCGCGGGCACAATCGGCGCGGGAACCGGCGCGCGTGGTCGAGGGCGGGGCATCAAGACGAAGTAGGCGACCGCAGACAAAACCGCCGCGCCGATGCCGCCGTAGAGCACGAGCTTGCGGTTCTTGCCCGCGGCGGGCGGTTTGGCCGCCGTGACGACGGGCGCCGACTCCGGAGATGCGGGCGCCTCGGGCGCGGACGGCGCGCGAGAGGGGTCTGGCTCCTTGGCGGGAAGCGACGCCAGCGGAGAAAAAATCGGCGTCGTCGGCAAGGCGGCGAACTCAGGAGACGGGCCGGCGGCGAACGAAGACAGAGCCGGCGCGGCGGTCGACACGGAAAAAGGCGGCAATTCCACCGCGGACGCGGAGGGCGGAGGGGCCGCGTGTGAGGGCGTCGGCGGCATGGGTGGCGTCGGCACCTGCTCGGCCGCCGCCGGCTCCGGTTTCGGCGGCTCCAAGTCGGCCGCGGGCGTCGGCGCGGGCGGCTCGACGGAGGCGGGCGGAGGGACTTCAGGGAAAGCGGCGGCAAGCGGCGCTTCGGGCTGCGCCGGGGCGGGCGCGTGAGCGCCGAAAGAAACCACCGCCGAGGCGATGGGAACCGGTCCGGGGGGCGTGGGCGCCGAGATCGGCTCCAGCGGCAGCGCCGAGGGCAAGGGCCTGGGGGCGGAAACCGCGCCGGCCGCGATTTGGGAGCGAAGAGACTCCATTTCGCGCGTCAACGCCTCCAATGAGGCGCCGTGGGCTTCGACGTCGTGCTCGACGCGCTTTTCGGCCTCGACGGCCTGCTCCACCGTCTCTCCCAAGCGGCGCAGCTCTCCAAGCTTGGCCTCCGCGTCGCAAAGGCGGCTTTGAAGCCGCTCGGCGTCGGCGCGGCGCTTGTCCAGGTCCGCGCGCAGGGCTTCGGCCTGGGCCGCGGCTTGCTCCGCGCGACGACGAGCTTGCTCGCCCTGCTCCTTGAGCGCGGCGGTTTCCGCGCGCCGTTGGTCGAGCGAAGTCTTGAGATCGAAAGCTTCCTTGTCCTTTTCCCCCAGTTCCTGATGAAGCGCGGTCAACTCGGCGTCCTTGACGCGCAAGGATTCCTGAAGCTGAAGGACCGCGCTTTCGAGCATCGCGGTTTTTTCTTGAAGACTGCCGAGCACGGCCAAGTCCTTGAGCGTGGGCTCCGCGGGAAGCCCCGCCAGCGTCAGAACCTGAACCGGTTCCGTGCGCGACTGCGCGGCCTTCATGATCGCGGCGGACAGGTCGGCGATCATGCCGGCGCGCTGCCAATCGCCCATGCTCGTGCCCCGGCGGCCTTCAGGGCAGACCAGACTGTCGGAGCCGAAACTTGCCAGTCCGGCGAGATCGTCGGGCGCGTAGGGCCCGAGAACTTGGTTGCTTTGAAACATCCAGTATTTCATGGCGCTCTATTATGGACGAACAAGGGCGAAAGAGGATGTCGCAATTGTTAAACCCGCCACGGAAGGATAGCCCCTCGATCAAGCCGGCGTCAAGGCGCGCGGTCCGCGGCGCAACCGGACGAGCCAGACGGCCTGGCCATACTCCTCGCGGCGATAGCCGCGGGCCAAGTCCAAGCACGCGGTCAGCAGGTGACGGCGCCGCCGCGCGCGCGAACCGCGACCCTCGCCGCGCGCGAGGCGAGCGCCGTCGACGACGCGGCGGTCCAGCGCCGCGAACTCCCGCTCGGCTCCGGCCTCGTCGCCGAGGTCTTCGAGGATGAGCGCGCCCAGCACCCGGCGCCAGACTCCGCGGCGCGCCCCGCGCAATTGGCGCCAGGCCTGTCGCGGGCGCGCGCGCCGCCAGTACAGTTCGGCCAGCCACGCGCTGGCCTCGTGGTCGCGCGGGCGCCGACGCAAGGCCTCGCGCAAATCGGCCTCGGCCTCGTCCAGCCTGCCGAGCTTGAGCTTGGCCGCCCCGCGCCAGCCGAAGGCGAAATCCGCACCGAGCCCGCCCAGCCGACACGCCTCGTCGCCGTCGGCGATGGCCCCGCGGTAGTCTCCGCTCCAGAGCTTCAACTGTCCCCGCCACGCCCAGACCTGGGAGAGTTCGTCCGGATCGCCGCGATCGACCTCGCCGAAGGCGCGATCGATCTCGGCCAGTCCCTCGACGACTCGACCCCGGGACATCAACAGTTCGGCGATGAAGCCGCGGGCGCGCCACTCGACTGGTCGTGCCCGCAGGCTTCGGCGCAAAAAAGACAGGGCCGCGGAGGGATCGCCGACGATGCAGGATTTCGCGGCATAATAAAGCATCCAGGAGTAGCGTGCTCGGCGCAAGAACGCGACCATTCGCGCCGTCCGCTCTCCGTCTTCACGAAGCTGCGCGGCGTAGAACTCGGGCCACGGTCCGCCGAGCCCGCGCGCGGCCATGCGTTCCAATGCCGCGGCGCGAGCGCCGGTGCGGCGCTGCGCGTGTTCGGGGTCCCAGGGTTCCCCCAGGAACCGGAGCTGCCTCAAGACGAGCCCTGCGTCCAAAATGGACTCGGCCATGCGAAACGCGTCGGCGTAGCGCCCGGACTCCATCAGAGCCGTGTAGCGCAGACTCTCGACGGCGACTCGCTCGGGAGTCCCCCCGCCGGGGATGCGCGCGCTGAGCTTCAGCAGCCGGCGGCGTAATTCGTCCGCCGACGCTGGGCGGCCGGCGTCGAGCGCGCGCTGAACGCGCAAATGCAGCGACCAGCACGCATCGCGCAGAGCCGCCAATTCGGACGCGGGCGTCTCGCGCCGCGTCGCGCAGGGCTCAAGACCGCTCATAGAACGGCGCGCGTGCTCCGCGAAGCGGCCGAATTCGGGCCCGCCGCCTCGGCGCGCGCCGCGCACGAAGCAGTCCAGCGCCGCGCGGAACTCCCCCGCGTTGTAGAGCGCGATGCCGCGATCCAGCAGCGCGCGCTTCTCGGATTCCTTGCTCGCCGCAAGCGCCATCGTGCGATTATGTCCGATGTCGCGATCCGCCGCAAGGCCGCCCGTCCCGCGGGCGCGCGGGCGCAACGGTGGACGCGCGTTCGCGTTTTTGCTATAAACTCCCAACGGACCATTAGCTCAACTGGTTAGAGCAGGACCCTCTTAAGGTCAAGGTTCTCGGTTCGAGTCCGAGATGGTCCAGTCGATTTCACGACGCAAGGGGACCGAAGACGCTTCGGTCCTTTTTGATTTGGGGCGGGTGGCGGAACGGCAGACGCGCGCGGCTTAGGACCGCGTGCCGCAAGGCGTGGGGGTTCAAGTCCCCCCCCGCCCACGCTCCGGCAGGGGAGGACTCATGGGACTGTTCACGTCGTCGAAGGCGGAGCCGAAGTTCAAGAAGACCAAGGAAGAGGGCTGCGTCGTCACGCTCTCCGTCGAAATCCCCGCGCAGGAGATGACCGACGCGACGCAAAACGCGCTCGTGCGCGTGCAAAGCCGCGCGCAGATCCCGGGCTTTCGGCCCGGCAAGGCGCCGCTGGCCCTGGTCCAGCAGCATTTCACCGGCCGCGCTCGGGAGGAAGCCGTCGACGCGCTCTTGCGCAAGCACATCCCCGCGGCGCTCGACCAACTCAAGCTGCGCGCCGTCGAGCCGCCGTCGATCGAGGACATGAAGTGGAAGGACGGCGAGCCTCTGGCCTTGGTCGTGCGCGTCGAAGTCCCGCCGACGCCGACCGTCAAGGATTACGCGAAGATCACCGTCGCGCGCAAGCCCCGCGTCGCCGACGAGGCGGCGCTGGCCAAGCGCCTGGAGCAATTGCGCGAGTCGCACGCGCGCCTGGAAATCGCGAAGGAAGACGCCGTGGGCCCCGCGCATTTCGCGGTCATCGATTACTCGGCCTCGCGCGGCGGCAAGCCTCTGCCGCAAGCCAAGGGCAATGCCGAGCTCGTGGACATGTCGGCCGAACAGTCGGTCGAGGGACTGACCGCGGGCCTGCTGGGTCTCAAGCGCGGTGAAAGCAAGACCATGACCGTCAAGCTCGGCGGCAAGGACGCGGATTTGACCGTGACGCTCGTCGAGATCAAGACCAAGGTCCTGCCGCCGCTGGACGCGGAGTTGGCCAAGGATTTGGGATTCGAAACGCTCGACGAGCTCAAGGCCAAGCTCAAGGAAGTGCTCGACCGCGAGACCGCCCACGAATCCGACGCCGACGCCTCCCGCCAGATCGAGCAGGCGCTGGTCAAGGCCAATCAGTTTCCGCTGCCGCCGTCGATGGTCGAGCGGCAGCTCGAAGACATGTTCGAGCGCTTCGTGCGCCAACTGGGCTCGGTCAAGCTGCCGGACAAGGAGATCGAGGCCCTGCGCGCGAAGATGCGCCCCGCCGCCGAGGATTCGGTGCGGCTGTCGTTCATCCTCAACGCGATCGCCGAGAAGGAGAAGCTCCCCGTTTCCGACGCCGAGGTGGCCGCCGAGCTGGAAGCCGGGCTCAAGGACGCCGAGAGCGAGGAGAAGAAAAAGGAGTTGCGCGAGCTCTTCGAGCGGCGCAAGGACCAGATCGCGCACATGATCCGCGAGCGCAAGGTGATGAACTTCCTTAAGGAAAAGGCCGTCTACAAGGACGCGTAGTCCCGTTTGCCCGCCGCCGTCCATCCTTGAGCCTCGGCTCCCAAAGAGCTAGACTCTGCCCATGCCCGCGATACTCCCGACGGTTCTGGAACGCTGGAACGGCGGCTCGGCGACTTCCTACGACATCTTCTCGCGCCTGCTGCAGGAGCGCATCGTCTTCGTCGGCGGCGACGGCGGGGCGGTGACCACCGACTCGGCCAACAACCTCATTTCCCAGATCCTCTATTTGGATTCTCAGGACTCGCAGAAGGACATCCATCTCTACATCAACTCGCCCGGCGGCATGGTGACCGCGGGATTGGCCGTCTACGACACCATGCAGTTCGTGCGCGCGCCCATCTCGACTTTGTGCATGGGCATGGCCATGAGCTTCGGCGCGGTTCTTCTCGCCGCCGGAGCCAAAGGCAAGCGCTACATCCTGCCTCACGCGCGCGTGATGATCCACCAGCCGCTGGTGCGCGGCGGCATCGAGGGCCAGGAGACCGAAATCCGCATCCAGGGCCGCGAGATGGCGGCCACGCGCCGTCGGCTCTCGGAGATCCTGGCCCGCCACTGCGGCAAGACCTTCGAGCAAGTCGACCGCGACGCCGAGCGCAATTTCTACTTGTCCGCGCACGAGGCCGTCGAATACGGCCTGGTCGACAAGGTCGTGCCGGCGGCCAAGCCGTGAGCGACAAGAAATCCCCGCGCCCGCCCCGCCGCCTGCCGCTGCTCGCCGTGCGCGACGTCGTGATGTTCCCGCACATGGTCCTGCCGCTGTCGGTGGGTCGGCCCAAGTCCGTCAAAGCCATCGACGCCGCGATGGCCGAGCACGGCAAGCTCCTGGTCGTCGCCGCTCAAAAAGACGTGGGCGTCGAAGACCCGAAGGCCGACGACGTCTACAAGACCGGCGTGCTGGTCGAAGTCGTCCAGTTTCTGCGCATGCCCGACGGCACGCTGAAGGTCTTCCTGCAGGGGCACTCGCGCGCGATCGTGGAGTCCATGGAGCTGTCCGAAGCCGCCGGACATTGGAGCGCGACTCTCTCCTACCCGGAAACTCCGACGCGCTCCAGCCCCGAGCTCAAGGCGCTGATGCGCCAGGCCGTGGAAGCCTGCGAGGAACACGCCAAGATCTCGCGCCGCGCGCCCGCGGAACTGGCCGCGCTCGCGCAGACCGAAGACCCTTCCCAACTCGCCGACACGGCCGCGGCGGCGGTCGTCGCCAAGCCCGCCGACCGGCAGGCCCTGCTCGAGATCGTCGACGTCAAGCAGCGCTTGGAAAAGCTCATCGTGCTCGTCAAGGCCGACATCGAGATACTGAACCTCGAGCGCAAGATCCACACGCGCGTCAAGACTCAGATCGAAAAGAGCCAGAAAGAGTACTACCTCAACGAGCAGATGAAGGCGATCCAGAAGGAGCTTCGCCAGAAAGACGACTTCGCCCAGGAGATCGAGGACTTCAAGAAGGCGGTCAAGGACGCCAAGATGCCCGAGGCCGCCGAGACCGCCTCGCTCAAGGAGATCTCGCGCCTGGAGAAGATGGCCCCGTTTTCCCCGGAGTCCACCGTCAGCCGCACCTACCTGGACTGGATGATCCACCTCCCCTGGTCCAAGCGCACTCGCGACGTCATCGACTTGCCCAAGGCGCAGAAAACGCTCGACGAGGACCACGCCGGCCTGCCGAAGATCAAGGAGCGCGTGCTCGAATACCTGGCCGTGACCAAGCTCACCAAGGGCCTGCGCGGGCCCATCCTGTGCTTCGCGGGTCCCCCCGGAGTGGGCAAGACCTCTCTGGCCAAGTCCATCGCCCGCTCGCTGGGGCGCAAGTTCGTGCGGATGTCCTTGGGCGGCGTGCGCGACGAAGCCGAGATTCGCGGCCACCGCCGCACCTACATCGGCTCCCTGCCCGGGCGCCTCATCCAACACCTGCGCAAGGCCGGCTCCAAGAACCCGCTCATCCTGCTCGACGAGATCGACAAGATGGGCATGGACTGGCGCGGCGACCCGTCGGCGGCGTTGCTCGAGGTCCTGGACCCGGAGCAGAATTCGACTTTCCTCGACCACTATCTCGACGTCGAGTTCGACCTCTCCGAGGTCATGTTCGTGTGCACGGCCAACGACCTCTCCGCCGTGCCCGTCACCCTGCGCGACCGCCTGGAGGTCTTGAATTTCTCCGGCTACACGCTGGCGGAAAAGCTCGCGATCGCGCGTTCCCACCTGCTGCCCAAGGCGCTGGAGGCGCACGGACTCAAGACCGGTCAGATGGCCGTGACCGACGCCGCGCTCACGCGCGTGATCGAGGAATACACCCGCGAGTCCGGCGTGCGGCACCTCGAGCGCGAGATCGCCTCGCTGTGCCGCAAGGCCGCGCGCCGAACGCTGGAAGACAAGGCCAAACCCGTCGAGTGGGACGAAGCCGACATCCCCAAGCTTCTCGGTCCCGCGAAGTTCCCGCGCGAGCGCAACGCCCACAACGGCGTCGGCGTGTCCACGGGCCTGGCCTGGAGCGAGGTCGGCGGCTCGACGATGACCGTCGAGGCGGTCGCCCTGCCCGGGCGAGGCGCGGTCAAGATCACCGGCCGGCTGGGCGAGGTCATGCAGGAGTCGGCGCAGGCGGCGCTGTCGCACGTGAGGGCGATCTCCGAGGATTTGGGCGTCGCGCCCGAGTTTTTCCGGCGCAGGGACTTCCACCTCCACTTCCCGGAGGGCGCCGTGCCCAAGGACGGCCCGTCGGCGGGCATCGCGATCGCGACCGCGCTCGCCAGCCTCGCCAGTTCCCGCCCGGTGCGTCCTGAAATCGCGATGACCGGGGAAATCACCTTGCGCGGGCGAGTGCTGACCATCGGCGGCCTCAAGGAGAAGCTGCTCGCGGCCGATCGCGACGGTTTCAAGACCGTGCTGATCCCGGCGACCAACGCCAAGGATTTGGACGACGTCCCCGCCGAGGTTCGCGCGCGGCTGAGCATCGTGCCCGTGACGACCTTCCGCGAGGTCGTCGAACTCGCCCTGACCCCGGCCTCTTCGGCCGGCGCGGCCAAGACCGCGTGGCTGACGCCCAAGCCGCCGCCCGCCGACCAGCCGCCGCACCGAGGAGGACTGGCATGAACGCCGCCGGACGGATCATGCTCACGCCCGGTCCCACGCCCCTGCCGCCCGAGGTCCTGGAGGCCATGTCGCGCCCGCTCATCCACCACCGCACCGAGGAGTTCGGCGCGCTGTTCGCCCAAGTCATCGAAGACATGAAGTGGGTCTACCGAACCCGCGGCACGGTCTTGATGATGACCTGCTCGGGCACCGGCGCCATGGAGTCGGCGGTCGTCAACCTGCTCTCGCCCGGCGACGCGACCTTGGTCTGCACGACCGGCGCCTTCGGCGACCGCTTCGTGGCCATCCACCGCGCGTTCGGCCTCAAGCCGGAGGTCTTGGCCTTCGAGTGGGGCCGCGCGGTCGACGCCGACGCGCTGCGCGCCAAACTGCGCGCGCTCAAGGGCCTGCGCGCGGTGTTTTTCCAGCACACCGACACCTCGACGGGAATCGTCAACGACTTGAAGACCCTCGCCAAGATCGTGCATGAGGAGTCCGACGCGCTGGTCGTCGTCGACTCGGTCTCGGGCCTGGCCTGCGAGCCCTTGGAGACCGACGCCTGGGGCTTGGACGCCGTGCTGACCGGCTCGCAGAAGGGCTTGATGAACGCCCCGGGGCTGGGCTTTGCCGCGCTTTCGCCGCGAGCGCTGAAGGCCGTCGAGGCGGCCGGGCTGCCCCGTTTCAATTTCGACTACCGCCTCATCGCCAAGTCCTTAGCCGACCGCGAGACTCCCTGGACGCCGGCGATCTCGATCGTGGTGGGCCAGGCCGCGGCGCTCAAGCTTCTGCGCGCCGAGGGGCTTGAGGCCGTCTGGCGCCGCCACGACGCGCTGGCCGCGCACGCGCGCGAGCGGCTGCAAAAAACGCTCGGCCTGCCTTTTTTCGCCAAGGATCCGGCCAACATCCTCACCGGCGTCGTCTTGCCCGCCGGGGTGGACGGCAACAAGCTTTTGGCCGACATTCTGCGCGAGGACGGCATTTCGATCGCGGGCGGGCAGATGCACCTGAAGGGCAAGATCGCGCGCCTGGCGCACATGGCCTACATTTCGCGTGCCGACGTGGACGCGGGCGTGGACGCGCTCGCGCGACGGCTCGCGCCGACCGGAGAGGTGCGCCGATGAGCAAGCTCAAAGTTCTCGTCACCGACAAGATCGATCCCGAGGGCCTGAAGTCTCTGCAGACCCACCCCGACATCGAACTGCGCTACGAAGTGGGCCCCACGCCGGAGGTCTTGACCAAGGCCCTCGACGGCGTCGGGGTCTGGCTGGTGCGCTCGGAGACCAAGGTCACCTCGGACTGGATCGCGAAGGCCGCGGCGCTGCGCCTCATCGGCCGCGCGGGCGTCGGCGTGGACAACATCGACCTGGCCGCGGCCACGCGCCGCGGAGTGGCCGTCATCAACGCGCCCGCCGCCAACACCTTGGCCGCCGCCGAGCACGCGCTGGCGTTGATGCTGGCCGCGGCGCGCCACATCCCGCAGGCCGACGCGTCGGTCAAGGCCGGCAAGTGGGAACGGGCCAAGTTCATGGGCGTTGAGCTGCACGGCAAGACCCTGGGCGTGGTCGGACTTGGCCGAATCGGACGCGAGGTCGCCCGACGCGCGCAGGCCTTCGGCATGCGCGTGCTGGGATTCGATCCGTTCGTGTCCGCGGAGCAGGCCCGCGAGTTCGGCGTGGAGCCGGCGGCGCTCCCGGACCTCCTCGCGCAGTCCGACTTCGTCACCTTGCATGTGCCGGGAGGCGAGAAGACGCGCGGGATGATCTCGGCCGAGGCGCTCAAGGGCGTCAAAAAAGGCCTGCGCCTGATCAACTGCGCGCGCGGCGAGCTCATCGACGAGGCCGCGCTGGCCGCGGCGCTGGCCGACGGGCGCGTCGCGGCCGCCGGCCTCGACGTGTTTTCCGCCGAGCCGCTTCCCGCCGACAGTCCGCTGCGCGGCGCGCCGAATCTGATTCTCACGCCGCATCTGGGCGCGTCCACGCGCGAGGCGCAAAGCCGGGTGGCCGTGGAGCTTGCTCGCGCGGTCGTCGATTTCCACGAGAAAGGCCTGGCGCCCAACGCGGTCAACCTTCCGGGCTTTGACGCCGCCGTCGTCCAGGCGCTGGGCGACTGGCTGGGCCTGGCCGAGGCCATGGGACGCTTTCTCGCCCAGACCGTGGAGGGCGGCGTGCGCGAGTTCACGGTCGGCTTCGAGGGCGACTTCTCCCCCGCCGAGCGAAAGCCCCTCGGCGTGTGCGCGCTCAAGGGCCTGCTGACGCCGATGCTGGGGCCGGGACAGGTGAGCTGGATTTCGGCGCCGACTCTCGCCGCCGAGCGCGGCGTGCGCGTGGGCGAGACCTGGCAGCCCAAGCCCTCCGAGGGAGTGCGGCGGCTGATGTCGGTCGCCGCGGCGACCGACGCGGGACCGGTCGCGATCTCCGGGGGCGTGCTGGCCGAAGGCGAGCCGCGCATCCTGCGCTTTGCCGGCCTGCGCGTGGACGTGCGCCCCTCGGGCAAGATGATCGTCTTGACCAACACCGACGCTCCCGGCGTCATCGGCCGCGTGGGGACCTTGCTCGGCCGAGCGGGCGTCAACATCGCCGACATGCGCGTGGGCCGTCGCTCGGCGCACGGCGAGGCGGTGATGGTGCTCAACGTCGACGACGACGCGCCCGAGGCCGCGCGCGCGCAACTGTCGCGTCTTGAGGGCGTGCGCCGCGTCCATTGGGTCGAATTGTGACGGCCGCGCGCCGATGACGCCCGAGAAGTGCCCGAACTGCGGCACGCGCCTGCCCGCCGAGGCGTCCTCGTGTCCGAATTGTCCGATGACCTTCACCGACGACTCCGGGCCGGGCGAGCATCCTCTCAAGCAAACCAGGCTTTACCGCGCGCTGCTTCCGGCGCTTTTTTTCATCGGTCTGGGCTATCTGGTCTGGTCGATCGGCATGGGATTGTTTCGCCTGGGCGAGCGCAGCGCCGATTACGCGAGCGTTCCCGCCAAGGATGTTTTTGGAAACGGCGCCGCGACAAGAATTTCGACGGCGCCCGCCGACTCGCCGCCCGCCGCCGAACCGGAGACGGTGATCATCATGAACGGTTCCGCCGCGCCCTTGGCGCCGTCTTCCCGCAGCACTCGCGCCGCGCGGCGCGTCCCGAACTCCCCGGCGGACTCTTCCGAGGCGGCCGCGTCCGAATGGCGCCTGCGCGGCGCGGTCTACGATCTGATCACGCTGCGCCCGATCGCCGGCTGCCGCGTGACGCTCGTCAACGAGCAGACCAACCGCCGCGTGGAGACGCAAACGACCACCGACGGCCGCTATCGGACCATGGTGCCGTCGGTCTCGGGCGGCTATGTCGTCGAGCTCGAAAAAAGAGGTTACGCGCCGATCTATCTCAACTCCGACGCGGGATCGCCGCGAGACATGTCCGCGCAGCGGCGCCGCGCGCTGGCCTCGGACCTGGCCAAGACCTTCACGCGCACGCCGACGACGATCGCGCCGTCCGACGGGCGGCCGTTCTCGACGGATTTCTACCTGGCGCCCGAGCCCTAGGGCTCTAGACCAGCGTCGCCAACTCGACGGCCTTCTCGCCCACCGACTGCGCGACGGCCGCGTAGGTGACCTTGCCCGCGTAGACGTTGACGCCCTTGCGCAGGGCCTCGTCGCGGCGCACCGCTTCCTCCAGGCCGTGGCGCGCGATGTCGCGCGCGTATTTGAGCGTCACGTTGGTCAGCGCGTAGGTGGAGGTGTGGCTGACGGCGCCGGGGATGTTGGGCACGGCGTAGTGCAGCACGCCGTGCTTGACGACGACGGGCTTGTCGTGGCTGGTGATCTCGGCGGTCTCGACGCAGCCGCCCTGGTCCACGGCCACGTCGACGATGACCGAGCCCGGGCGCATTTGCTTGACCATCTCCTCGGTGACCAGGTGCGGCGCCTTGGCTCCCGGGATCAGCACCGCGCCGACGACCAAGTCCGCGCGCACGACCGCGTTGGTGATGTTTTCCTCATGGCTCATCAAAGTGGACACCGAGTTGCCGAATACATCGTCGAGGTAGGCCAGGCGCTGGGCGGAGACGTCGAGGATGTTCACGCGCGCGCCCATGCCGATGGCGATCTTGGCCGCGTTGATGCCGACGACTCCTCCGCCGATGATGGTGACCACGCCGCGCGCCACGCCCGGCACGCCGCCAAGCAGAACGCCCCGTCCTCCGTGGTGCTTCTCAAGAAATTGCGCGCCGAGTTGAACCGACATCTTGCCGGCCACCTCGCTCATGGGCGTCAGCAGCGGCAGCGCGCCCTCGCGCGTCTGGATGGTCTCGTAGGCCACGGCCTTGACCTTGGCCTTCATCAGCGCCTTGGTCAGGCCCGGGGCGGGTGCGAGGTGCAGGTAGGTGTAGAGAATCTGGCCTTCGTGGAAGAGCGAATACTCCTCTTCCAGCGGCTCCTTGACCTTGATGATCATGTCCGCGTCGGCGAACAGGCGCTTCTTGTCGACGATCGCGGCTCCGGCGGCCTTGTACTCGTCGTCGGTGATGCCCGAGCCCAGGCCCGCGCCCTTCTCGATCATGACCTTGTGGCCGTCCTTGACCAGCGCGCGCACGCCTCCGGGCACCAGGCCCACGCGGTGTTCGCGATTCTTGATTTCCTTCGGCGTTCCGATCTTCATGATTGTTTTCTCCTTACGAAATCAGTCCCAGCAGTCGGGCAAAATCCTCGGGCCCGCGCGTGTGCGACGGGAAACCCTCGATCACGCGCAGGATGCGGCCATGACGGTCGCTGACCAAAAACAGCGGCGTCTCCCGGGAGGCGAGCGCCCCGGCCGGGTCGATGAGCGAGTCGGGACCGAAGCGAGCGGCGAACGCCACCTCGGCCGCCCGGTCGTCGGACAAGCCCACGACGACGCGGCTGTCGACGCCGCGCGCCTTCAGCCAGCGGCGGAACTGTCCGATGTTGGGCGCCTCGGCGCGACAGACCCCGCACCACGGGGCCACGAGCACGGTCAGGCACTTGTCCGTGGCGCAGGAGGCCAGCGACGGCGCGGCGGCGCCCGCGGCGGTCTCAAGCCGCACATCGGGCATGTCCCTCACGACCTTGTCCGCGGGGCGGGCGCAGGCGGCGGCCAGCAAAACGGCCAGCAGGGCCTTCACGACTCGACTATAGCAAAGTCCGCGCGGGATCGGCGGCGCGAAGGTCCAGCGCCTGCGCGGCTTCGCGGTCGACGCGCGCCATGCGCGGCGCGGACAGACGCACGAGTCGCTTTCCGTTCCAGCGCGACAGCCGGTAGAGCGAGGCCCAAGAGGCGCCGTCGGCCGCCGCTCCCCGCCCCCCCACGAGCTCCGCGCCGCGCCGCGCGCCGTCGGCCAGCCAGCAGGGCCAGAGCGCGTGATAAGGATTGCGCGCGACCTCGCCGGCGTGGCAGGTCAGCGCGGCAAGAAGGTCTGCGGCGACGGCGGGGTCGGCCTCCACCAGGGCGTTGGGATCCTCGAGCGTGGACCAATACTCGGTCTCGGCCGCGACGGCGCCGGACTTGAGTTCCGCGCGGCGCAGCGCCGCCAGCGCGCGGCGGTGGACGGCGCGGTGGGTGGCGTTGGCGTCGCGGCGGTGAGGCAGCAAGACCAACTCCGGCCGCGCGTCACGCACGATCTCGTGCAGCGGGCGGTCGGCGGCGCAGGCGAACTCCCAGCCCAGGCGCGCGCACGCGGCCGACATCTCCGCGCGCCGCGCGTCGCGCCGGTCCAGGCGCGAGCCCAGCGTGGCCGCGACCGCGATCACGCGCCAGCCGCTCTCGCGCTGAAGCCGGCGGGGCAGCACGCCCATCAGGCACTCGTCATCGGGGTGCGGCGCCAGGATCAAAACCGTCGGCGCTCCGGCGCGGGCGCGCGGCACCGGGCGCGCGGGGGCCGCGGCGTTGGGCAGGCGGCGGCCCTGGGCGAGCAGTCGCTCGAAGTCGCGCAGATATCTCAGGTGGGGCGTTGGCACGGGCGCAGTTCCGGGTGCGGCGGCGCGGCGCGGAAGTGGCATTATATACGAACCCCATGACGCGGGAAAAGAACGGCGATTGGACGATGAAGGGCGTCGTCGCGGCGGGGACTGCGGCCGCGATCGGCGCGCACCTGTCGCTGCTCGCGGCGCGAATGCCGGGCGCGCGGTTTCCTCTTCATGCGGCCGTCGTCCTCGGCGGCGCGCCGTTGTGCCTGGAGGTCGCCCGGAAACTCGCGCGCGGCGAGTTCGGCGCGGACGTGCTCGGCGCGCTCTCGGTCGTGGTCTCCGCGTTCATGGGCCAATGGCTTGTGGCCGCCATCCTCGTCTTGATGCTGTCGGGCGGGGCCAGCTTGGAGGCCTTCGCCGGACGGCGCGCGTCGGCGGTGCTCGGGGCGCTGGCGCGGCGCATGCCGCAGACGGCGCATCGCCGCACGCCCTACGGCCCGTCGGACATCGCGGTCGAATCGGTGGAGATCGGCGAGACGCTCGTCGTGCTGCCGCACGAGCTATGCCCGGTCGACGGCGTCGTGCTCGAAGGGCGAGGCTCCATGAACGAGTCTTATCTGACCGGCGAGCCCTACCAGATCGAGAAGATTCCCGGCGCGACCGTGCTGTCGGGCGCCGTCAACGGCGAGGCGACGCTCGTCATCACGGCCCGCAAGAAGGCCAAGGACTCGCGCTACGCCGGCATCATGCGCGTGATGGAAGACGCCGAGAGCCGCCGCCCGAACCTTCGTCGGCTCGCCGACCAGTTGTCGCTCTGGCACGCGCCGCTGGCGCTGGCGGCGGCGGCCGCCGCGGGGCTTGTCTCCCACGACGCCACGCGGTTTCTCGCGGTCCTGGTGGCGGCCACGCCTTGTCCGATGCTCATCGCCGTACCGGTGGCGGTCATCGGCGCGGTGTCGCTGGCCGCCTCGCGCGGCATCATCGTGCGCAGCCCCGCCGCGCTCGAGCGCGTCGCGCGCTGCCGCGTCGTCATTCTCGACAAGACGGGCACGCTGACCTTCGGACGGCCGTCGGTCTCCGAGATCATCCCCTCGTCCGGCTGGAGTCCCGAGCGCGCGCTGGCGCTGGCGGCGGCGCTCGAGCGCTACTCGCGCCATCCGCTAGCTGCGGCCGTCGTGGCCGCCGCCGAGGAACGCGGACTGAGCGTGCCCGACGCCGCCGAAGTCGCCGAGCGCGCGGGAGAAGGCCTGGTCGGTCGCGTCGAGGGCTTGTCGTTGCGCGTGACCGGGCGCAAGTTCGTCGACGAATCCGTGCGCCGAGGCCTGCCTCCCAGCGCTCCGGGCCTTGAGTGCCTGTTGCTGGCCGACGGCGCACCGGCGGCGCTGCTGCGCTTTCGCGACGCACCGCGGCCGGAGAGCCGGTCGTTCCTGACCCACCTGTCTCCCGCCCACGGCGTCGTCAAGACGATGCTCGTCTCCGGCGACCGGGAGGAGGAGGTCCGCGACCTGGCGGCGAAAGTCGGCATTTCCGAGGTCCACGCGGGCTGCTCGCCGGAGCGGAAGCTGGCGATCGTCGAACAGCAGACGCGCGCGGCGCAGACGCTGTTCGTGGGCGATGGCATCAACGACGCTCCGGCGCTGGCCGCGGCGACGGTCGGCGTGGCGCTGGGTCCCGACAGCGATGTCGCCTCCGAGGCGGCGGGTGCCGTGATCGTCACGGCCTCCATCGTCAAACTCGATGAGTTCATCCACATCGGCCGCCGCATGCGGACGATCGCGCTGCAGAGCGCCGTCGGCGGGATGGCGCTGAGCTTCGTCGGCATGGCGCTGGCCGCCTTCGGCCGACTGACCCCGGTCGAGGGCGCGATCCTGCAGGAAGCCGTGGACGTGGCGGCGATCCTCAACGCGGTGCGCGCCGCTCTGCCTCCGGGAGACCTGACGGACTTCCAGTGATCGCCCCGGACGGCGCGCTGGCAGGACCATTGCCCCGCGTCCCGTCGCACGGCGCGTCCGCGGCCGGACGCGAAGGAGACCGCGTGGCGGCAGGTGACGAGGAGCCGCGCCTCGGCGCACGGGTCAGCGTCGATTTCCCGCGCCCGGGCGAAGTGATCGAAGACGGCTACGCGGTGCGCGTGAGCGCTCCGCCCGACGCCACGCGCGTGGAAGTCAACATCGATCGGCGGGGCTGGCTGGCCTGTCGACCCGCGGCGGGCCATTGGTGGCGCGACTGGAGCGGCCGCGACGACGGCGAGCACGAAATCGCCGCGCGCGCCGTCGTCGCCGACGGCCGCACGATCGGCTGCGAGCCGCGCGAGTTCCTGTCGTGCCGCGCGCGGCGTAGCGGACGGTGAAAAAACTGGCTCC
>JAJZQS010000039.1 GCA_021806745.1 bacterium
CCAGGAGCTGTTCCGGCTCGACGGCCGCGGCCTGCCCGACGGCTGCGCGGGCGTGCCGCCGGACTACTTCTCCAAGGACGGACAGCTGTGGGGCAACCCGCTCTACCGCTGGGACGCGCACGAGGCCGCGGGCTTTTCGTGGTGGGTGCGGCGCCTGCGCCTGGCCGAGGCGCGCTTTGCCGCGCTGAGGCTTGATCACTTCATCGGCTTTCGCAATTATTGGGAGGTTCCGGCGGGCGCCAAGACCGCGGCGGGCGGGCGCTGGGTGGACGCTCCCGGCGACGCGCTTTTCGAGACCGTCCGCCGCGAGGTGCCGGGGCTTCAACTGCTGGCCGAGGATCTGGGCGCGCTGACGCCGCCGGTGGAGGCGCTGCGCGACAAGTTCGGCCTGCCGGGCATGAAGATCGCGCAGTTCTCCTTCGGCGAGGAGAAGGACGTTCCGTCGTGCTGGCCCGAGAACTGCGCCGGCTACACCGGCACGCACGACAACGACACCGCGCGCGCGTGGTTCGACGACGACGGCTCCTCGGGGCGGCGTCCCGAGCAGATCGAACGCGAGCGCGCGCTGTTTTTGCGCGAGGCCGGCGCGTCGGCGGCCGAGGGTCCGGCGTGGGCGATGGTCCGCCTGGTCTGGCGCTCTCCGGCCAGGCTGGCGATGGCGCCGATGCAAGACCTTCTGGGCTTGGGAGCGCAGACGCGCATGAACCGGCCGGGCACGACCGGCGGCAACTGGCGCTGGCGGCTTGAGCCGGACGCGCTGAGCGCGCGGTTGGCCGGGCGGCTGGGGACGCTGACGGGCGCGTGCGGCCGCGCCCCGGAGGGAACGTGAGCCACGACGCGGTCGAGCACAAGGTCAGCCTTCTGACGGATTTGGACCTGCACCTGTTCAACGAAGGCACGCATGAGCGGCTCTACGACCGCCTCGGCGCGCGCCTGGGTTCGGCCGGCGGCCGCGACGGGACCTTCTTCGCGGTCTGGGCGCCGTCGGCGCGCAAGGTCCACGTGATGGGAGACTTCAACGGCTGGTCGCGCTCGAAGCATCCGCTCAAGCCGCGGGGCTCGTCGGGGATCTGGGAGGGCTTCGTGCCCGGCGTCGGACGCGGCGCGCTCTACAAATACTGCGTCGCCGGACCTCACGGCGGCAAGTTCGAAAAGGCCGACCCGTGCGGCTTCCGGCACGAGGAGCCGCCGCGCACGGCCTCGGTGGTCTGGGACTTGGACTACGCCTGGGGCGACGCGGACTGGATGCGCGCGCGCGGCGAGCGCCAGGGGCGGGGCGCTCCGCTGTCGATCTACGAAGTCCACCTGGGCTCCTGGCGGCGCGTGCCCGAGCAGGGCAACCGTCCGCTGACCTACCGCGAGATGGCCGAGCCCCTGGCCGAGCACGCGCGCCGTCACGGCTTCACGCACGTCGAGCTCTTGCCGGTGATGGAGCACCCGTTCTACGGCTCCTGGGGCTACCAGACCACCGGCTATTACGCGCCGACTTCGCGCTACGGCTCGCCGCAGGATCTGATGTTCATGATCGACCGGCTTCATCGCGAGGGCGTGGGCGTGATCCTGGACTGGGTGCCGTCGCATTTTCCGACCGACGCGCACGGGCCGGCGTTCTTCGACGGCACGCACCTCTACGAGCACGCCGACCCGCGCCAGGGCTTCCATCCGGACTGGAAGAGCGCGATCTTCAACTACGGCCGCAACGAGGTGCGGGCGTTTTTGATCTCCAACGCCTTGTTCTGGCTCGACAAATACCACGCCGACGGCCTGCGCGTGGACGCGGTGGCCTCGATGCTCTACCTCGACTACTCGCGCGCGGAAGGCGAGTGGATTCCCAACCGCTACGGCGGGCGCGAGAATCTGGAGGCCATCGACTTCCTGCGCAAGTTCAACGAGGCGGTCTATCGGAATTTCCCCGACGCGCAGACGATCGCCGAGGAGTCGACCGCGTGGGGGGGCGTGTCGCGGCCGACCTACGTGGGGGGGCTGGGATTCGGCTACAAGTGGGACATGGGCTGGATGCACGACAGCCTGGTCTACTTCCGCAAGGAGCCGGTGCACCGCCGCTACCACCAAAACGACCTGACCTTCCGCGCCATCTACCAGTTCACCGAGAACTTCGTCATGCCGCTCAGCCACGACGAGGTCGTCCACGGCAAGGGCGCGCTCATCGGCCAGATGCCCGGCGACGACTGGCAGAAGTTCGCCAACCTGCGCCTGCTCTACTGCTGGCAATGGGCGATGCCGGGCAAGAAGCTGCTGTTCATGGGCGACGAGATCGCCCAGCGCGACGAGTGGAGCCACGAGCGTTCCGTCGACTGGCACCTGCTGCAGTGGGAGCCGCACAAGGGCGTGTCGCGCCTCATCGCGCGGCTCAACGCCCTCTACCGCGAGGAGCCCGCGCTGCACGCGCTCGACTGCGAGCCGGCGGGCTTCGAGTGGATCGACGCCTCCGACGCCGACAACTCGGTGCTGAGCTTCCTGCGCCGCGGCCGCGAGCACGCCAAGCGCGTGTTGTGCGTGTTCAACTTCACGCCGGTGCCGCGGCGCGGCTACCGCCTGGGCGCGCCCGCGGGCGGCGAGTGGATCACGCTCGCGGACTCCGACGCCTCCGAGTTCGGCGGCTCGGGTTTTCGCGCCTGCGCGCCCGCGCGCGCCGAGCGCGCGCCCGCCCACGGCCGCGAGTGGTCGCTGGTCCTGGACCTGCCGCCGTTGGGCGCGCTGTTTCTCAAGGAGCCGTGAACGCCGCCGTCGCGCTTTTGCGCCAGCCGTTCGCGGTCCCCGCGCTGGCCTTCATCGTCGTCAGCCTGCCGCTGATCCTGGGCCTGGCGCCGCCCAACCGCTTCTACGGCGTGCGTACGGCCAAGACCATGGCCGACCCCGTCGTCTGGCGCAAGGTCAACCGCGTCGCCGGCGCCCTGCTGGCGCTGGCGGGCGCGGTCTATCTGCTGTTCGCCGCGTCCGCCCCCGCCGCCGACGGGCGCGACTTCGGACGCTGGGCGCGGCATCTGGCCGCGTTCGCCGCGCCGTTGATTTTGGCGCTGGCGGGCGCGCGCGTCTACTCGCGGCGCCTGCCGTAGCCGAGGACCGATCGTTGCGGCAGTCCCGCTCGGGGATCACCCTGGCGATGATGCTGAGCGCGATGCTGTGGGCGGCGTTGGCGGCGGCCCCCGCGCGCGCCGAGTCCGACGCGGCCGCCGAAATCGACAGAACGCTTGCCGACTGCACCGTCAGCCAGCTGGTCGGTCCGCGCGACATCCCGCTGCCGCTGGATTTTTCCGACGACCTTCTCGACCATCCCGACTTGGCCGCGTTCGTGGTGCGCCGCCGAGGCTTGGCCCCGTATCGCGTGGAGATGATCGGCCCCGACCGCTCCGCGGCCGACGACGGCGACGGCACCCGCGGCGTCATCGAGCTCGTGCGCCGCGAGCGCGGCCGCCGTCTTTATTATGGAGTGGGCGAGCACCACAGCCGCGTGTGGCCGGTCATTCGTGCGGACGCGGTCATCGACATGACTTTGAAGGAGGTCGCCTCCGCCGACGGGCCGGCCGCCACGCGCACGAGCTTTCTGGTCTGCGTGCGCCTGAAAAATCCGTTCCTGTCGGGCGTGGTCAAGCTCTTGCGTCCGTTCGTGCGCAAGACGGTGATCGGCAAATTCACGAAGGCCTTTTTCGTGGCCGACCGCGTGGGGAGGCTGGCGCGCGCCGACCCGCGCGGGATGCAAGACGACATCGACGCCTTTCCCGCGCTGACGCCGCTGGAGCGCGAGGACTTCCGCGCCCGTCTGGCGGGCCTCGAGCGCCGAGGCGGCCCGAGGCGTTAAGGGCCGGACTGCGCCGAGGAGTCGAACGAAGGCGCCGCGCCCGAGCCGAACTCCGGGGCGGGCTTGAGCCGCGGGGCGGCGAAAGACGCGGAGCCCGCGCGCACTAGGCCGGTGGAATCGCGCACGCGGCGCGAGCGCGACCAGGCATCGGCGCCGGGGCGCCGCGCCGCGGGCGCCGAGGCGGCGGGCGCGGAAACCAGCCCCGAGAGGTCCGGGGCCGGCGGCGGCGACGGCGCCGGCGCGCCCAGCCCAAGCGCGCGAGCGGCGCCGAGGATGTAGTCCGGCGAGAACACGCGCGCGAGCGCGCGCTCGTCGATCCAGGAAGACAGGGCGCGGGCGGCGGGCGAGTCGGCCGCCGCCGTCATCCAGGACGGCCAGCCGTCGAGGCTCGCGGCGGCGGCGGGGTCCGAGGAGGCCAGCGCCCGCGCGGCCGACAGGGCGTCCGCCTGGCCGCGGTCGGCCAGCGGCGCGATCCAGCGCCGGTCGATTCCGCTTTCGAAGTCGCGCGCGAACGCGGGCTCAGCGAGCGCCGGAGGCGTCCACGACGAAGCCCGGCCCTGCGCCGCGTCCTGGACGGCGGCCAGGGCCGGCTCGACGTAGTCGCTTTCCACGCGGTCCGCCAGCGAACGCCCGGCGGCCGCCGCGCAAGACCCCAGCAGCAGAAGGGGGACAATCACCCTCCCAGTATAGCCGGGCCGCGGCCGCTGTCCAGGGGGGGTGCGCCTACAGACCCAGCCGACTCTTGATCGCCCGTCCCAGGAAGCCGCCCACGCTTTGCGCGGGTGAAGATTGATCCTGGGACTGGCTCGAGTCCTGGTTGGACGCGGGCGCGGGCGCTGCGGGCGCGGGGGCGGCGGCGGCGCTCTGGGCCGAGGACTGAGCCTGGGCCGCGGCGGGAGCGGCGAAGGGGTGCAGCATCGCCGCGGACGGCAACGCCCGGGCCTGGGATTGGTCGACCTCGGACTTGGCGCCGTCTCCGGAGGCCAGCAGATCGAAGGTGGTGCTGATTCCGTCGTGGCGCATGATCTGGCGGATGAGCCCGTAGGGGCCCACGCCGGATTTCGTCCAGAGGTCCCCGGTGACATTGCCGCCGCTGACCGCGTAGCGCACGGTCTCGAAGGTGCCAGCGGGCACGGTGATCTTGGCGGTTCCGACTTTCTTGCGCTTGGTCGCGTTCGCGCCGGAGGCGGCTTCGCGCGAGGCCGCGGACATCGAGGCGCTCATGTCCATCACGCCGTGCGGGGTCTTCACGTAGGCGCGCGTGATGACTTCATGGGAGTCGAGCAGTATCTTGACGGTCTCGGGCGGGAGCTGCCGCTTGGGTTTGGGCGAGACCATGGTCATGCGGCTCTCGATCCAGGAGCCCTCGGGCGTCTTGCCGACGGCGGCGATGCGCATCTTCATCACCCCGGTCTTGCCGGAGGCATCCACCGTCGTGATCGTGTATTCGGCCCAACGCCCGGGGACGGCGTCGAGCTTGGCCAAGACGGGCGGAGCTCCCGCGGCGAGCGCCGCCGAGGCGGAGAAAATCAGGGCGAGAACGGAGGGAAGCTTGATCATGAATGGAATTTAGCAATTTTTCCGCGCGAGTCAAGCCCCGCGGATTTGTCTATAATCGCCCGCGCCGTGAAACTCCGTTGCGGGAGGGATCGCCTTGATCAGAGCCTTGGCCGTGGCCGTGTTGTCCGCGCTGTGCGCCGCGCCCGCCGCCGCGCGTCTGCGCACGAAGGTCGTCGACTACAACGACGGCAAGACCGCTCTGCAGGGCTACGCGGCCTGGGACGACTCGTTCCCGGGGCCTCGCCCGGGCGTGCTCGTCGCCCACGAGTGGTGGGGGCACGGCCCCTACGTGCGCCGCCGCGCCGAGATGCTGGCCAAGCTCGGCTACGTGGCCTTCGCGCTCGACATGTACGGGAAAGGCGTCTACGCGAAAGATCACGAGACGGCGGGCCGGCTGGCCGGGGCGTTCTTCTCCGACCGAGCGGCGATGCGCCACCGGGCCTCGCTGGGGCTTGACGAGCTCAAGAAGCTGCCCGGAGTCGACGAGCATCGCTTGGCCGCGATCGGCTACTGCTTCGGCGGGACCTCGGTGCTGGAGTTGGCGCGCATGGGGGCGGACTTGCGCGGCGTGGCGAGCTTCCACGGCAATCTCGCCACGCCGAGCCCGGCGACGATAAAACCCAAGGCCAAGATCCTGGTCTTTCAAGGCGGCGACGACAAGATGACCCTGCCCGGCCTGGCGGGCTTTGAAGACGAGATGCGCAAGGTCGGCGCGGACTGGCAGGTCACGGAGTTCGGCGGCGCGGTGCACAGCTTCACCGTTCCCGAGGCGGGCTCGGACCCGTCCACCGGCATGGCCTACGACCGGGAGGCCGACGAGCGCTCCTGGAAAGCCCTGCAGGATTTCTTCGCCGAGATCTTCCGCTGAGCGCGAGGCGTCGGGCGGCGCGGGCTTGACTTCAATGCGCGTCCGTGCTAGAATAAACTTTAGAAACGATTTTAGTTTCTAAGGTTTATTTTCATGACGACTCCCGCGCCGCCCACTCCCGAGACGACCGCCGAGAGCCGGCGCCGCGTCGTGTCCGTGGCGCTGGAGCGTTTCCTGGCCGCGGGATTCAGCTCGGTGACGATGGACGATCTGGCGCGGGAACTGGGCATGAGCAAGAAGACGCTCTACGAGATGTTCCCGAGCAAGCTGGAGCTGCTGCGCGAGGCCAGCGAGTTCAAGAGCGAGCGCTGGCGCGAGGAGATGGCGGCCATCGCCCGCGACAGCCGCGATTTCTTCGAGCGCGCGGGGCGCACTTTCCAGTTCGTCGCGGAGCTCTACTCGCGCCTGAGCCACGCCTACCTGACCGACTTGCGCCGTTCCGCCCCGTCGGTCTGGGCCGACATGCAGGAGTTCCGCCGCAAGTGCGTGCGCCGGAACATCCTCGATCTACTGGAGCAGGGCGTGCGCGAGCGGGTCGTGCGCTCGGACATAGACCCGGACAGACTCGCGGAGATGTATTTGACGATGACTTCCGGCCTGCTGAATCCGGAGGTCTCCGGCCTGACCACGGGCGCGCAAATCGGCGCGTCCTACGAGGCGTTCGTGCGCGTCTACCGGGACGGCCTGCTGACGATCGAGGGCCGCCGCGCGGCGGCGCGACGGGAGCGATGAGCGCGCGCGCGGCGATCGCGGCTCTCGCGCTGGCGTTGCCGGCCGCGGCCGAGCCCCCGATGGCGGTGACCATGCAAGACGCGGTGCGCGCCGCGGTGGGCACGCGGCTGGACGCGTTGACCGCGGGCGAGCGCGCGCGCGCGGCGCGCGCCCGCGAAATCGAGACGGCCGCGGCGCTTCTGCCGCAGTTGACGGCCACGCTTTCGGAGATGCGCACCTTCCGGGTCAATCTTGCGGCCGAGGGCTTGGATTTCCCGGGGTTTCCGAGCATGCTCGGACCCTACGACACTTTCGACGCGCGCGTGCGCCTGACCCAGAAGGTCTTCGACTGGGGCGCCACGCGCCGCGCGCAGTCCGACGAGGCGGCCGCGCGCGCGGCCGTCTACGAGGAGCGCGCCGCGCGCGAGCAGGTCGCGGCGGCGGCGGAGCTCGCGTACTTGGAGGCGGTGCGCGCCCAGCGCGAGGTCGCCGCGGCCACGGCCGACGACGAGTTGGCCGAGCGCCTTCTGTCTCTGGCCGAGGACCGCCGCGGCCAGGGCGCGGCGACCGGCGTGGACGTCGTGCGCGCGCAGGCCCGCGCGTCGGACGCGTCGGCCTCGCTGTTGCGCGCCCGCGTGGCCGAGCGCGAGGCTCAACTGCTTCTCAAGCGCGTGGCCGGCTGGCCGCTGGAGCGCGAGCTCAAGCTGCTTGACGACTTCACGGCGGTCTCCTCGAGCCAGCCCGCGCTGGCCCCGGCCCTGCAGGACGCGGCGTTGGGCCGAGCCGAGATCGCGGCCGCGGAGGAGAAGGCGCGGGCCGAGGACTTGGCCGCGAAGGCGGCCCGCGGCGACCGCGCTCCCAGCGTCTATCTCGCCGCCGACTACGCGCAAAGCGGGCAGCTGCCCTCGAACGCGATGAACGTGGGCGATGTCGGCGGCTTCGTGTCCCTGCCGCTGTTCACCGGCGGAGCGCTTTCGGGCCGAGTGGCCGAGGCCGAGTCCAAGCGCCGAGAGGCCTTGGCGCAACTCGCCGACGTGCGCCAGCAAGTGGAGCTCGACGTGCGCACGGCGCTGGAGCGCCTGTCGGAGTCGGCCGCCGAGGTGTTCGCCGCCGAGCGCACGCTGACCTTGGCCTCGCGCGAGCTCGCGATGGCCCAGGACCGCTACCAGCAGGGCGCGGGGGACTCGGTCGAGCTCGTCGAGGCGCAGGCCGAACTCGCCCGCGCGCGCGCCGCGGAGGTGTCCACGCTGTCGCGCTATCATTCCTCCCGAGTCAATTACGCCGCGGCCATCGGCCGGGCCCAGGAGTTCAAGCTGTGAAAACACACGGAGAAACCATGGAGCACCAGCAATCGTCGCCCGCTTCGCCGCGCGAGGACGCCCGGCGCTCCCGGGACTGGCGGCCGTATGCGGCGGCCGCGGCGGCGGCGGCGGCCGCGCTCGGCGCCTGGCTGATCCTGCGCGCGCCCACGGAGTTCACCGACGACGCGTTCGTCGAGGCGGACGTGGTGCCGATCAGTTCCCGCGTCTCCGGCCACGTGCTGCGAGTTTTCGTCTCCGACAACCAGACGGTCAAGTCGGGCGACCCTCTGGTGGAGATCGACCCGAGCGATTTCCAGGCGCGCGTGGATCAGGCCCGCGCGAAGACCGCCTCCCAGCGCGCGCAGGCCGACAAGACCAGCGCCGACTTGGCGCGCGCCAAGGCGCTGTTCGCCAAGGACGAGATCTCGCGCGAGACGCTCGACCACGCCGCCGCCTCCGCCCAATCCGCCGCGGCCGATCTCGCGCAAGCCCAGGCCGCCCAGCGGCGCGCGGAACTGGACTTGTCCTACACCAAGATCTCCGCGACGCAGGCGGGCCGCGTCACGCGCAAGTCGGTGGAGCCGGGCCAGTATGTCGAGGTCGGGCAGCCGCTGCTGGCGCTGGTGCCCGAACAGGCCTGGGTCGTCGCGAACTTCAAGGAAACCCAGCTCACGCGCATGCGCCCCGGACAGCGCGCGGAGGTGGTCGTCGACTCCTACCCCGATCAAACCTTGCGCGGGCACGTGGACAGCATCCAAGACGGCACCGGGGCCCGCTTCAGCCTGCTTCCCGCCGAGAACGCGACCGGAAATTTCGTCAAGGTCGTTCAGCGCGTTCCCGTCAAGATCGTCCTGGACGACCGTCTTTCCGGAGGGAGGCTTCTGGCGCCGGGGATGTCGGTGGAGGCGAGCGTCTATTTGAAGTGAGCCGCTCGTCGCTGCGAGGCACGAATCGCCCGCCCGCGTCGTCAATAATAGGTCGGCCTCGCGCCGACGCCGTCTCTCAGCACGACAGGAGGAACCAGAGTGAACAAAGGATTCATCGCCGGACTGCTCGCGGCCGCGCTGATCGCGCCGGCCGTCGCTCAATCGCCGTCGGACGGCACCGCCGCCCCCGCGGCGTCCAAGCCCGCGGAGAAAAAGGCCAAGACCCACGGCTTGTCCCATTACAAGGCCACGGTGACGGGCGTCGACGCGGCCAATCACAAGCTCAAGGTCAAGAGGGGGAAGGGAAAATCGGAGACCATCGAGGAGATCTCGGTCCCCGCCGAGGTGTCGATCGTCCTGGCGAAGTCCGGCAAGGGCAAGAAGGCGAAGACGGTCGCCTTCGAAGACGTCGCCGTCGGCGACCAGGTCTTCGTCTATTACTTGGGCGACATCCACAGCCCCAAGGTCAAGAAGCTCTCCTTGACCAAGCACGCCGAGAAGGCCGACAAGGCCGACAAGGCTTCGGCCCCAGGCGCCAAGAGCAACTGACGCCGCCGTCCGCGCCCTCTCCGCCGCCAAGACGCGTCTTGGCGGCGGAGAGGTTCGCTTTCATGACGGCCCGCGCCCGACGAACGGCGCCAGCAGCGCGCGCAAATCCTCGGGTATGCGCGTGGTGCGCCAAAGGTCGTTGACGACCGCGTGGCGCGAATGGCCTCTCGCGCACAGGCGCGCGCCGAGGTCTTTGTCGACGACGTCGCACTCGAAGCTCACGCTCGCGCGCCCAAGTTCCGCGATCCAGGTCCGCACGGTCAAAACGTCGTCGTAGCGGCTGGGCGCCAGGTAGCGGCAGCGGGCCTCCACGGCGGGCAAGAACAGCTTGCGCTGGATTTCCAGGTCGCGATAGCGCACGCCCAGGCTGCGCAGCAGTTCCGTGCGCCCCTGCTCGAAGTATTTCAAGTAGTTCGCGTAGTAGATGATGCCGAGCTTGTCGGTGTCGGCGTAGGTCACGCGCACGTCGAACTCGTGGAACCTCGCGGCCGCGGGAGGTGCCTTGGCGGGCGGGGGTGCCGGCGCCGGCGCGGATGCGGGCGCGGGCGACTCGACGGCGTGGGGCGCGCGGCGATCTTCGCCGAGCAGGCGGTTGACGATCGACAGCACGCCGTGAAAGCCCACGGGTTTCCTCAGAAAAAAGGTCTTGGATCCGGGGCGCACGCGCGTGCGCAGCTCCTCGATGGTCAGCCCGGTGGAGAAGACCACCGGGATGTCCGCGGTGTCGGGCGCGGCGCGCAGGCGGTCGTACATCGAGCCGCCGTCGCCGCCCGGCATGTGATAGTCGAGCACGATCAGGTCGGGGCGCTCCTGGTGGGCGAGCAGAAGGCCCTGGGTCGCGTCGAAGGCGGCGGCCACGCGGTAGCCCGCCGACTCCAGCCCGTCCTTGAGGGGGGCGACCAAAGTCTGGTCGTCGTCGACGATGAGGATGGTCTTGGTCATGTCCGGAAAATGCTACTACAATGCGCGCGCGGCGCGGCGAGCCGCCCGCCGGCGTCTAATCTCGGGCCGCCCGGCGCCGCCGGGCGCGGAGGAGCGCGATGAAGGTCACTTTCGAAGGAGAGCAGGCGTTCGGCGCGCCGGGCATGCAGCCGCGCTGGACCGGCAGCGCCAAGGAGGCCGTCGGCACGGCCTACAACACCTCCAGCCGCGTTTGGTTCACCGTCTCGCGCGGCGTCATCAACGAGATTTATTATCCGACCGTCGACCATCCGCAGGTGCGCGATTTCCAGTACCTCGTCACCGACGGCCGCACCTTCTGCCACGACGAAAAACGCGACATGGTCTCCACCGTCGAACCGCTCGACGAACACTGTCTCGGCTACCGCATCCTCAGCGAAGACACGCAGAAACGCTATCGCCTGGCCCACCAGGTCATCTGCGATCCTCACCTGCCCTGCGTGATCGTGCACACGCGCCTGGAAGGCCGGGACGAAATTTTGCGCGACCTGCACCTGTACGCGCTGCTGGCTCCCCACCTGGGCATGGGCGGGATGGGCAACAGCGCGTTTCGCGTGCCGGTGGCCGGCCGCGTGGTTCTGGCGGCGGCGCGCGGAACGCATCGGCTGGCGATGGGCGCCAGCGCGCCGTTTCTTCGCACCTCGTGCGGGTTCGTCGGCGCCAGCGACGGCTGGACCGACTTGAAGAAAAACAACGCCATGACCTGGGACTACGGGCACGCGCTGGAAGGCAACGTCGCGCTGACCGCCGAGATCGACCTGGCCGCGGGGCGGGAATTCACGCTCGTGATCGGGTTCGGCCCCCGCATGCACGCGGCCGTGACGAGCGTGTTCGATTCCCTGGCCACGCCCTTCGCCGACCAGCGCGAGCGCTTCCGCCGGCAGTGGCACGACGCCTCCGGCGACACTCTCGACCTGGAGGAGTTCGCCGGCGACGAGGGCAAGCTCTACCGCGCCAGCCGCAAGATTTTGCTGGCGCACGAGGACAAGACCTATCCCGGCGCGATGATCGCGTCGATGAGCATTCCTTGGGGCGCCGCTCACGGCGACGAGGACGGCCTGGGCGGCTATCACCTGGTCTGGACGCGCGACCTCTGCCAGAGCGCGGGCGCGCTCATCGCGGCGGGCAACATGGAGACGCCTCGCCGTACCCTGCTGTATCTGGCCGCCTCGCAGCTGCGCGACGGCAGTTTCTATCAGAACTTCTGGATCAACGGCCAAGCGTACTGGGAAGGCAAGCAGCTCGACGAGACGGCGTTTCCGCTGATCCTCGCGTGGCGGTTGGAGTGCATGGGCGCGCTGAAGACGTTTTCGCCGGCGCTGCCGATGGCGCGCGCGGCCGCGGCGTGGCTGGCTCTGGAGGGACCGGCGACCCAGCAGGAGCGCTGGGAGGAAAACTCCGGCTACTCGCCTTCGACTTTGGCCGCGGCGGTCGCCGGGCTCATCTGCGGCGCGCAGCTCCTGCGCCGCGGGGGCGACGAGGCGGGCGCGGTCTTCATCGAAGAGTACGCCGATTTCATCGAGTCCAACATCGAGAGCTGGACCGTCACTTCGCGCGGTTCGCTTTTGGCCGGCGTGCCGCGCCATTACGTGCGCATCCTGCCCGCCGATCCGGCCGACACCAGCGGCGAGGAAGACGTCGACCGCGACGAGGTGCCCATGCGCAACATCCCTCCGGGCGGTCCCCTGCGCGTGCCCGCGCGCGACCTGGTGGACGCGGGGTTCCTGGAACTGGTGCGCTACGGACTGCGCAAGCCCGGCGACGCGCTGATCGAGGACTCCCTGCGCGTCGTCGACGCGGTCTTGAAAGTCGACACGCCGTTCGGGCCTTGCTGGCGGCGCTACAACCATGACGGCTACGGCCAGCGTCCCGACGGCGGCCCGTTCCTGGGCTGGGGGCGCGGGCGTCCGTGGCCTCTGCTCGTGGGCGAGCGCGGCCACTACGAACTGTCGGCCGGCCGCGATCCGGGGCCGTATCTGCGCGCGCTGGAGCGTTTCGCCACCAGCGGCGGGATGCTGCCCGAGCAGATTTGGGACGAGGCCGACAAGCCCGAATGGGATCTCCACTTCGGCCGGCCGACGGGTGCGGCGATGCCGCTGGTCTGGGCGCACGCGGAGTATGTGAAGCTGCTGCGCTCGGCGCGCGACGGCCAGGCTTTCGACCGTCTGGAGCCGGTGGCGCGGCGCTATCTCGACGGCAAGGGACGGCGCGACCTGGAAGTCTGGCGGTTCAACCGGCGCCTGAAGCGCATGGCGGCCGGGCGCGTGCTGCGCGTCATCGTCGGCGCGCCGTTTCGCCTGCGCTGGAGCGCCGACGGCTGGGCGAGCGCCGCGGACCTGTCTTCGACGGCGACGAGTTTCGGCGTGCACTACGCGGACTTGCCGACGGAGGCGTCATCGCGCGCTCCGCTGGACTTCACCTTCTTCTGGCCGCAAGTCGGGCGCTGGGAAGGACGGGACTACCGCGTGCGCGTGGAGGCGCCGCGCCGGTGAGCGCTGCGCTCATCACGGAGTTCGCGGACCTGGAGAGCCTGAGCGCGGCGGCGGCGGAGGCGATCGCCGAGACGGCGAGTCGGGCCGCGGCCGAGCGCGGGCGCTTCAGCCTGGCGCTGTCGGGCGGCGGCACGCCGCGCCGGACCTACGAACGCCTCGCCGCTCTTCGGATGCCGTGGGAGTCGACGCACATATTCTGGGGCGACGAGCGCTGCGTGCCGCGCGAGAACCCCGCGAGCAACTATCGAATGGCGCGGGAGACTCTGTTGTCGCGCGCGGCGATCCCCGCGGCCAACATCCATCCGATGCCGTGCGATCCCGCCTCGGCCGAGGCGGGGGCGCGCTCCTACGAGGCCGAGTTGCGGTCCTTTTTCGGCGCCGAGCCTGCGTTCGATCTGATCCTCCTGGGTCTGGGCCCCGACGGCCATACGGCGTCATTGTTTCCCGGCGAGCCGACGCTCCATGAATCGAAGCGCTGGGTGCTTTCGACTCCCGGACGCGCCGCCAATCCACCGGTGCCGCGGCTGACTCTGACCTATCCCGCGATCTCGGCCTCGCGCGGCGTCCTCCTTCTGGCGGCCGGCGCGGGCAAGAAGGCTCTCGTCGAATCGGCCGCGCGCGGGGACGCCGCTTTTCCCGCGGCCCTGGCGCGGGCCGCGGGCGAGACGCGCTGGTTCTGGTCGGCGCGGGACTGAGGCGGGACGCCCCGCCCAATTGAGATTCGGTTTCAATTTCGCTTTCTGCTAGCATCTTCCCGGAAGCCACGGCCATGGGATCGAAGCTGAAGGCGCGCCTGAACCGCATCGCGCAGACTTGGGGTCCGGCGTGGCTGGTCATGATCGCCGACGTGGACGCCGCCAGCGCGATCACCGCCGCCGACACCGGCGCGCAGTACGGCACCAAGCTGATCTGGTTTTTGATGCTGCTGGCCGTGCCTCTCTACGTGATCCAGGAAGTCGCCGCGCGCGTGGGCGCGGTCACGGGCCGGGGGCTGGGAGAGCTGATCCGCGAGCGCTACAGCCGCAAGGTCGCCGCCGCGGCGGCCGTGCCGATGGCGGTCGTCGACGTGGTCAGCTACGTGGTCGAATACACCGGCATCGCGGTGGGCTTCCAGATGCTGGGAGTTTCGCCGAAACTCTCGGTGCCCGCGGCCTTCCTGGCTCATCTCGCGGTCGTCTTCAACAAGAAGTATGCCGAGGCCGAAAAGCCGTTGCTGATCGTCTCCGCCGTGTTTTCCGCGGTGTGGCTGGCGGCCGCCTACCTGACCGCGCGCCGCGGCGTGGTCTTCACGCCGTTCTACTTCTCCACCGCGCCCGACTTCGTCTTCCTGCTGGCCGCCAACATCGGCGCGGTGATCATGCCCTTCATGCTCTTCTATCAGGCCTCCGCCACCGTGGAGAAGAGCACCGAAAAGGAGCACTTGTGGGCGATCCGATTGGAGACCGCCGTGGGCGCGGTGTTTTCGGAAATCATCATGGTGGCCATCGCGGTCTCCTCCATCGGCGTGGGACTGGGCGCGCTCGACTTCGCCTCGCCGGCGCTGTTGTCGCGCGGCTTGGCCGGCGTGGCGGGGCGCTTCGCCCCGGCCGTCTTCGGCGTCGGGCTGATCACCGCGTCGTTCATCGCGCTGATCGTGATCTCGCTGGGCAGCTGCTGGGGCGTGACCGAGGCCGTGGGCTGGGGCCGCAAGCACTGGTTCAAGGTCTACCTGGTCGAGTCCCTGCCCGCGGCGCTCGTGCCGATATTTTCGCTCAATCTCATCAAGCTGGCGCTGAACCTGATGGTCCTGCAGATCGTGGTGCTGATCGTGCCCGCGGTCATCCTCGGCTCGCTGGCCGCCGACCGAGAGTTGATGGGCGAACATTCGCTGCGGGGTTTCAACCGCTTCATCTATTGGCTGTTCATCGCCGTGATCTTCGCGACGGGCGTGGTCAGCATCCTGCCGACTTTCGGCGTGAGCCTTTGAGCGAGATCGGCGCGGCGGCGCGGTTGCGTTCGGCCGAGAGGCGTTGGGCGGCCGCCTGCGCGACCCGGCCGTGGGCCGTGCGCGCGGGGTGGGTGGCGGCGGCGCTGGCGGCGCGGTGGGCGTTCTCCGCGTTTTGCGCGGCCGCGTCCGGTCTGGGCGCGCGCGACCTCGCGTTGTTCTACGACGGACACCTCTATTTGCTGATCGCGCGCACGGCGCCGAGGCTGTACGCCGGCGCCGACTGGCCCTTGGGGACTTTTGTCGATGCGCGGACGCTGACCGCGTGGTTTCCTCTCTATCCCCTGGCGACGCGCGCGGCGGCGGCGGCGCTGGGGGATTTGCTCTCGGCGTCTCTTTGGGTGTCTCACGCCGCGGGCGCGGCCGCGGTCGCGATCACCTACGAACTCGCCTGCGGACGGTCGCGGCGCCCCTGGGCCGCGGCGGCGGCGCTGATTCTTTTTCCGCCGTCCTGGCTGGTCGCCGGGAGCTTCGCGCTGCCGGAGCCGATGCTGACCGCGGCCTTCGCCGGGGCGGTGCTGGCCTGCCTGCGCGGCCGACGCGGCTGGGCGGTCGCGCTTGCCGCGGCGGCCTGCGTGTCTCAAAAGCAAGGCATTCTGGTCGTGCCGGTGCTCTGGGCCGCGGAGGCTCTGGAGCGGCCCGGCGGCCGCGCGCGGTATCTGCCCTATCTCGCGGCGCTGCTGCCGCTGTTGGCGCTGCAAGGCTGGCTGTGGGCGTGCTTCGGCGATCCGCTGACCAACCTGACGGCGCACCGCGAGACGTTCGGCGGCGCCTACTTTTCCTGGCCCGGATGGGCGTGGCTCAAGAGCGCGTCGCGCGCGTGGGCGTTTCCGCTCAAGACGAGCCTGCTGATCATGATCCCGGTGGCGGCGTCCGCTCCGGCTTACGCGCTCGCGTGCTGGCGCTTGAGCCGCTCGCGCCGGACGGAGGTCTTCGCCGCCTGGGGAGCGATCGCGCTCGCGGCCGCGCAATGTCTGGGAGGCGGTTCGGCCGCGCTGGTGCAGCCCCGCCTGATGCATCAGGCCGCGCCCGTGCTGGCGATGGGACTGACGGAGTTCATCCCGGAGGAGTGGCCGTCGAGCCCCTGGGTGCTGGCCGCGGCGGCGATCTCGGCGGCGCTGGCGCTGGCGAATTTCCGGTTCGCGCTCGAACTCGGCGCGCGCGCGGCCTCGCCGGCCTATTTCCGAGCCGTCAAGCGGCTGCTGCTTTCGCCGCGGCGTTGAGCGCCTCGCGGCGGCATTCGCGCGAGATTCAGGGTTTGCTTTGCTCGCGCAAAGCTTGGTCGATGCGCGCGGCGTTCTCGCCGAAAGCGCGTGGACGGGCGCCGCGCAGCATTTGAGCGGCCTGCGTCCGGCGTCCCGCCGCGTTCAACGCCGTCGCTAGGCTCAGGACGCAGTCCCCGGGGCTTGCTTCCAGTTCGGCGCATCGACGCAAGACGCCGATGGCTTCGTCGAGCCTTCCCGCCATGAACAGCCCCACGCCGTAATCCAATTGCGCCCCCGCGTCGTTGGGGGCCGCCGCCGCGGCGGCGGCTAGAATGGGCAACGACCGCGCCGAGTCGCCCGAGTCTTGGAGAACGAGCGCCGCTTCGCGGCGCCCTTGCGCGTCAGGCGCGTCGTCCAGCGCCCGCCGCGCCTGCGCTCGCGCGCAGGCCTTGTCGCCGACATCCAGGCAGGCGCGCGCGCATCGCACCGCCTGCGCGGGCGGAAAGCACAAGACGCGGCGCACTCCCGCGCGGTCGCCGAGCCGGAAATAGATTTGCGCGGCGATGTCTCTCGCCGCGGGGTCGGTCGGGATGGATGACTCCAGCGCGCGAGCGCGCCGGCGCGCGTCCCGCGCGGAAAGCGTCGAACCGGGGGAAATCATGCCGATCGGCGCCGCAGCGCCGCCGGTTTTGCCGCGGGATAGAACCTCCCGCAGTCGCTCGGGCCGGCGGGACAGGCGCGCACTGGCCAGAAGGCCCAAAAACTCGGAGCCAGCGCCGCCCCCGGCTCGAACGGACGCCGCGAAATAGGCGCGAGCTTGCCGCAGGCGCCCGTCGATCAGGCTCGCGATTCCAAGATGTCGTTGCCAGGCGGCGCGATCGATGGAGAGCTTTTCCATCCCCCAGGCGCGGCCCTTCATTTCCGCGCCCGCCACCAGGTCCTTGAGCAGGCGCGGCGAATCCAAATCCGCGCGGCCGCGGCGCTGGGCGTAGTCCAGGATCGCGATCGCGACGGCGCAATCCATGCCGCTTTCGTTCATCTGGATGGAGGATGCGGCCACGCGCAGAAGCGAAAGCCAGCCGCGCTCGCTGCGGAGGGCGCGATGACTCGGCGTCGCCGCCGGCACGCTCGCCGCGGACTCAGGCGCGAGCGATGCGCGGGCGAGCGCTCCCAGCAGCGCGCGGGTGACGAGAAACTGCATCGCGGGCCGCCAGTGGACTGAATCGATGAATTCATCGTAGCCAGGCAGGTTGGGCGCCGCGTAGGCGTCGAATTGCGCCGCGCCGTCGGCGAGAACGGCTCCCGGCTGAGCGGCGGCGCGTTCGAGCGCCGCGCGGCATGCCGGGCCGCACCGGCCCAGCAAGGGCTGTTCCTCGCGCAGGGCGTTCAAGTACTGCGCGTTCGCCTGCCGGCGGCGGCCCTTCAATTCCATGCAAAGCCCGGAAAAAAACGCCGCGTGCGCCGCTCCTCCGTCGGCCAGAGCTTCCGGGCGTTGCCAAGCAAGACGGGCGGAGCGACAATCGCCGGCCAGATATTCCAGCCACCCTTCGACGAAATCCGGTTTGGAGGGCAGCGGTGCCGACGAGGGGCCGTGCGCGTTGAGCGGCGGAACGAAAATCACGAGCGGCACGCGGCGCGCCGCGCAGGCGCGCGCCATGTCGCGGACGCGCCGCTCGAATTCATCCAGGCGCCCGCGAACGACTCCCGCGGACGCGAACGGCGATATCCGAATGGATTTCGTGGCCCAAGAACGAGCGAATTTTTGCAGGAATTCGTTGGTCTGGAGCTTCCATCGAGGCACCCAGGGGAGGGTCAGGGTCTCGTTGTGGCCCGACATCAAGATCACGGCATCGGGCTGGTAGTTGAGAACCTCCCGGACCAACAGTTGTTCGCGAGGACTGTCATAACCGGCCATGCCGCAATTGATGAATTCGACTCGGCGGCCGGGCGTCGCGCGCTCCAGCGTCGGGACCAGGTCGTTTTCTCCGTGGTACATCTGCGCGATGGAGCCGCCGACCAAAAATATGCGCAGGACGTTCGCGGGTTTGCTCGCCTCGAACGCGCGGGCGCTGCCGCCCTCGCGCGTCGGGCGATAAAGGCCCGACGCCCGGTCGAGCGTGAAATACGGCTTGAAGACGTCTTGGTAGAAGTACCTGTATGCCGCCGGTTGCTCGCGCGCGCAGCCGAGCGATAACGCGGCGGCGACAGCGATCCGGCGCCGTATCGACATCGAACCTCCCCGGGTCGGCTCAAGATACATAATTCCCGTTCGGGTCCGATTTTCGAAGATTTTCCGGTCTGGAGGTTTTTGGCCGGGAAAGGCCTCCGGCGCGACGGAGTCTTGACGCGTCGCCGGCGTCGGGATAAACTTCGCCGATGTTTCCTTACGCCGAGGGCGAAACCCCCGTCGATTGGGGGAGGGTCACGATCGCGCTGATTCTCGTCAACACTTTCGTCTTCGTGGGCGAGGCGGCGGGCGTGCCGTGGCCGTATCGGGACTATCTGGCGTTTTTCGCGTTTTGGCCCGGCCGGCCGACCTGGTACACCTGGTTGACTTCGTTGTTCTTGCACGGAGATTTTTTTCATCTGCTCGGCAACATGTGGGCGCTCTGGATTTTCGGTCATCGCGTGGAAATGCGCCTGGGGCGCTGGTATCTTCCGTTGTATCTTTGCGGGGGGCTGTTCGCCAACGCGGCCATGCTCATGGCCGACCCGGGCGGGTTCATCCCGACTTTGGGGGCCAGCGGAGCGATCGCTTCGGTGATCGCGGCCTACGCGGTGTTGTTTCCGCGCAACCGCCTGCGCTTCTGGGGAATGAACGCGGGTTTCACCGCCAGCGCCGCGCTGTTCGGTTTGGTCTGGCTGGGCATGGAGTGGACGAGTTTCCATGGAGATCCGACCGGCCGCCTGTCGGGCGTGGCGCACGGCGCGCACGTGGGAGGCGCGCTGGCGGGGCTTGGCGCCGCGCTTCTGCTCAAAGAAGAGGGCGTCGAGGAAGGGCCGACCACGGGGGCGGGAGACATCGCGGCGGCGCTGGCCGCCGGCCGCGACGCGCTGGCGCCGTATTTGTCGGATTTGCGCGCGGGATTGCGTCCCGCGCTGTCGCCCGCGCAGGCATTGGCGGTGGCCGATGGGTTGAGCGACGGAGGGCTGCCGCATCTGGCGCGCGGACTGTTGTCGGGCGCGCTCGCGGGCGACGCCGGCGACGCGCAGCCCGCGGCGCGGTTGCTGCTCGGCTATGTGTGCGGCTCGCAACTCGGCTGTCTGTCCGATTCCGCCGCGGCCTACGCCGCGGTCGTCGAGAGCGCGGCGGCCTCCCAGGCGCAGCGCGACGACGCCTTGCAGCGCCTGAAGCGCACCGAGGCCGTGCTGGCGCGCGTCGCGTTCGAAGACATCCGGGCCGACGAGCCGGCCTGGCTGCTGCACGAGGGCAGCGTTCCGCTCGCCCCGGAGCAGCGCGACGAGGTCGATGAAAAATTGGCGGCCGCGGGGATCGCGGCCTCGGGCGCCGCGGGCGTGTTCGCGGTCAATCAGCCCGCGGGGCGCCTGATCGCCTGCGCGCGCGCGCTGCAGGCGTGCGGCATCGCGGCCGTGGTCACGCCCGCGCGTTCGTCCGTCGCGCCGGCCAAGCCCGTGCTCGTCGACGAGGTGGCCGTTCGGGAGGGGGGGCTCGTCTTGGGCGGACGGATTTTCGCGCCGTGGCGGGACATCGCACTGATCGCGGCGTTCCAGGCGCAAGGAGAGCGCTTCATGCCGTCCGACGGCGTCCTGGACGTGAGCATGGAAGATTCGATGCTGCCGGGCGGGGAGATATTTTCCCAGGCGGCTCCGAAAAAAGAACTGCGCGTCGTCGCCGTGCCGACGCTCGACATCGTGGCCGTCGACGGCAAGCGCCGCTGGCGTTGGCAGGAGCCCGACGAGTCCCTTCGCCCCGCCGATTGCCTGTCCCGGCTGCGCGCGACGTGCCTGGCACTGGCCGCGGATCGCGACGCGCCGGCGCTCAACGATGCCGTCGGTTCGCTGGCGGCCGGATTTCACCTTCCGCCTTCGTGCGACTTCGGCGGCTTGGAGATCGCCGACATTTACGTGACATGGCAGGCGCAGTTGGCGCGCGTGCGCCGGCTGGCCGCGAGCCTGGTTTGAGATTTTTTCGCCCGGACCGAGCCGGGCGGAGACCCGAATCCGGGGCGGGAGAAGTCTAACACTCCGTGTCGCCTCGGGCCCGTTTGATACAATCGCCGCGGCGAGACGACAGGAGGAACGCATGCAAGTGGGCATGATCGGTCTGGGACGCATGGGCGCGAACATGGTCAAGCGCCTGAAGGCGGCGGGCCACGAGTGCGTGGTCTACGACCGCAGCGACGCGGCGGTCAAGGCGCTGGCGGCCGAGGGCGCGGTCGGGGCGGCCTCGCCCAAGGATCTCGTCGCCAAACTCAAGGCGCCGCGCGCCGTCTGGTTGATGGTGCCGGCGGCGGTGGTGGAGGCGACGCTGGCCGAATTGGTTCCGCTTTTGTCCGAGGGCGACGCGGTCGTCGACGGCGGCAACTCCTACTACGTGGACGACATCCGCCGTTCCAGGGAACTCGCCAAGAAAGGATTGTTTTTCGTCGACTGCGGCACCAGCGGCGGCGTGTGGGGGCTTGAGCGCGGCTACTGCCAGATGATCGGCGGCGACGCGCGCGCGGTGGGGCGCCTGGAGCCTTTGTTCGCGGCGCTGGCGCCGGCCGAGTCGTCCGCGCCGCCCACGCCGGGGCGGCCCAAAGGCAAAGGCACGGCCTCGCGCGGCTACCTGCACTGCGGTCCCAGCGGCGCGGGCCATTTCGTCAAGATGGTCCACAACGGCATCGAGTACGGCATCATGGCCGCCTACGCCGAGGGCTTGAACATCCTGCGCCGCGCCGACGCCGGCAAGACCCGGCGCGAGGCCGACGCGGAGACCACGCCGCTGCGCGAGCCCGAGCGCTATCAATTCGACATCGACACGGCCGAGGTGGCCGAGGTCTGGCGTCGGGGCTCGGTGATCTCGTCGTGGCTTCTGGACTTGACCGCGGCCGCTTTGGCCGAGGACCCCGCGCTGTCGAAGTTTTCCGGGCGCGTGTCGGACTCGGGCGAGGGACGCTGGACGGTGGAGGCGGCCGTCGACGAGGGCGTGCCGGCGCCGGTGCTGACCGCGGCGCTGTACTCGCGCTTCGAGTCTCGGGGAGCCGGCGATTTCGCCGACAAGGTCCTCTCGGCGATGCGCTACGAGTTCGGCGGGCACCTGGAAAAGCCCGCCGGCGCGCGATGAGCGCTGAAATCGCTCCGGCGGCCGCCGTGGAGCGCCAGCGCGGCCCGGGCGAGGCGTGCGTGATGGTGATCTTCGGGGCCACCGGGGATTTGACCAAGCGCCTGCTGATGCCTTCGCTCTACAACCTCAAGACCGCGGGGCTTCTGCCGGAGCGCTTCGCGGTGGTCGGCGTGTCCAACATCGAGCACACCTCGCAGTCGTTTCGCGAGGAGCTCACGCGCGAGGCTCCCGGAAACGCGACGGGGACCTTCGATCCGGCCGTCTGGAACTGGCTGGCGGAGCGGCTTCACTACGTCACCGGCGTCTTCGACGATCCGGCGACTTTCGAGCGGCTTCAGCAGAGGCTCGACATCATCGAGAAGGAGTCCGGCGTTCCCGGCAACCATCTCTACTATTTCGCGACCGCGCCGCAGTTCTTCGGCCTCATCGCCGAGCGCCTGGGCGAGGCGGGGCTGACCCGGCCGCCCGACGGGCTGTGGCGGCGGCTGGTCGTCGAGAAGCCTTTCGGCCGCGATTTGGAGTCGGCCTCACAGCTCAACGCCCAACTGCGCCGCGTGATGGGCGAAGAGCAGATCTACCGCATCGACCACTACATGGGCAAGGAGACCGTCCAGAACCTGATGGTCTTTCGCTTCGGCAACGGGATCTTCGAGCCGATCTGGGATCGGCGCTACATCGACCACGTGCAGATCACCGCGGCCGAGACGCTGGGCGTGGAAAAGCGCGCGGGCTACTACGAAGGCGCGGGCGCGCTGCGCGACATGGTCCCCAACCACCTCTTCCAACTGCTCGCGCTGACGGCGATGGAGCCGCCGAGCTCCTTCGCCGCCGAGGCGGTGCGCGACGAGAAGGCCAAAATCCTGGCCGCGCTTCAGCCGCCCTCGGCCGAAGGCGTGCTGACCAGCGCGGCCCGCGGGCAATACGCCGCGGGAACCCTGGGAGGCGCGCGCGTGCTCGGCTACCGCGAGGAGCCCGGCGTGGCCGCGCAGTCGCAGACGGAAACCTACGCGGCGCTGCGGGTGGGCATCGACAACTGGCGCTGGGCGGGCGTGCCGTTCTACTTGCGCACCGGCAAGCGCCTGAAGGCGCGCTCCACCACGATCTCAATCCACTTCCGCCGTCCGCCGCTGCAGCTGTTTCGGCGCATGGGCGTGGGCGAGCTCGACCCGAACGTGCTGACCATTCATGTCCAGCCCGACGAAGGCATCTCGCTGCGCTTTGGCGCGAAGATTCCCGGTCCGACCGTGGACATCGGCGACGTCCAGATGAAGTTCAAGTACGCGGAATATTTCGGCGCTCGCCCCGCCACCGGCTACGAGACCTTGCTTCACGACGTGATGATCGGCGACCAGACCTTGTTCCAGCGCGCGGACATGACCGAGGCCGGCTGGCGCGTGATCCAGCCGCTGCTCGACGTCTGGCACGCCCTGCCGGCGCGGGGCTTCCCGAACTACGCCGCCGGCTCCTGGGGGCCGGCCGAGGCCGACGAACTGCTTCGGCGCGACGGCCGCGCGTGGATCAACGATGCCGCCTGAGGCCCTGGTCCTGGCCGGCGACGTCGGCGGCACGCACGCGCGC
>JAJZQS010000157.1 GCA_021806745.1 bacterium
GCCAGGCGCCCGCCGCTGAGGATCGCGATGCGGTCGCAGACGCGCTCCACCTCGGAGATGTCGTGGGAGGAGAACAGCACGGTCTTGCCGCGCTTTTTCAAGTCCAGGATCAACTCGCGCATCTCGCGAATCGCCAAAGGGTCGAGGCCCGTCACCGGTTCATCGAGGATCACGAGCTCGGGGTCGTGCACCAGCGCCTGGGCCAGGCTCGCGCGCTGCAGCATCCCTTTCGAGTACTCCGACAGCCGCCGGTCGAGCGCGTGCGCCAGGCCCATGCGGCGCATGATCGTCTCCACGCGCCGCTCCCGCTCGGCCGCGGGGATGCGCGACAGCGCCGCGTACAGACGCAGCGTCTCGCGCCCGGTCAGCGCGCGGTTGAGATAGGCGGCCTCGGGCGCGTAGCCGACGCGCGCGAGCGTCTCCACTTCGCCGGCGCGGCGGCCGAGAGCGAAGACCTCGCCGGTCGTGGGCAGGTGCAGGCCCATGACCAGCTTGATCGCGGTGGTCTTGCCCGAGCCGTTGAGGCCGAGCAGGCCGAAGACCCGGCCCGCGGGGATTTCCAGCGTCAGGCCGGCAAGGCCCACGGTCTCGAAAGTCTTGCCCAGGTGCGAGCGCCGGTAAATCTTGCCGGCGCCTCGAAATGAGATCGCGTTCATCGCGTCAGCGTCCTCCCAGAAGCGCGGCCGCGCACACGATGCCGATCGCCGTCGCGGCCAGGCGGCGGCGGCGTTCGAAAAGCTCCGCGGCGCGGGAGGCGCTCTCGCGCTCCAGGCCGCGCGCCGCGCGCGCCGCCGCCAGCGCGCCCGCGCCAAGCGCCGCGGCCGCGGCCGCAAGAAACCCCGCCGCGGCCAGCGCGCGCTCGGCCGCGCCCGGCGCCGCGCCGGGAAGCTCGGACAGCGCTCCCAGCGACCACGCGCGGCCGAGCATGGCCAGCGCCGCCGTCTCAAGCGCCGGCGCCGCCGGCAGCCAGCGCCCGGCCGCCAGCGCCGCGCAGACTCCCGCCGCCCACGCCGGCTGGACGGCGGGCGAAATCGGCAGCGCCGCGCCCAGCGCGACGGCCGCGAGTTCGGCGGCGCGCGCGCGTCCGGGCGCCGGAGCCATCGACAGCGACAGCGCCAGCAGCGCCGGCCACGCGCTCCAGTCCAGGAGCACCCGAGCGGCGCCGGCCGACAGGGACTGCAGCGCGCGCTGCGCGCGCGTGCGCCGCGCGTCGGCGGCGGGCAGCGAGAACGAGTCCGCGCCGGGCCTGAGCACGAACTCGTGGGGGAGGCGGCCGGGCACGCTCAGGCGCGTCTCGAAGGTCTGGAACGGCAGGATCGGCGCCTTCTCGGCGAGACGCTCCTGGCGGTAGTCCTCGAAGAAATCCGCCTCGCCCGACAGGGTCTTGGCCTCGCCCAGCGCCGGGTAGGCCAGGCGCAGATGAATGCGGCCCTGCTCGTTGACCTGGCCCAGGCCCTGGCGGTAGCTCGCCGACAGCAGGGTCCCCTGAAGTCGTCGGCCGTCGGCGCTCAGGCGCAGGTGGGCGTTGGCGTAGTCTTGCGCCGCGCGCCTGGCCGCCTCGGGCCAGCCGTCGGGGGGCATCGGGTGCAGGCCGACGACCTCCTCGATCCAATAGATGGAGTCCGAGTCCACGTCGGCGACCATGCGATCGGGCTCGACGCGCAGGGCCACCAGCACCGGCGAGATCGGATAGTCGTGCGCGCGCGCGCGCGGCGCGGTCAGCGTCAGCGCGGCGAGCGCCAGGAAGGTGACGCGGTCCACGGCGGCATTGTCGCAATCCGGCGTCGAGTGCGTCAACCGCGCGCGGCGGGCCGCATTGACCGCGGCTTGCGCGCGGGGCTATACTGCGCGCGGGGCGGAGGCGACATGTTCGACAGCGCGGAGTTGGGACGCAAGGTGGACAAGGCGGCGTTCGAGGCGCGCTCGGCCAAGCTTCGCGCCGAGCTTTTGAAAGCCCAGCACGCGCTGGCGGCGACCCGGATGCGCCTGCTGGTGGTGCTCGGCGGCGTCGAGGGCGGCGGCAAGACCGAGGTCGCGCGCAGGCTCGTGGACTGGATGGACGCGCGCGGCCTGCGCGTGGAGGCCTACGGCGACGACGAGCCCGAGGCCGAGCAGCGGCCCGAGTATTGGCGTTACTGGACGACTCTTCCCGCCGCCGGCCGCGGGGCGTTCGTCATCGGCGGCTGGTACGCGCGGCCCATCGAGCGGCGCGCGCTGAAAAAAGGGGGAGCCGCGCGCTTCGAGCGGGCGCTCGACCGCGCGGCGGCCTTCGAGGAGATGCTCACGCGCGAGGACACCGCGCTCGTCAAGATCTGGCTGCACCTGACCAAGAAGGCCCAGCGCCGCCGCCTGCGCGAGCTTGAAGGCGACCCGGCCACCGCCTGGCGCGTGAGTCGGCGCGATTGGGAGCTGGCCGAGCGCTACGGACGCTTCCGGGACGCGGCCGCGCGCGCGCTGGCGCGAACCTCCACGGCCCGCGCGCCGTGGACCGTGGTCGAGGCCGAGGACCGGCACTGGCGCGACCTCGCCGTCGGCGAAGCCGTGCTGGCGGCGATGAACGCGGGATTGTCCCAGGCGCGCGCCGAGGCCGCCGCGCCCGCGAACCCGCCCGACCGTCCGAAGGCGCCGAAGGTGTCGGTGCTCTCGCGCTTGGACATGACCAAGTCCCTGGAGGAGGCCGACTACGCGCGCAAGCTCGACAAGCAGCAGGCGCGCGTGGCCGAATTGACGCGGCGCCTGCGCGGCGAGGGCCGCTCGCTGATCTGCGCGTTCGAGGGCGTGGACGCGGCGGGAAAGGGGGGCTCGATTCGCCGCCTGCTGTCGGCCATCGACGCGCGTAGCGCGCGCGTGATGGCCGTGGCCGCGCCCACCGACGAGGAGCGCGCGCACCCGTATCTGTGGCGTTTCTGGCGCAACCTGCCCCGGCGCGGGCACGCGACGATCTACGACCGCACCTGGTATGGGCGCGTGCTGGTGGAGCGCGTGGAGGGTTTTTGCGCGCCGCAGGATTGGAAGCGCGCCTACGGCGAGATCGCGGCTTTCGAGGAAGAGCTCGCCGAGTCCGGCGCGATCATCTGCAAGTTCTGGCTGCAGATCACTCCCGAAGAGCAGTTGCGCCGCTTCAAGGACCGGGTGAAGACTCCTTTCAAGCAGTACAAGATCACCGATGAGGACTGGCGCAACCGCGCCAAGTGGGACGCCTATCAGGCCGCGGCCGTGGAGATGTTCGAGCGCACCGACGCTCCGCACGCGCCGTGGACCTTGGTCGAGGGCCAGGACAAGAAGTGGGCGCGGGTGAAAGTCCTCAAGACCGTGGCCGACCGGCTGGAAAGCGAACTCGGCTGAGATCGCGTGCTCATCAAGTTGAAGGTGCATGCCGATTCGCGCGAGCGCCGCGTCGAGCGCCGCGCGGCCGACTCCTACGAGGTCTGGGTCAAGGCCCGGCCGCGCGAGGGCGCGGCCAACCGCGAGGCGCTGGCGGCTCTGGCCGCGGCGTTGGGAGCGCGCTCGGGCGATTTGCGCCTGGTCAAGGGCGCGACCTCGCCGGCGAAGATCGTGGAGTTGCGAGAGCGCTGAGTGGAGCGCGGGGTCGCGGCGGTGGTGCTGCGCTCGGGAATGGCGCTGCTGTGGCGCACGGGAGCGGGCGCGTGGGAACTGCCGTGGGTTGCGCCCGCGCCGGGAGAGGACGCGGCCGAGGCCGTGGCGCGGCTGCTGCGCGAGCGCCTGGGCGTGGAGGCGGGTCCGATCTCGGAATTGTCGCAAGACGGGGCCGCCGCGGGTCTTGTCGTGCGCGGGCTGTCCGCGGCTCCGGCGCCGACCTCGGGGCTTGAGCTGCGCTGGGTCGAGGCGCGGCTCTTGAGCGAGATCGAACTTCCGGCCGTCTGCCGCGCGGCCGCGCGCGCGGCATCGGCGCACCGGCGGCGCGACCGCTACCGCGGCACGCATCCGCGCGAGTTCGCCCACAAATACAAGGAACTTTCCGGCGACCCCGAGGCGATGGCCAAGGCGGCCGCGCGGGGCTCGACTCCGGCGGGCGCGCACCGACCGGTGATGCTGGGCGAGGTCTTGGCCGCGCTGTCTCCGCTGGAGGGCGCCACCGCGCTCGACTGCACTCTCGGCTGGGGCGGTCACGCGCGGGCGCTGGCGTTGGCGGCGGGTGCTTCGGGGAGGG